>NZ_JBICMI010000013.1:0-174652 GCF_043106155.1 Pseudomonas sp. FYR_7
AGTCAAAGGGCGCAGAATCTCTACGCTTCCGCCACTATTCTTCATCAAAGCCCTGATTTATCAGGGCTTTTTTGTGTTAGGCCGGTTTCCGGCTTTTGACCAAGCCTTGCTAGTGTTCGCCGTTTGCCAATCGCAGCATTTGAGTAGCACCTCCCTCCCTCGCTCGCACCGATCCCCTCGCCGAAAAACTACGCAACACCCCCCTAATGTGGCAGTGTGGTTCTCTTCGCCAGCCTCACAGAGACCCCCATGCAAACGCGCAAAACCGGTATCCGTGCCCAACAGGCCGACCGCACCCGAGACAACATCCTCAAGGCGGCCGTACAGGTCTTCAGCCGGGAAGGCTACGCCGGTGGGCGCGTCGAGCAGATTTCTACCCTGGCCAAATCCAACGACCGAATGATCTATTACTACTTCGGCAACAAGGAAAAGCTGTTCATCAGTGTGCTGGAGCACATCTATGCCAGTTTCAACCAGGCCGAAGCCGGGCTGCAACTGGACCTGGCCGACCCTGAGCAGGCGGTGCGCACGCTGGTGGCATTCATTTGGGATTACTACGTGCAACACCCCGAATTCGTCACCCTACTGGCGACCGAGAACCTTCACCAAGGCGAGCATGCGCGCAAGTCGCAGAACCTCAAGGCCTTGTCGGGCGAGGCGGTTGGCGTGCTGCGGCCGATCATCGACGCGGGCCAGGCGAAGGGCCTGTTTCGTGACGACATTGACATTACCCACGCCTACCTGATGATTGCTTCGCTCTGCTATTTCTACAACTCCAACCGCCATACGCTCAGTTCGTTCCTGGCCGTGGACCTGGCTGACCCCAAGGCCAAGGCCGACTGGTTGGCCTTCATCAGCGACCTTGTCCTGCGCGGCCTGCGCCTGTGACTTCAATGGCTGCCTGGGTTGGCGCGCACCTGCGCGACCTTGGCGGCGAGCCCTGGCCAGGCGGGCTTGTCACCTGCAAAACGCTGGCGCAGGTATGCCGCAAGATCGGCTATCTGGCGGTCCGACAAGCTGTCCTTGAAGCCCGGCATGTAGCCCAGGTCGCGGGTAGCTGGGGTAGGGATGCCGTGCAGTATCACCCGTAGCAGATTGTCTGGCAGCTCGCTGTGAACGTTGCTGTTCACCGCCATCGACGGGCTGACGCCGAACAGTTTCGGCCCCTGTCCATCGCTGTGGCAGGCCATGCAGGCGCCTTTGAACACGCGTTCGCCATTGCTCAATGACACGTGGGTTTCAGCCGGCTGCGGGGCCTTGGCCGCCTGCGACTGAGGCTCGCCATCGAGTGAGCTGAGGTAGTGGGCGATGGCACGCACGTCGCTTTTGGGCAGCGTCGCCAGCTCGCTGACCACCGGGCCCATGGGGCCTGCCGCCACCCCGTGCTTTTCAGAAAACCCAGTACTTAGGTAGTTGAACAACTCCTCTTCAGTCCACGGGGTGGTTGATTTGCCCAGCGCATTGAGGGCCGGTGCTTCCCAGCCATCGACCATCCCTCCGGCCAGGTAGCTGCTGCCAGCTTTCTCGGCGCCCATCAGGTTGCGCGGTGAATGGCAGGCCGTGCAGTGGCCGAGGCCGTCGACAAGGTAGGCGCCGCGGTTCCACTGAGCGCTGCGTTGCGGGTCTGGCTGGTATTCCCCGCGCTGCAGAAACAGGGCGTTCCAGCCAGCCATCAGCGGTCGCTGGTTGAACGGGAAGCGCATCTGGTTGGCGGGCGCCTGCTGGCGTACCGGAGGCTGCGACATCAGGTAGGCATACAGTGCCTGCATGTCGGCATCGTTGATGGCGCGGAACGAGGTGTAGGGAAACGCGGGATACAGGTGACGGCCATCACGGCTGATACCTTCACGCATGGCCCGTTCGAAGGCGGCGAATGACCAGCGGCCAATGCCGGTTTCCGGATCGGGCGTGATGTTGGTGGTGTGGAGCGTGCCGAAGGGCGTCTGCATGGCCAGACCGCCGGCATTGACCTTGCCACCGCTGACCGTATGGCACACGGCGCAATCGCCGGCCGCAGCCACCTGGCGCCCGCGTTCGAGCATCGCGGCGCTCCAGCTGCCAGCGCCGGGCGGGGTAACCGGTGCGATTTCACTGCGCCAGGGCAGGGCGGTGGCAAGCATGCCCAGGGCTGCGCCCAACACCCCGGCCAAGCCGCCGAACCACCACTTTGAACGTTTATTTGCAGGCTGCGTCGGAGTCGATGGCCCAGGCCCCTGGCCATCGCCACCCAGGGCGGCGCGCACCCGTTCGGCGGTGATCGGCAGCTCGCGAAAGCGGATCCCGGTGGCGTCGAAGATGGCGTTGGCAATGGCAGCGGCACTGGGTACCGAAGCCGATTCGCCGCTGCCCATCGGTGCTTCGTGCTGACGCGGCAGCATCATCACGTCGATGGCAGGCAGCTCAGGGAAGGTCAGGATCGGGTAGCCGCCCCATTCTTTGCTGGCCACGGTCGACTCTTCGAAACTGACTTGCTCCTTGAGCACCCGGCTGGTGGACTGGATGACATTGCCGTGGATCTGGTGGCGCACGCCCTCGGGGTTGACCATCATCCCGGCGTCATGCCCGATCACCACGCGGGTGACGGCGACTTCACCGGTACGCCGGTCAACGGCTACGTCAGCCACCCAGGCCGCCCACGCGGCGCCAAAGCCTGGGAATTTACTGTGGATGTAGCGCGCGTAGGCAAAGCCGCGCCCGCGCAGCACGTCACCTTCGCCCTGGCTTTGCATGGGCTGGGTATGCGGCTGCCAGTCGGCGCGCGCGGCGGTAGCCTTGACCAGGTCGATGGCACGTGGGTCGGACAAGTGCTTGAGGCGGTATTCCACCGGATCGACACCCGCTGCGAACGCCAGCTCATCGATATAGGACTCGTGGGCAAAGCTGTTGGGCATGGCCGATACGCCGCGCATCCACGAAGCGCGCACCAGCGGCGTCATATCGTTGATGGTCACGCGCATGTGCTCGTAGTCATACGGTGGAATCGACGTGCGGTCGCCCATTTCGAACAGGGCCGGTACGGGTTCCACCGCCCCGGTGAGCAGCAGGGCCAAGGTAGGCGCGCCGTTGGACGGGTAGCTGGTCTGGAAGTCATAGGCAGCCACGCTGCCATCGGCGTTCAGGCCGCCGTCGATCTCCATCAGTTGGGCTGTGCCCTTGGGTTCCCAGGCGTGTTCCTGCTCGCGGGTCAGCTGTACCCGCACAGGGCGTTGCACGGCGCGCGACAGCAGCACGGCGTCGGCGCAGACATCGTCGGCGCAGTTGCGGCCATAGCAACCGGCAGCCTCCATGCGGATGATTTCGATGCGCTCCTCGCCGCAGGCCAGCAGCCAGGCCAGATCAGCGCGCAGCAGGTGTGGGTTCTGGGTGCCGGACCACACGCGGATCTGCCCAGGCGTGTAGTCGGCCAGCGCGCACGATGGGCCAATCGAAGCATGCAGCTGATACGGCCATAAATAGGTACGGCTCAGGCGCTGGCTGGCATTGGCAAGGCCGGCATCGACATCGCCTTGGTCCAGCACCGTGCGTTGAACCCTTGGGTTGTTGCGGATGGCCTGGGCTACATCGCTCAGGTCGGGCAGCTTGCCGGTAAAGGGCTTCCAGCTGATTTTCAGGTCCTGAGCAGCCCGGATGGCCTGCTCCTCGCGCTCGGCAACCACGCCGACGAAATCGCGGATCACGACCACCGCCACGACGCCCGGTACGTGGGCAATGGATGATTCATCGACGGCCAGCAGGCTGTTGCCCACGAAGTCGCCGCTGTCGTGGCCAGCATAGGGCGGACGGATCACTCGCCCGTGCAGCATGTCGGGCAGGCGCATGTCGTGAACGTAAGTCAGTTCACCGGTGGCCTTGCCGGGAATGTCCACGCGGGCGGTGCTGCGCCCGACCAACGTGTAGTCTTCGATGGGTTTGAGCGGCGCATCCTCGGCAATGTGCAACTGTTGGTTTTCACCCGCTACCAGTTCGGCGTAGCTCAGCGTGGTGCCGTCGCTGGTGATTACCGTGCCTTCTTCGATACGCAGCGACGCGGG
Source organism: Pseudomonas sp. FYR_7 (assembly GCF_043106155.1). Classification (NCBI taxonomy): domain Bacteria; kingdom Pseudomonadati; phylum Pseudomonadota; class Gammaproteobacteria; order Pseudomonadales; family Pseudomonadaceae; genus Pseudomonas; species Pseudomonas sp. FYR_7. Next base: position 4,032 of record NZ_JBICMI010000013.1, read on the forward strand.
CTCGCACCCAAGGCGCAGCGCCGCCCGTTGCAGCAAATGACGGCGTGCAGTCGCTGCAGCCTTGCGCAAGGGCACGGCTGAAATCTGCAGGGTGGCGCTGGCGATAGTCGCGCCTTGATTGGGCGCCCGCTCGGTATCGCCCAGCACCATGTGCACCTGGTCCATGCGCAGGTTCAACTCTTCGGCGACGATCTGCGCCAGCGAGGTGCGGATACCGGTACCCAGGTCGACGTGGCCATTGAAGGCATAGACCCTGCCGTCGTCGCAGACGGCGATGAACAGCGCCAGTTCGCGCTCCCGGGGCACGGGCGTTACACCCTTGGCCACCGGGCCGGAAGGCGGGGTGATCTGATCGACGATCAGCAGCACGCCGGTCTTGGCCAGCAGTTGGTCACGGCTGGGCACCTGTTGCGAGTGGTTCATGCTTTCCTCCGGGTGTCGGCGGCGCGGCGCACGGCGCGCAGGATTTCGACGTGGGTGCCGCAGCGGCACAGGTTGCCGGACAGTTCGTTGCGAATCTGCTCATCGCTGGGCTGGGGGATTCGATCGAGCAGGGCCGTGGCGGTCATGATCATGCCGTTCATGCAGTAGCCGCATTGGGCTGCCTGCTCGTCGATGAACGCCTGTTGCACAGGATGCGGCGCACGCTTGCAGCCCAGCCCTTCGAGCGTAGTGATCTCGCGGCCGACGGCCCCGGCCAGGGGGATGATGCAGGAACGAGCGGCCACGCCGTCGATGATCACCGTACACGCGCCGCATTCACCCAGGCCGCAGCCGTACTTGGGGCCGTTCAGGCACAGGTCGTTGCGCAGGATCAGCAGCAAGGGCGTTTCAGGCGGGGCGTCGACGTCGAACGACTGGCCGTTGACCTGCACGCAGAGGGTTGTTTGCATGATGGGCTCATCTCTGGAGGTGACTTGCGCTACCGAAGCACCCACAGGTGGCGTGCATTTCGGTAAGTACTCACTACATGAAATGAATGAGCAAGAAGCAGGCCAGGGATACGGATGAGCAGGGCAGGGGCAATGAGCTCACTGAATCGGTGGCTCAGGCGGGCCGTAAGAAGAGGGGGCTGTCCAGCCGTAGTGCGACTCAGGCCGCGCCGTCGTCGCTGTCGATCATCTTGCGCAGCAGGTACAAGATGGCCACGCGCTCAGCGGCATTGAGGCTGCCCATGCTCAGTTCACTGATCTGCCGGGCGCAAGGGATCATCGCATCGAGCAATGCCGCACCGCTGTCGGTGAGCGTGACGATCACCTTGCGCCGGTCTCCCGGGTCTGGCGAGAGCTGCACCAGTTCACGGGCTTTCAGGCGCTCGACGATGCCGCGAATGGTCGCCTGGTCCACGGCCGTTGCCTTGATCAACTCGGCCTGAGAGCTGGGGCCATGGTCGCGCAGGGCGCACAGGGTGACGAATTGAATGGAGGTCAACTGTGGGTCGCACGCCTGCTGCTGGAAGATCGCCGTGTGCCGCTGGTAAGCCTTGCGCAGTAAGTGGCCCACCTGTTCGGTAACGTCGTAAGGGGCGGTGTCGTGGAGGGGGCTGCTGGGGGAAGTCTTGTTCGGCATGGGAGGGCTTGGGCTGGTGGAAAGGAGCTGGCCGGCCGCCAATAGCGGAGCGCCCGGCCAGTATAACCGTTATCGCGCCAGTGATTGCTCGGGCGCGACCACGTCCCCGGCCATGACCACGGCCTGATCGTCCAGGTAGATATCGCAATTGCGCAGCGGGATGTCCAGGTGGCAAGGGGTCTTGCGCTTGCCGCCCACTTCGGTGTTCGGGCCCGTGGAGAACAGGAAGTTGCCGTAGAACGCGCGGGCATCCATGCACATCCCGTCGTTGCGGTCGTGCAGGCCCATGGCAGTCCACTGGGCGCGCGGCTGCAAGCCCCAGCCGATGTGCGAGATGCCGTAGACCTCAGGGTCGTTAAAGTATTTGAGGTAGTCGCGCAGGTACTCGGCCTCGAAGCCGCCATGAATGCCGGTGATGAAGCCCTTTTCAATCTCGAGCGTGATGCGCTCACGGCAATAGTTCTTGAACGGCAGGATGATGTCGCCTACATCCAGGACCAGCGTGCCCTCGGCGCTGTCCTCGTTCGGCCAGGTGAACAGGAACCCGCTGGGCCAGTGATCCCAACGCCCTGGCTCGTCGGCGTAGCCGTACTCGGTGACTGCCGGGTACTGGCCGAGCGGTGCATGGAAGTCGCTGCCGGCCCTGGATCGCACATGCATGCTGCGCGCCTGCTTGAGCAGGGTTTCGGCAGCCAGTACCCGGCGCTTGTCGTCCTCGTTGGGCAGCATGCGCGCCAGCACTTCGGCGGGTTCCACTGCCAGCAGAATGCGGGTGCCAGTCTTGAGAATCTGCTCCTGCTCGGGGGAGTGCAGAAGCATCATCGTGTCGACGATCAGGTCGGCGGCCTCCAGCGCGCGCTGTGCCGCCAGGTTGCCGGTGAGTGCCGTATCGCCGCAGTAGGCGGTCATGTCACGGCCCATGGCGGTGGGGTGATTGAATGCCGGCAATTCCACGGCGTAGACCTTCGCCCCTAGTCGCTGCGCCGCTTCCATCGCGGCATTGACCGTGCGCGGATCGGAGTAATGGCTCTTGAGGACGGCAACGCTCTGGGTGTCGTCCACTCGGGACAGCTTCAGTACGTGCTCGAACATCTGGGTCAATTGTGCATTGCTCACCGGCATCGTGGTTTCTCCTAGGCAGTCTCTGGCGGAATAAAGCGGTGCACCATCGCAGTGCTCGACGCTTTGTCATGGTGCAAAACAATAGTGTGTACACCATAACTGGTTTGATGAAAACGCATTCATTGGATTGACGCAAGTGATCTTTAGAACGTTACCATTCAACCCAATCCCCCATTAATCGGTAACATTGTGATCTTTTTGAGTTTCGATCGTTTGTTTGAAAATATTTTCATGGGCCTATTCCTAAGAGCCATTTAAAGTGTATACGCTGTAAATGACTCGCGGCCATGCCGCTTGCCACACATCAGAACAACAGGAGACTCTCCATGCGGGGAAGCCAAAAAATCGCAATCGTCGGCGCGGGTTTAGGTGGGGCGGCAGCGGCAACGTTGCTGCAGCAGGCCGGCTTCGATGTGGAGGTGTACGAACAGGCCCCGGCGTTCACCCGCCTGGGTGCCGGTATCCACATCGGCCCCAACGTCATGAAGATCTTTCGGCGGATGGGGCTGGAACAGAGGCTGGAGCTGATGGGCTCGCACCCGGACTTCTGGTTCAGCCGCGATGGTCAGAGCGGCGATTACCTGTCGCGTATCCCACTGGGTGAGCATGCTCGCCGCGAATACGGGGCGGCCTACATCACCATCCACCGGGGGGACTTGCATGCGCTGCAGATCGACGCCATCAAGCCCGGCACCGTGCACTTCGGCAAGCGCCTGGAAAAGATCATCGACGCGGGTGATCAGGTGCGTCTGGACTTCGCCGATGGCACCCACACGGTCGCGGACATCGTCATCGGAGCCGACGGCATCCACTCCAAGATCCGCGAAGAATTGCTCGGTGCCGAAGCGCCGAACTACAGCGGCTGGGTGGCGCACCGTGCGCTGATCCGTGGGGTGAACCTGGCGCAGCATGCCGACGCATTCGAGCCCTGCGTCAAGTGGTGGTCCGAAGACCGGCACATGATGGTCTACTACACCACGGCCAAGCGCGACGAATACTACTTCGTGACCGGTGTGCCCCACGAAGCGTGGGACTTCCAGGGCGCCTACGTGGACAGCAGTCAGGAAGAAATGCGCGCTGCCTTCGAGGGCTATCACCCCACCGTCCAGAAGCTGATCGATGCCACCGAATCGATCACCAAGTGGCCGCTGCGCAACCGCAACCCGCTGCCGCTCTGGAGCCGTGGGCGTCTGGTGATGCTCGGCGACGCCTGTCACCCGATGAAACCGCACATGGCCCAAGGCGCCTGCATGGCCATCGAGGATGCGGCCATGTTGACCCGCTGCTTGCAGGAGACCGGTTTGTCGGACCACCGCACCGCCTTTGCCCTGTACGAGGCCAACCGTAAAGAGCGAGCCTCGCAGGTGCAGTCGGTGTCCAACGCCAACACTTGGCTCTATACGCAGGAGGATCCGGCCTGGGTATACGGCTATGACCTCTATGGCCAGCCGCTCAAGAGCGGGGAGGCCGCATGACTACCTTCCTCAACGGCGGTCATGTAAGCGCCAATGGCATCCGTCAGCATTACCTGCGCTATGGCGGCAAGGGGCATGCGCTGATCGTGGTGCCGGGGATCACCAGCCCGGCGATTACTTGGGGGTTCGTCGCCGAGCGCCTCGGCCAGCACTTCGATACCTACGTACTGGATGTACGCGGGCGCGGTTTGTCATCAAGTGGCCCTGATCTGGACTATGGCACCGATGCCTGTGCCAGCGACATTCCCGCCTTTGCCGCCGCGCTGGGCCTGGACAGTTATCACCTGATCGGCCACTCGATGGGCGCACGGTTTGCGATTCGTGCCGCTGCCAACGGCGCGCCAGGCCTGCAGAAGCTGGTGCTGGTCGACCCACCGGTATCCGGGCCAGGGCGCCGCGCTTACCCAAGCAAGCTGCCCTGGTATGTCGACTCCATTCGCCAGGCCAGCCTGGGTATGAGTGGCGAGGACATGCGCACTTATTGCGTCACCTGGAGCGACGAGCAGCTGGCGCTCAGGGCCGAGTGGCTGCACACCTGCTACGAGCCTGCGATCGTGCGGGCCTTCGACGACTTCCACGAGGTGGACATCCATCAGTATCTGCCCGCCGTACGCCAACCGGCGTTGTTGATGGTGGCTGGGCGCGGCGGGGTGATCGAGCCGTGCGACATCGATGAAATCCGTGAGCTCAAGCCAGACATTCAGGTCGTACAGGTTGCCAACGCTGGCCACATGATCCCCTGGGACGATCTCGATGGTTTCTTTGCCGCATTCGGCCTTTTCCTCGACCGATCCGTTGCCTGAAGGAGCACCAGACATGACCACGCTATACCGCATCGGCCAGATCGTGCCGAGTTCCAACACCACCATGGAAACCGAGATACCGGCGATGCTCAACGCGCGCCAAGCCATCCGCCCGGAGCGCTTTACCTTTCATTCCAGCCGCATGCGTATGAAGCAGGTGAGAAAGGAAGAGCTGGCGGCCATGGATGCCGAGTCCGACCGCTGTGCGCTGGAGCTGTCCGATGCCAAGGTCGATGTACTGGGCTACGCCTGCCTGGTGGCAATCATGGCCATGGGCCTTGGCTATCACCGGCAATCCGAACAGCGCCTCAGGCAGGCGACTGCAGACAACGACGCACTGGCGCCGGTCATCACCAGTGCCGGAGCGCTGGTCGAAGCCTTGCATGTGATGAAGGCCAAGCGCATCGCCATCGTCGCCCCGTACATGAAGCCGCTGACCGAACTCGTGGTGAACTACATCCGCGAAGAAGGCTTTGAGGTGCAGGACTGGCGCGCCCTGGAGATTCCCGACAACCTGGCCGTAGCCCGTCACGACCCCGCCAACCTGCCAGGCATCGTAGCCGGCATGAACCTTGAAGGAGTGGATGTGGTGGTCTTGTCGGCCTGCGTGCAGATGCAGTCGTTGCCGGCCGTGGCCAAGGTCGAGGCACAGACCGGCAAGCCTGTGGTCACCGCTGCCATCGCCACCACCTACGCCATGCTCAAGGCGCTGGACCTGGAAGCGGTGGTGCCAGGTGCCGGTGCCTTGCTGTCGGGCGCTTATTGAAATCGGGAGGTGGACATGAGCGAGGCACAAAGTGCTCGGGACAACTATCAGGGTGTATGGGGGCAGCGTATCGGCTTTGGTCGCGCACCGGCGCTGCTGATGATCGACTTCATGCAGGGCTACACCACGCCGGGGGCTGCGCTGTACGCCCCAGGCGTCGTCGCGGCAGTGGAGCAGGCCGCAGACCTGCTGGCGCTAGCCCGCGATTGCGGCATTCTGGTGGTGCATACCAACATCCGCTACCAGCCTCCGCATTTTGTCGATGGCGGTGTCTGGGTGCGCAAGGCGCCGGTGATGAAGGACATGGTCGAGGGCAACCCCTTGGCTGCGTTCTGCGACGCCGTTGCCCCACAGCCGGAGGAGTTGGTGCTGAGCAAGCAGTACGCCAGCGCTTTCTTCGGCACCAGCCTGGCGCCGCTGCTGCACGCCCAAGGGGTGGATACCGTGGTCTTGGCCGGCTGCTCCACCAGTGGTTGCATCCGCGCCAGCGCGGTCGATGCGATGCAGCATGGCTTTCGAACCATCGTGGTGCGTGAATGTGTGGGTGATCGCCATGATGACCCGCACCACGCCAACCTGTTCGACATCGACAGTAAGTACGGCGATGTGGTTTCCCGCCAGGAAGCGATGGCGCAATTGAGGCAATCGACCGGCTGACACCGGCAGGGGGCCTACCCAATAACAATCGAGGAACGGTGCCGGAAGCACGTTCATGATCGCCTGCTGTCCGGGTGGTCGCCCCGCAGGAGCACTCGGGGTTTTTTCAGGCGTGGCCTGGGCACGTCGCGTGTAGCGCGCGACGGTACTGGTGCGTCGAAAACTGCTGGCCTTAAAAACAACCACAAAGTCGCCCGCCAGGAGACAGGAAATGCCAATTGCGAATGCAACCACGGTCCACAGCGACATCGATCAGGGCACCAAAGCGCTGTACAGCAAGATCACCTGGAGGCTCATTCCCTTCCTGTGCTTTTGCTACCTTGCCGCCTACCTGGACCGTATCAACGTCGGCTTCGCCAAACTGCAGATGCTCGAGGATCTGCAGTTCAGCACTGCCGCCTATGGCCTGGGTGCCGGGCTGTTCTTCGTCGGCTACATCATTTTCGAGGTCCCCAGCAACCTGATTCTGCAGCGCGTCGGCGCCAAGCTGTGGATCGCCCGCATCATGATCACCTGGGGGCTGTTGTCGGCGTGCACCATGTTCGTCAGCACCACCACCCAGTTCTATATCCTGCGGTTCCTGCTCGGGGCTGCCGAAGCAGGCTTCTTGCCAGGGGTGCTGTTCTACCTGACCATGTGGTACCCCACGTACCGGCGTGGGCGCATCATTGCCCTGTTCATGATCGGGCTGCCGCTGTCGAGCGTGATTGGTGGACCGATCTCGGGCTGGATCATGGGGCATTTCGATCAGGTGCACGGCCTGCATGGCTGGCAGTGGCTGTTTTTGCTGGAGGCCATCCCCAGCGTGCTGCTCGGCATTCTGACCTTCTGGGCCTTGCCCAATCACTTCCAGCAGGCCAAGTGGTTGTCCAGCGAAGACAAGGCTCAGCTGGCAGCAGACCTTGCCGCGGACGATGCAGAGGGCAAGGACAGCAAGCACAGTTTCCGTGACGGGTTCTTTAACCTCAAGGTGTGGATGCTCGGCGGTATCGATTTCTCGATCCTGCTCAGCGCCTACGCAATGGGCTTCTGGATGCCGACCTTCATCCGCGATGCAGGGGTGAGCGACACGTTTCACATCGGCCTGCTCACTGCCATCCCGAGCCTGGCCGCACTGGCCGGCATGCTGATGATCGGCGCCAGCTCCGACCGTCACCGTGAGCGTCGTTGGCACATTATCGTGCCCTTCATCGTCGGCGCCATCGCCATGGCCAGCAGTACATTGTTCAGCCAGAACCTGGTCATGACCGTATTCCTGTTCGCAGTCGCCTCGGCCGCGATCATTGGTGCGGTGCCGGTGTTCTTCAGCCTGCCGGCGACCTTCCTCAAAGGGACCGCGGCCGCTACCGGGTTTGCCCTGGCCTGTTCGGTGGCGAACATCGCCGGGCTGGTCAGCAACTCGCTGATGGGCCTGGTCACCGACTGGACCGGCACTTCCCACGCGGCGCTGTGGGTGTTCGCTGGCTGCCTGCTCCTGAGTTGCTTCCTGGTCATCGCCCTGCCAGCGAAGCTGGTCAACCGCTAGCGGTCCAGCGCTTCACGCCCGATAGGGCAGGCGGGCGGGTGCCGGCCTGCCCACACCCATTCTCGACGCAATCTGCAGGTCGGCGGGCGTTCGTCTGGCCGGTGGATTGCTGTTGCCCGACATTCAGGAATCGCCCCATGCACGTTTGCACTGCACCGCGTTTTTTCCCGAAAGCACGCCTGGCCGGCGGCTGCATCGCAGCCGCGCTGTGTACCGAGGCACCGGCTGAAGAGGTCGGTTTTATCGAAGGCGCCCGTGCGACACTCCAGGCTCGCAATTATTTCTTCAGCCGAGACTACGCCGATATCAAGGGGGCGAGCACCCAATCGCGCACTCAAGAGTGGGCGCAAGGCTTCATCCTCAACGCCAGTTCAGGTTATAGCCAGGGCGTCCTAGGTGCCGGTGTCGATGTGATCGGCCTGTTGGGTTTCAAACTCGACAGCAGCCCTGAACACGCACGCTCAGGCCTACTGCCAAGTCTTGACAGCGGCACGTCCGCCGACCAGTACAGCCGCGTGGGCGCGGCGCTCAAGTTCAAGGTTTCCCAGACTGAGTTGAAGGTGGGCGAATTGATGCCCAATCTGCCTGTGTTGCTGTTCAGCGACCTGCGCCTGCTGCCGCCGACCTACCAGGGCGCAATGCTGGAGTCGCATGAGTTTGCGGGGCTGACGCTCAGTGCCGGCCAATTTCGCTCCACCAGCCTGCGCGATTCGTCCAACAGTCAGAAAATGTATGCGCTGGTCAACGACCCCATCAACCCCGCACGATTGGCCCGCTTTACCAGTGACCGCTTCAATTACCTGGGCGCCGACTATGCCTTCAACGACAACCGCACCAGCGTGGGGGTCTGGCAGGCGCAACTGCAGGACATCTATCAGCAACGGTTCTACAGCCTCAAGCACGCCGAACCCCTGGGTAACTGGACCTTGGGTGTGAATGCCGGCTATTTCCAGGCGCGCGAGGATGGGCGCAAGCTTGCCGGCAACTATGACAACCATGCGCTGTTCAGCCTGTTCTCGGCAAGAACGGGCGGGCATACGTTTTACGTGGGCTACCAGCAAATTGGCGGTGAGGACGGTTTCATCCAGGTGGGCGCCAACACCAACCCAATGGGTAATACCCTGCCGACCTACGAGTTCTCGGCGCCAGGGGAGCGTTCCTGGCAGGTGCGGCATGACTACAACTTCGCGGCATGGGGGATCCCCGGGCTGACCTCGACATTGCGCTACGTACAAGGCCGGGATGTCAAAACCGGGCTGGGCTTTGAAGGGCGCGACCGCGAGCGAGACCTGGACCTGGCCTATGTGGTGCAAAGTGGGCCGCTGGAAGGGCTCGGCGTGCGCGTGCGCAATGTGATGGCTCGCTCCAATTACCGAACCGATATCGACGAGAACCGCGTGGTGCTCAGCTATACGGTCAAGCTGTTCTAGAGGCTGTAGCGCACGACCAAGCGAGTGCGCAGAACGATGAGCTCAGGCGTGCACCTGGCCGGCTATAAGCGACCAGGCGTACAGCTGCGCTCAGGTGCGACGTGAGGGAGGTCTTATGAGATTAATTATCATATGAGGATGATTATGATGTAGATTTGCGCGCACGGATTTTTACGCGCAAGGAGTCAGCCCGCAATGCCCCCGTTCATGTCCCACCCCACCACAGTCACCCTTGGCCTGTACGCTTGCTTGATCTGCCCTCCATCCCTGGCCGATACCCAGGCAAGACGAGACGACGCCGTGCTCGAGCTGGGCGCAACCGATGTGATTGCCACTGGCCTTGGCAGTGTCACCGAACACAGTGGCTCCTACACCACCGGTAGCATGAGCGCAGCCACCCGGCTGAACCTCTCGATCAAGGAGACACCCCAGTCGGTCTCGGTCATATCCCGCCAGCAACTGGACGACTTCCAGCTCAACAGCCTGTCCGAGGCCATGGCTCACGTCACGGGGGTCACGGTACAACGCAATGATTCGGAGCGACCGGGCTACTACTCGCGTGGTTACGCAATCAACAATTTCCAGATCGATGGCATGCTCAACACCTTCTCGGGGCTCAAGTCCGACTCGGACACCATCATCTACGATCGAATCGAGGTCGTGCGTGGGGCCACCGGTCTGACCACAGGCGCCGGCGATCCTTCGGGGACCATCGCAATGGTTCGCAAGCGCCCGACGCACGCGTTGGCAGTAAAGAGTGGCGTGAGCGGGGGCAGTTTCGACAATTATTACAGCTACCTGGACGTCGGTGGCCCGCTGGGCTGGGACGGCCGTCTGCGCGGACGCACCGTGCTGGCGTACCGTGACAACAAGTCATTCATGGACAAGTACGCCACCCAGCGTGAAGTGGCCTACGGCGTGCTCGAAGCTGACCTGACGCCAAGCACCGTGCTGGCGGTGGGGTATGACTATCAGAACAAGCATGTGCAAGGGTCATCATGGGGTACGGTGCCGTTCTGGAACGCCGACGGCAGCAAAGCCAACTTGCCCCGTTCCACTAACCTCAGTGCCCCCTGGTCTTCCTGGCCACTAAAAGACCAGACGGTGTTCGCTACTCTTGACCAGTATCTGGGCAACGACTGGGTCATGAAAGTGGCGTACACCCACCGGCAAAGCGACAGCGACGGAAAGGTCTACTATGGCGGCAATGGTTTTCCTGAGGCCGACCGTAGTGGCATGAAAGCCTGGTACTCGCACTTCGGGGGCTCCGAGCAGATGGACGCGCTGGACTTCAACCTCGCCGGCCCTTTCCAATTGTTGGGCCGCAGCCATGATTTCATGATCGGTTACGGCGAGTCGCGACGACGCGACAGTGAACCCTATCGCCTTGGTCTACCGGTACCCGACGGTTACGAAAATATTGCGGATTGGAAGTACATGGGGAACACCCCTACGTTCTACGACCTCGAAACCGGGCTCGACAGCTCGCGCTCCAGCATTCGTCAGAAGGCCGGCTACATTGCAACACGCCTGAACCCTACGGACCGCCTGCATATCGTGATTGGCAGCCGCTACGGCAGTTGGCAGACACAACAGCGGGAGTGGGATTACGGTGATGCCCTGGAAGTCGTCGATCAGTCCACTACCAAGCAGGTCCAGAATGATCAATGGACGCCCTATGCCGGCGTACTCTTCGATCTGACCGACCAGTTCACCGCCTATGTCAGCTACACCGATATCTTCAACCCGCAGACCGTCAGAGACGTCAACAAGCAGTACCTTGAGCCTATCGTAGGCAAGGTCTATGAGGTGGGCCTCAAGGGCAGCCTGTTCGCTGAACGCCTGAACCTGAGCACGGCAGTGTTTCGCAGCAAGCAGGATAACGTGGCGGAACAGGACGACTCTGTGCCGCCCAATGGCAACGAGGTGTTCTACAAAAGCGGTGGCAAGGGCGTAGTTGTCGAAGGCTTCGAAGCTGAAGTTGCAGGTGAGGTGATGACCGGGTGGCAGATGAGCCTGGGCTACAGCTATACGCATGCAGCCACGGCCGAGAAAAAGCGAAAGAACACCGAGCAACCCTTGAACTTGGTGCGCTTGTCCAGCACCTATGCCCTAACCCCAGCATTGACTGTGGGGGCAAGCCTGGACTGGCAGAGCGACAATTTCAGGCTGGCCAACCGACCAGTGGGGCGCGACGGTGATCGAATCATCACGGCCAAGGATGAGATCGGCCAGAAGGCGTTTTCGGTGGTTGGGCTGATGGCGCGCTATCAGATCGATGAGCACTTGAGCGCTTCGGTCAACGTCAAGAACCTGTTCGACGAGCATTACTACAACAACGTCGGCTTCTACAACGGCGTGTACCACGGTGAGCCACGCACGATGATGGTCAGCCTGGATTGGAGACTCTGAGACCATGTGCTAGCCCGCAGCGCCCACCACCCGCGCGCTCGGCGAACGGGCGGTGGGCGCTGCTCAGACCAGGCCTTTACTCCGCGGCCTGTTCCACAGCCGGCTCGACTGCAGCCTCGCCCTGTTCTGCAGGCGCTGCGGTCTGTGCCTTGGCCTGGGCCCGCTTGCGGCGTTCCTGGTTACGCTGTTGGGCTGCCTGACGCTTGGCATGGATCGCCTGGGCGGCAGTCACCACGCCCGCCGGCTGGCCGTTAAGGTCCAGGCGCGGGGCGTTTTCCACCATGCTGGTCCAGTAGCGGTTGCCCCGGCACCAGGTGGAAATGCCCAGCTTCAGTTGCTCACGGGTGATGCCCAGCAGCTCCAGGTGTTGCTCGGCATCCTTGAAGATGCCCTCCTTGAGCGGCACCTTGGGCGCAGGGTTGACGGGGAAGGCCAACGGGAAGTGCTTCTGCAGGGGCCAGATGGCGGCCACTGCCGGGTCCAGTTCGCGCGGCTTGGTCTTCTGGGGCGGCTTGCGCTTGGCCGGCGCTGGGGCGCTTGCCTGTTGCTGCTCTTTTTCAGCCCGCAGGCGATCCCGTAGCGCTGCCAGTTGTTCAAAGCTCATCGTTCAATTCACTGCTTCAAGGTTGATTGCGTGGTGCAAGGATATGCGATGCAGCCCCGGTGAGCAGCCCAAAAGGCACAAATCGTCGCTTTTTTTACAGAAACTCACGACGGCCTTGCTCCGGGGCAGCGGTATTTGCGTCACACAATCGCGCGAATCCCTGCCCCAGGGGCACGGTGCAAGCTTTCCTGGCAGGCCGCATCCCCTCTGTCATCAAGCCCTAGACCTTGAACTTGGCGACCATTGCGTTCAGGTCCACCGCCAGGCGTGACAATTCCTGGGCGGCGGCGCTGGTCTGGTTCGCGCCGGCCGAGGTCTGCATCGCCAGGTCCCGGATGTTCACCAGGTTTCGATCCACTTCGCGGGCCACCTGGGCCTGCTCTTCGGAGGCGCTGGCGATCACCAGGTTGCGTTGGTTGATGGACGAAATGGCCTCGGCAATCGTGTTCAGTGCCTGACCTGCGGATTGGGCGATTTGCAGGGTGCCTGAGGCGCGCCCTTTGCTTGCGTGCATGGCCCCGACTGCAGACTCGGTGCCCGACTGGATGCCTGTGATCATGCTTTCGATCTCGGCGGTCGATTGTTGAGTTCGGTGCGCCAGCGCCCTGACTTCATCGGCGACCACGGCAAACCCACGGCCGGCTTCACCGGCGCGCGCAGCCTCGATGGCAGCGTTGAGCGCAAGCAGGTTGGTCTGGCCTGCGATTGAGCCGATGACATCCAGTACCCGGCTGATTTCGTTGGCGCTGGTGGCCAGCTGTTCGATTTCCTGCGAAGTGGTCGTGACATCGCCAACGAGCTGACCAATGGACTGCAGCGCATCGTTGACCCGTTGCTGACCCTCACGGGTGGTCTGGTCTGCACCTTTGGAGGCATCGGCGGTGTTGACGGCATTGCTGGCCACTTCCTCCACCGCTGCGGTCATCTGGTTCACCGCCGTGGCCGCCTGGTCGATTTCGGCGCTTTGCTGATGCAGGCCGCGGCTGGTGTCTTCGGTCACCGTGAACAGCTCTTCGGATGCCGAGGCGAGCTGGTCGGAGGCGGCAGCGATGCCGGCAATCGTCTCGCGCAGGCTGTCTTTCATTCTGGACAAGGCGTGCAACAACAGCGCGGGCTCGTCACTACCCGTCACCTCGATGACCTGGTTGAGCTCACCCGAGGCCACCCGCTCGGCGACGGCCACCGCTTCGCTCAAAGGCCGCACGATGCTGCGGGTCAGCATGATGGCCAGCGCGATCATCAGTACGATGATGCCGACGATCGTCGCCGTGATAATCGAGAAGGACTGCTCATAGGCCTCAGTACTGACCTGGGAGGCGTTGGTTGCGCCGTTGGAGTTGTACTGGGTCAGCTCGATCAGCGACTTCATCATCGCGTCGGCGTAGTTGGCCAATTCACCATTGATCAGGCGAGTCGCTTCTGCAATGTCGTTTCTGCGTACGGCGTCAAGAATTGCGTCCTGCAACGTATGGTAGGTCGCGCTTCTGACCAGAAATGCGTCGTACAGGGCCCGGTCTCGTTCCTCTGTCGCTGTTGCCTTGTACGTTTCGATTTGTTCCTGGTAGTGCTTGGAGATGTCCGCGATCTTGTCCAGTGTCGCGGCCCTGGCGCTGGGGCTTTCTTCCAAAACGCTGCGCAAGGTCAGTGCTCGGACGCGGCCCAGGTTCATGCTGACCTCGTCCAGCAGCATGATTGCGGGTAACCATTCGGTGCGCACTTCGTCAGTGGCCTTGTCCATCGTGTGCATGCGGTACAACGATGCCAGCCCCAGGATCAGTACGAGGAGGGCGACCAGCGTGAAGATGACCGCCGCGCGCGTGCCAATTTTCAAGTTCCGAAAATACATGTGTAGCTCCTTGGTGTAGCAATGCTTGCTAGGCTAAGCAAGTCCAGCAGGGTGACCGTGAAAATAAGGCTGCAGCCCTCTCGTTGAAACAGCTATCGGCACCTTGGGCAATAAACTTTAAGAATAAACATAAGCAGTCTACGAACGGCGCAGTCCGCCATCCGATCGCTCAGTTGAGTGACTTTCAGCAAGCAGCGAGCCTATTTATTTCGTTACCGCGCAGTGCTGCTTAGGTAACAATTTATTTCGCATTGATCTGGATCAATCAAATGTTGATCAGATCGACCGCAGGTCTTCGAAGTATTCTTTAACCCAGGTTCGGTTGAAGCAGGCGAGTGCCGGCCTCTTGCTGTGAGCTTCAGGAACCACGGGCAGCCCCGACCCTGTTGGAGGCCGGGGCCAGGGGGCTATTGCAGCGTCTCAGGCTTAAACGCACCCGGTAGTTGTGCCAGTGTGGTTTCGATTCGCGCTATCGATCCCGCCAGTGCGCTCGCTTCTTCGTGCTTGCCTTCACTGCTGAGCTTGTCCCGCTCGCGGCGCAGGTTCAACAGGGTTTTTTGAAGTCGCAACGCCGGCTCATTGTAGTCGTCCATATAGTTCTCTTAACGAAAAGCGTCCTTGCTGTTGTAGGAAAGGCTGACCGTAACAGCTCAGATCCATCCCATAAACTGATCTTTCATACAGCGGAAATGAAGCCTGAGGAAATCTCCTACATTACGCGCCAAATATTCCCACAAAGAGGCCGCAAAGCAGCAACTTCCACAGCTTCTGCTAGGCTCGGAGGTTTCCGGCCAAGGAGAGGCCTGTGCATTTCATCGTGATCGAGCGACATCGCAGTGCTTACCGACGCCCCCTTCGTTTCGCTCAAGGCACGCTGCTGGAAGTGGGCCCGCGTTACGAGAGTGAGCCGGGCATGCGGGACTGGTACTTGTGCAGTTGCACGGGCCAAGAGCCGGGTTGGGTACCGGAGCAGCTTATTGAACGCCTGGATTTCAATCAGGGTAGGGCGTTGGATCACTATTGCGCCCATGAGCTGGATGTGGACCCAGGTCAATTGGTGCAGCAGTTGCATCTGCTCAACGGCTGGCTGTGGTGTCGTCGTCACGGGGATGGGGAGCTGGGATGGTTGCCTGCCGGCAAGCTCCAGCAACTGATATGAACGTAAGCGAACCAGCGGCGGGATGGACGGGTACGAAGGGTGTCTACCCTTCATCTGATCTGCTTTTTTTCTACAAACCTGAATCTGTAACCGTATCAGTGAAAAACGGAAAATGACGTCATTCCGTATCACACTGTCGAGGTTTCAATGAGCAAGCTGGCGCTGTTCCTGGGTGGTTTCCTGCTGTTGACCATCATGATCGGGCTGCTGGGAACCATTCCTCCCAGTTGATCGCATGAGCGTTTCCCTCCTTCCAGCCCGCCGGGTTCCATTGCCTAGGCGGGCTTTTGATTTGTGCCGCAGCCCAGCGCTGCTCACCTGTCATTCTTCAAGCCTGGTATCTTCACAGCCCCCGCTGTGCACGGCTCATTCGTTCAAGGGTCGAAGTGGGATAAGTCGTTCTCCAGGCTGGGAAATCTGTCCACAGAAAAAGTGGGTAGGTCTGTGGATAACGTGCTGCAACCCAAGCGCCCGGCGGGCTCCGTTAAATTGAGCAGAAATTGAGCAACATTTTGTCTGGCTTTTGGACTGCCTGATCGAGCGGGGCCGTCGCACAGGTCCTTGCTCAAATCGCCTGAGCGGCCGGCTTGACGTGCCGGCGATAATCTTGATTTGCCGGGTGAAGCTACTGATTTCAATGAGCGCACAGCAATAGGCTTAAATGGCCCGACGCTGCGGCTCAGCTTGCTCCACGCGATTGCGTCCCTTCGCTTTGGCCAGGTACAGCGCCTTGTCGGCACTGGCCAGCAATGCGGTCAAATCAGGAGTCGGCATGCCTTCGTCGCAGCCTGCCAGACCGATACTGACCGTGATCTGCAAACGCTGCCCGGCTTGCTCCACCTGAAGGTCCTGAACGGCACGGCGCAGGCGCTCGGCCGTAAATTGCGCCCTGTCCGGTGCAAGCCCTGGCACAATGATCACGAACTCCTCGCCACCCATGCGCGCGAATACTTCGTTGCTGTGCAACTGTTCCTGCAACGCATCGGCGAACTGGCGCAGCACCTGGTCGCCAACGGCGTGCCCGTGGGCATCGTTGATGGACTTGAAGTGATCGATATCCAGCATCATCAGCGTCAGTGGCAGGAACTGCTGATGCTGACGACTTTCCAGCAGCGCGTTTGCACGCTGGGTAAAGGCGCTGCGGCTCAAGGTACCCGTAAGGTGGTCGGTGGTGGCCTGGTGTGCCAGACGGGCAAGCAGGCTGCGATTGGCCTGGGTCACGCAGGCCACCACCAGCGGCCCCAACACCAACATCGCGATGCCCAGGCGCGCAGACATCAGCGCCGTTACACCCGACTCGCTCTGCGGCACGCTGAAGTGCATAAGGCTCTGGGCAACGGCGACGATCAACGTGCTACCGGCGGTCAGCGTCAACAACGAAACCAGAAAGGGCGAGTACGTCCAGGCACACCACAAAAGGGCGGCGATCGGAAACGCGATGGCGCCCGGGCCGCCGAACGCGATGCTGAACGCCAGCGACACCAGCATGACCAACAGCGGGGCGAGGCGAATCTTCTGGCTTCCGCCCTGCAACAAGGTACGCGCTGCCGGTGCGGTGAGCATCACCGGCAATACCAGCACCGCGGTGGAAAACTGCTCGCTGAACCAGGCCAGCCAGGTGCTGCGCAGGGACTGCTCGAACCAGGGCGCGGCCATCACCGAGGCCAGGCTCGCAGCCACTGAGGCCCCAGCCGCGCAGGCGCCGAATACGCATAGCACCCCATGGGGCGTGCGCATGCGCCGATGCAGGCGCGGCAAGCGCGAAAGCAATTGCCACAGGGTGACCACAACGCCCATGTTGCACAGGTTGAACCACAGCGCCGGCGCCAAGGCACTGGCACAGAGCAGGTCGGCGCCAACCATGGCCAACCACATCAGCACGAACCCGGACACAGTTGCCTGGCGGGGATAGCGCAGCAACACACCTGCCAGTGCGGCATTGACTGGCCAGAACAAGGACAGGGATTCGATCGGGCGAGCCAGGATGCCGCCAATGGTAAGCGCGAAGGTCAGGCTGAACAGTGCGGCGTAGGGCAACAAGCGCGATTGGGCTGGAAAAACCATGGGCTCGACCGGCAAGCGGAAACGATATCCAGGACGACCGCTGAACGCACCTGGGGCAATTGCGCATCAGTGTGTTGTTCCGGCTAGTTGATGTCAATCTGCCCAGCTGGAAGGTTTTGCGCGTGCCGCCAACCTCACAGCCCGAAGAACCACGGCACCATGACCACCGTGACCCCCATCACCAACAGCGTGAACGGCACCCCTATCTTCACGAAGTCCGCAAACCGATATTGCCCTGGGCCCAGCACCAGCGTGTTCACCGGCGAAGACACCGGCGTCATGAAGGCCGCCGAGGCCGCCAGCGCCACTGTCATCGCAAAGGGGTAGGGCGACATGCCCAGCTGCGTCGCGGTCGAGATGGCAACCGGCGCCATCAGCACCGCGGTCGCCGTGTTGGAGATAAACAGCCCGATCACAGCCGTGACCGCGAACAGGCAGGCCAGCATGGCGCTGGGCCCGGCGTCGCCCAGCACATTCACCAGCGCCCCGACTGCCAGGTCTATGCCACCGGTTTTCTGCAAGGCCTGGGCAAAGGGCAACATGCCCACGATCAGGATCAGACTTTGCCAATGGATCGAACGGTAGGCGCTGTTCATGTCGATGCAGCGGCCTGCGCCCATCAACAGGCAACCAATGAGCGCTGCTATGACATTGGGGACCGCGCCACTGACCATCAAGCCAACCATCACCGCCAGGCTCAGCAGCGCCTGGGGGGCGCGCCGGCGAGCAGGTGCCACCAGATCGACCTCGGCCGGCAAGCTCAACACCAGAAAATCGCGCGGTTTGCCTTGTAGCTGGCGTACTGCCTTCCACGGCCCGACCACCAGCAGGGTATCGCCCAGACGCAGCTTTTCTTCGACCAACTGGTCTTGCACGGCCGCCTGGTCGCGCCGCAAGCCCACTACGTTAAGGTCATAACGCGAGCGAAAGCCAAGCTCCAGGATGCTCTTGCCGATCAGTTGCGAGCCCGGCGGCAGGGACACCTCGGCCATGCCTACCTCCTGGGACTGGTCGATGAAGTAGGCGGCCTTGAAGTGCAAGGGTTCCAGTTGCATGGTGTGGCACAGGCTGCGCAGATCGTCGCGGTTGGCAAACAGGTCCAGCAGCAGCACATCGCCCTGGTGCAGCACGGTGTTGGAGTCTGGCGCAATAACGCGCGTGGTGAACTTGTGCTGACGTTCAATACCGATGACGTTGGCTCCGTGGCGGGTACGCAGCTCCAGCTCGCCCAGGGTATGGCCGATCAGCGGTGAATGGGGGCGAATGCGCAAGCGACGCTCGCGACCATTGAGCTTGTAGTCCAGAACCAGGTCCAGCAGCGTGCGCCGGGTCTCGACACGTCCGTCCTTGCGCACCTCGCCATTGAGCCAGTGTCGCGTCAGAAGCATGTAGCCCACACCCAGTACCAGGACCACCAACCCGAAGGGCGTGAAGCTGAAGAACGAGAAGCCTTGTTCACCATGGCGTACCAGTTCGCTGTGCACCACCACGTTGGGCGGGGTCGCCACCAGGCTGAGCATGCCACTGATCAGGCCGGCAAAACTCAGCGGCATCATCAGGCGGCTGGGAGAGAGCTTCAAGCGCGCAGCAATGCTCAGCACGACCGGTATGAAGATGGCCACTACCCCCGTGGAGCTCATGACCGAACCCAGGCCGGCCACCGCGACCATCAGCAGTACCAGTAGGCGCGCCTCGCTGTTGCCTGCCCGTTCGCTCATCCATTCACCGATGCGATAAGCGATACCGGTGCGCACCAAGCCTTCACCGATGACGAACAGGGCAGCGATGAGCACGACGTTCGGGTCGCTGAAACCTGCCAGCGCTTGGTCGATCGTCAGCACGCCCGACAGTGGCAACGCTACGATCACCAGCAGCGCTACGACATCCATGCGTGGACGGTTGATGATGAACAGCACAACGACAATGGCAAGCAGGGCCAGCACCCATGTCAGCTCTAGATTCATCGGGAGAGGTGTTCCTTCACACAGGGCACATGAACAATAGCCGGTAGTGTGCCACCTGAGCGTGTACGAGGTGTTGATGTATTGCAGTGTTTAACGAGGAGAGGCGATGCGGGGGCTTGCTCGGCGGGTGCCTGACACCCGCCGAGCAATGGGTCATTTGACGTGCTGGATGGCCAGAACCACGCCATTGGTCGTTTGTACGAGGACGTAGCGATCGCCCATGCGTACCCAATGGCTTTCTTTTTCCGGTGCCGGCAGGCCCTTGGCTTTCCAGTCCTTGATGGCCGCTTCGTCGCGCTTGTATTGATCCGGGGCTTTATCGCCTTCTTTCAGTTCACGGTTGTGGGTGGCCGAATTCTGCACGCTATCGTCGGTGGACGTTGCTGCAGTGGCGACCATCGGCAGGCAGGGCAGGGCAGCGAGGAGCAGGTAGTGCAGTTTCATGGCGGTTTCCTTGTTGCGTGGTGTTTGTGCTAAGACAGCGGAAGTCGCACCACAATTCACTCGCGTCCATGCCAGTGCTAGAGTCGCCTCCTTCTTAATGATTTAGAGGATGGACCATGCGTGTGATTTTGCCCCTGGCCGCAGCCGTGCTGCTGGTCGGTTGTGCTTCTGCGACCATGGATGCGGCCCGCAGCGGCCAACCCACTACGCACATGAACTCGCGCAAGGCGCCTGAACGCGTTGCCCAGTGCATCCAGTACGGGTGGCAGGAAGAGCGCGTATTCGGCCAGGACGCCAGCGGCTACCTGGAGCCGCGCAAGCAAGGCGGCTTTACGGTTTATACCCGCGAGGCCGAGACGTTCGTCGATGTTTACCCGCAGGACGGCGGTACGCGTATCGATTACTACACACAGAACGACAACGGCGTCTCGTTGCAGCGCCGGGCGGCGGCCGCAACCTGTCTCTGACGGGTAACGTGCGAGCCAGGGCTTTACACTTTTTTGCATCAGAACGCTGCCAGGTGTGTGGCATCGGCCGCTAGACTGCGGCATCGCCCATCGAGGATGTCGACGTGAACCCTTCATTACAGCTGAACCAGGCCAATTGGGACGAGCGCGCACCGCTGCACGCAGCCTCACAGGACTACCAGTTCGATCAGTACGTCCAACACCCTGCGCACCTGTCACAGACAGTTCAGTTCGACCTGCCGATGCTGGGCAATGTCGAGGGGCTGAGAGCGGTACACCTGCAGTGTCACATCGGCACAGACACGCTCTCGCTTGCCCGGCTGGGCGCCGATGTGTGCGGCCTGGACTTCTCTGCGGCCTCCCTGGCGCAGGCCAAGCGGCTGGCGACCCTGTGCGCTATGCCCATCGACTACCATCAGGCCGATGTGTACGCCGCAGCCCAGGTGTTGCCAGCAGGTACGTTCGATCTGGTCTATACCGGCATCGGCGCCCTGTGCTGGCTGCCCCGTATCGCGCCGTGGGCACAGACCGTGGCGGCCCTGCTCAAACCCGGCGGCCGGCTTTTCTTGCGCGAGGGGCACCCCATGCTCTGGGCGGTCAATGAAAGCCATCAGGACCGCCTGCAGCTCGACTATCCCTATTTCGAATGCGAGCAGCCAACTGTATGGCAGAGCGACGAGACCTATGTGGCCACCTCGCAGCGATTGGCGAACACCCAAACCCATGAGTGGAACCACGGGCTGGGCGAGTTGATCACCGCGCTGATGGCCAACGGGTTGCAGCTCACAGCGCTGTTAGAACACCAAAGCGTGCCATGGGAAGCGCTGCCGGGGCAAATGGCCAAGGGCCCGGACGGGGAGTGGCGGCTGCGCGAGCAACCGGCCCGCCTGCCGCTGAGCTATACCCTGACAGCCGTCAAAGCCTGATCAGGACAGGTAGCCACCGTCCACGTTGAGCGCCGCCCCGGTCGTATAGCTGGAGGCGTCGCTTGCAAGGTACAGGACAGCCCCGGCCATTTCCTTCGGGTCTGCCACGCGCTTAAGGGGGATTTGCTGTAGCGCTGTATTGAGGATGGCTTCGTTTTTGACCAGTGCCGATGCAAACTTGGTGTCAGTCAGGCCCGGCAACAAGGCATTGCAGCGAATCCCGAACTGCGCACACTCCTTGGCAAACACCTTGGTCATGTTGATAACCGCCGCCTTGGTCACCGAATAGATGCCCTGGAACAGGCCAGGTGAAACGCCATTGATCGAGGCCACGTTGATGATGCTGCCGGCGCCGTGCTCGCGCATCAGCTTGCCTGCTTCCACCGACATGAAGAAATAGCCGCGAATGTTCACATCCACGGTTTTCTGGAATGCCGCCGGATCCGTGTCCAGCACATTGCAGAACTGCGGGTTGGTCGCGGCATTGTTCACGAGGATGTCCAGGCGTCCGAACTGCTCGCGTATACCGGCGAATACCCGCTGGATTTGCTCCAGTTCGCCGATGTGGCACGCCACTGCTGTGGCCTTGCCGCCGCCAGCGATGATGGCATCGGCAACGTGTTGGCAGCCCTCGAGCTTGCGGCTGGAGACGATCACATGTGCACCTTGCTGCGCCAGCAAGTGTGCAATCGCTTCGCCAATGCCTCGGCTGGCCCCGGAAACAAAAGCGATCTTGCCCTGAAGGTCGAACAGGTGGGTCTGCGGCATGCTGCTGGTCCCTTGTTGTCGTAAGGTGCGTTGGTGATCAAAGGCTGGACTTGGCAATGACCTGCAAGGTCATCTGCTCCAGCAGCCGGTTCATGTGAATGAATTGGGCGAAACGCTTGTCCTGGGTCTGGCCATGGAAATAACGGAAGTAGATCTGCTGGACGATGCCGGCCAGACGGAACAGACCGTAACAGTAGTAGAAATCGAAGTTGTCCAGGTCGATGCCTGCACGCTCGGCGTAATGGTCCACGAACTGGCGCCGGGTAAGCATGCCCGGCGCGTTGCTCGGCTGACGACGCATCAGTTGTACCGGCGCCGGGTCGTCTGCCTGGATCCAGTACGCCAGGCTGTTGCCTAGGTCCATCAAGGGGTCGCCCAAGGTGGCCATTTCCCAGTCCAGCACGCCAATGATGCGCATCGGGTTGTCGGCATCCAGGATGACATTGTCGAACCGGTAGTCGTTATGCACGATTGCAGGTGTGACGTGGTCGGCAGGCATTTTCTCGCGCAACCAAGTTTTGACCTGCTCCCAGCGCGGTGCGTCGGGGGTCATGGCCTTGTCGTAGCGGCTGGCCCACCCTTCTATCTGGCGTTGCACGTAACCGTCCGGCTTGCCCAGGTCGCTCAAGCCGCAGGCGCTGTAGTCCACGCGATGCAAGTCCACCAAGCGGTCAATGAAGCTTTTGCACAACGCCGTGGTGCGTGCAGCATCGAGGTTAAGTGCAGTGGGGATGTCCGAGCGCAGAATGACCCCTTTGACGCGCTCCATGACGTAGAACTCACTGCCGATCAGGTGGGTATCGGTGCAGTGCGCATAGGCCTTGGGGCAGTAGGGAAACCCATTGTTGAGCTGGTTGAGAATACGAAACTCACGCCCCATGTCGTGCGCCGACTTGGCTTTTTGCCCGAACGGCGGACGGCGCAAGACCAGTTCTCGGTCAGCGTATTTGACCAGGTAGGTGAGGTTGGACGCACCACCCGGGAACTGGCTGACGGCGGGCGCACCGGTCAAGCCGTCAATGTGCGCCTTGAGGTAGCGGTCGATGGCTGCCAGGTCAAGCTCCTCGCCGGAACGTACTTGCGTGGACTGGTCGGTGAGCGTCATGGGTTTTCCTTATTCTCGATCACTCGGACTATTTTGCAATCTAATGCTTGCGCTCGGTTGGGACAAGCGTCCCAGGTCGCTATTGGCCAGGGTGTTGCCGGTCGATCAACACCTTTGATGCTTGCCGTGCCGGTAAGCGCCAGACCAAAAAAAACCGAAGCCTTATGGGCTTCGGTTCAGGGTCATCCAAGGATGCTGCTCAGGATGGGAACAGTTCGCTGAGCTTCATCGACAGCATCATGTCGCCTTCCACGCGCAGCTTGCCGCCCATGAAAGCCTGCATACCGTCGGTTTCGCCGCTGACGATGCCCTTGAGTGTTTCGCTGTCCATTACCAACGTGCAGTTGGCGTCTGGATTCTCGCCTTCCTGCAGTTCGCAGGTGCCGTCCTTGACGATCAGGGCGTAGTGCTTGTCTTCATCGGTGATGTTGAAGCCGAATACCAGGTCCAGGCCTTGGGCAGCGGATGGGTTGAATTTCTCTTGCATCTTTTTGACGGCATCAGCTACGGAGGTCATGGCGCATTCCTTATAGAGTGATTTTCACGTCCCCGCAGGGACACAACAGGCCGGGCTCACCGGTAGGTGATGAGCTCCGGCGTCCTCAACAGTTGCACATGGGCTTGACTGTTGAAAGAAGCCAATGCCACGTCGCGGCCTCTGAACTTCAATTGGCTCAGCGACGTGTTGATTATCTGCCAGTTCAAGGCAAATGCCTGATCCGGGGTAATGCCTGAAACCAAGTGCAGCAAGGCGGCAATGGTGCCACCGGAGGTGAAAATGGCAATGTTGTCGCCACTGCCTGCGCTGTCCAGCACGCGGTTCAGCCCCTCGCGCACGCGGGCAGTGAACGCTTCCCAGGTTTCCAACTCGTCGCTGCCATGGGTTCCTGAGTGCCAGCGTTGCACCATCAGCGCGAACAGGCGCTGAAACTCGCTGCGGTGCTGCGCGACATTGCTCAGGATGGCTGGCGCGTTGGGTTCGTCTATCGACAAACCAGGCAACAGCGCACGGATCACCCCATCGGCGTCGAATTCGTTGAAAGCCGCGTCGGTCTCAACAGCCGGCACGGCGTTGCCACCGGCCTGCATTGCTTGAAGGGCGAGGCGGGCAGTGTCCTGCTGGCGACGCAGATCACCTGCCACACACCGCTCCAGCCGTACCCCTAGCTGAGCAAGGTGCTCACCCAGCGCCTGACTCTGGCGCGCGCCAACGGGCGACAGCACATCGTAGTCTTGTGCGCCGAAGGAGGCCTGGCCGTGTCGAATCAGGTAGAGGTTGCCCACGAACGAACGCTTCCGCCATTGAAGGTTGCTGCTGAGGTTAGGGTGCGGTGCACGGCGCTGTCAACGAAAAACATACAAGCGTTTGAAAAGGTCGTTTGAAAGGTATTGCCAGCGTTTACATCCCCTGGCAGCGCTTTAGGTGCACCGGTATGCTTGTACCATTCACGCGCCCTCTGGCGCAGCTATCGAAGGAGTCACCGTGGAGTTTCTTGCCGAATACGCAAGCTTTCTCGCCAAAACCGCCACCCTGGTCATCGCTGTTCTCATCGTGCTGTCGGCCATTGCCGGCTTGCGCGGTAAAGGGCGGCGCAAACCGGGTGGGCAATTGCAGGTTACCCGCCTGAACGCGTTCTACAAGGACCTGCGCGAGCGGTTGGAATCAGGCCTGCTCGACAAGGCTCAGCTCAAGGCGTTACGCAAGCAGCAGGCCAAGACCGAAAAGAAAACCCGCAAGGACAAGGCAGAAGAAAAAGCCAGGGTCTTCGTGCTCGATTTCGACGGCGACATCAAAGCATCTGCAACTGAAAGCCTGCGCAACGAAATCACCGCACTGCTCACCCTCGCCACCCCTCAAGACGAGGTGGTACTACGCCTGGAAAGCGGGGGCGGGCTGGTACATAGCTATGGCCTGGCTGCCTCCCAGCTGGTCCGCATTCGCCAGGCCGGCATCCCCTTGACGGTGTGCATCGACAAGGTGGCTGCAAGCGGCGGGTACATGATGGCCTGCATTGGCGAGAAGATCATCAGCGCACCTTTTGCTGTGCTCGGCTCCATCGGGGTAGTGGCACAGTTGCCCAACATCAATCGCCTGTTGAAGAAGCACGACATCGATGTCGAGATGCTGACTGCCGGTGAATACAAGCGCACCCTCACCGTGCTGGGTGAAAACACCGAAAAGGGCAGGGAGAAGTTTCAGGAAGACCTGGATGTGACCCATCAACTGTTCAAGGACTTCGTCGCCCGCTACCGTCCCCAGCTGCATATTGATGAAGTAGCCACCGGTGAAGTGTGGCTGGGCATTGCAGCCCTGAACCGCAAGCTGGTGGATACGTTGCAGACCAGCGATGAATACCTCAGCGAGCGTGCGCGCAGTGCCAACCTGTTCCACCTGCACTTCGCAGAGCGCAAGAGCCTGCAGGAGCGTATTGGCATGGCGGCCAGCGGCACCGTGGAGAATACGCTGGTGGGGTTATGGAGCAAACTTGGCCGCCTGCGCTAACACCTTGAACCTGCTGAAATTTTTTTTCGTTCAGGGGGTTGCACGGTTAAGTGAATGTAGACATAATGGCGCCCATCGAAACGCAGCAAGCTTTAAAGGTGCGGTGTTTCGGGGAGACAGCGAAGCGTAAGCTGCTAGATCCTGACTTTGAGGCCGAGTAGCAAAGTGGTTATGCTCCGGATTGCAAATCCGTCTACGCCGGTTCGATTCCGACCTCGGCCTCCACCATTCGAAAGCCCCGCAGATCGACGTCTGCGGGGTTTTTATTTGCGCGTTAGAAAAGCCAAGAGTTCCGAAATAAGAGGTGTGGAGTTCCGAAACTTCGACCCTTAGAGGCCCTAGCGCTGTACTGCATCAGCGACCAACTGGAGTCGTTTGACCATAGCGTGCACCCTAGCCAAGAGGTGCAGATCCCCCGCAAAAGCCTTCGGCTAGAAAAGAGTTGAACTAGCTCGAACATGTGGCGTTTTGATATTCTTGCCCGCTTCTAGCCATCTTTAAGGGAATTCTATGAGGGCAGCGGTGAGGTTTGGCACGTTTCTTGGCGTAGCCTTTCTGACTGGGTGTACGGCGATGCAGATCAAACCGTACTCGCCGGCTCCTGAGGGAGTGTCGATTGTCCAGAATCAGTACGGTGGGTATAGCGTTGATCGAGTTCAAATATTGAAGCCAGGCGGGTCCGGCAATCCTGATGCATTGCAATTCTGCTTCGGCCAAAATGTGCCTGGCCTGACCGGGGCGGCCCTCTTCAATTCGTCGAAGACCCGCATAACCGCACAAGGCAAGGATCAGGTGACGTTCGTTGTACCCATGACAATGGGGACACCGCTGAACTATGAGCTCATGTTTTCGCTCACTGTCAGTAGTTCACAGCAAAAAAATCTGTTCGACTACAGGAACCTCAAAATCCGTGGGACTTGGAGTGCCAATGAGGCGCCGTTACCAGGTAGTAGCGAGGCGGCTCAGTATGTGGACAGCGCTCGACTTAAGCTGGACGCTATCAGTACGGCGATTGCAGATTGCTTACTAGCAGAGGGTTAGTTAACTAGGGTCCCGGACCGTCAGTGAAATTTAGACGTCTGGGTAGTTAGCTATGACAGTCCGACGCGTCGCTCACAAAAAACTGCGGTGCTTTGCTGGAGCCCGCAGTCATTCTTTCGAGGGCTTGGCGATGGCTCCGACGCGGCGATAAACACGTTCGGTGATTCCCTCTTTCGAGTGACCCAGCAGCAAGCTGGCTTCGCTCAGGTCGTTGATCTCCGACGCCGCTTTCGGTCGGATGTCGCGGAACTGGAACTGGGCGATTCGGTTGGCCAACTCCAGCTTATTCTCTACCTCGGCCTTGACCTTAGTGTAGTGGTCTAATGAAACCGGACACTCATTTAGGCGAGAATGCTCGCCCCAAAGAGGTGTCTGATGACCAAGCAACGCCGTACCTTTACCCCTGAGTTCAAGCGCGAAGCAGCCTGTCTGGTGCTCGACCAAGGCTACAGTCATGCCGAAGCAGCCCGCTCGCTCGGCTTGGTCGAGTCGGCCCTGCGCCGCTGGGTTAATCAGCTTCAGCAGGAGCGTGGCGGCATCACGCCGGTCAGCAAAGCGTTGACGCCAGAGCAGCAAAAGATCCAAGAGCTTGAAGCTCGGATAACGCGCCTTGAACGCGAGAAATCAATACTAAAAAAGGCTACCGCGCTCTTGATGTCGGAAGATCTCGAGCGTATTCGCTGATCCATCAGCTCAGCGCCCATGAGCCGTTGATTGGTTGTGCGAGGTGTTCGAAGTCACTCGCTCAAGTTACTACGCCCATCGTCATAGAAGACGAACTCCGGACGTCGAACGACTGCGATTGCGCAGTCGAGTGAATGAGTTGTTCGCGCGAGGGCGAAGTGCGCCCGGCAGCCGTAGCGTCAAGGCGATGATGCAAGAGGAAGGTGAGCAAATCGGGCGGTTCAAGGTGCGCAGCCTGATGCGTGAGCTAGCGTTAGTCAGCAAGCAGCCAGGGGCCTATGCGTACAAAAAGGCCACAGTGGAGCGGCCAGATATTCCGAATATTTTGAACCGGGCGTTTGATGTCGAAGCGCCAAATCAGGTCTGGTGTGGCGACATCACTTACATTTGGGCGCAGGGCAAATGGCACTACTTGGCAGTTGTCTTGGATCTTTATGCACGCAGAGTGGTGGGCTGGGCCCTATCAGAGAAGCCGGACGCAGACCTCGTGGTCAAGGCGCTGGACGTGGCTTACGAACAACGTGGCAAACCTCAAGGGCTACTGTTCCACTCAGACCAGGGGTCGCAATATGGCAGCCGTCAGTTCCGCCAGAGACTGTGGCGCTACCGCATGCGCCAGAGTATGAGCCGCCGAGGTAACTGCTGGGATAATGCGCCGATGGAGCGAGTATTTCGTAGCTTGAAATCGGAGTGGATACCGACCACTGGATACCTGACTGGGCAGCAAGCTCAACGAGACATCAGCCAATACCTGATGAGGCACTACAACTGGATCCGGCCGCATCAATTCAACAATGGGCTGGCTCCGGCAAAAGCTGAAGGAAAACTCAAAACCGTGTCCGGAATGAGTTGACCACTACAAACGGAACAATGGCTGATCTTGAGCATCCATGATGCACCCAATTTCAGATTGGGTAGGAAGCATAAAATTTACAGGAGGGGACCATGACACGCACGACTACCGGAATCGCTTGTATTGCTGTAACAGCGCTCTTGCTTGGGGGCTGTTTCGACTCCGAGGCTGATCAGAAGGCCAAGGAACAGCAAGAGGCCAGTGACAATTTCTGGAATATCACACCACCTGACGAAAGCCAGGACAAAGGCTTCAAACCTTGACTCACTTTCGAAGCAATGACCATGCGCAGTCACCGCTTCTGCTAACGGCGTACTCGTGCGCAAAGGCCTGAGGGCCGGAGTTCGCCAGAAACGCCGCCTGTAAAGGCGGCGTTTCTGCTGGTTAGATCACCGGATTTGCAATCACCTGGGCCAGCTGATCAATACTTGCCCTTGGGACTTTTCTCGAACTTCCATTCCGTCATTTTTTTCGCTGCCAGGAAACTCTCGCAGTTGGCAATGAATTCCTTGCGGTTGGCTTCCTTTGACAAACTGGCAAGGTTTTTTTCGTACAGCTGCGGGCCACAGTTGTCTGCCGTTGGCTCAGGCACTTTTTCTTCCGTGCAGCCTGCCAGCAGGGTAATCAACCCAACAAGCGGGAGGAGGTGGGAGCGTTTGCGGTCCATGACGTAATCCTTCGTCGGTCTCTTTCAAAGTGCGTGCAAGCTGTTTGTTACCCAGCCTGCGGGTGCGCAGCCTATCAGGCCAGCTGTGTTATTTGGCTAGCACACCCCCGCCTAACGTTCTATTCGGAACTCGAGATCACCCTGCCTGCTCTCTTTGGCAATCGGCCTTATCAGTTGCGCACCCTGGTTACGAACATTGCCAACGGCCTTGTCGACCGGATGCCAGCGAAAGTCAGTGGCCGGACGGCAGCCTGCCGCCACGATCGCCTCGGCGCGCTGCGCTGAAGTGGCAGGGTCCAACCACTCCCTGGCAAGGTGCGGTGCCAACACCAGGGGCTTTCGGTCATGAATATCGATCAAGCCTTGGTCAGCGGCTGCCGTGATGATCACGAAACCATCGCGCTCGTCCGGTTCAAGGGTCTGGTGAACTTCGGCAAGCGCGGCAAAGTAGAGCGGTGCACCGTCGGCACTGGTGATGTAGTAGGGTTGCTTGCGCTTGGGGTTTTGCGCATCTGGCAGCCATTCAAACCAGCCATTGGCGGGGGCGAGCGCTCGTGCATGTGGCCAGAGACTCTTGAAGAACTTGCCAGTGGTTGCGGTTTCGGCCCGGGCATTGATGGGGTCGAGTCGCTTGCCTTTGGCCCAGTGAGGCGACCATCCCCACTTCACTTTGTCTATATGCAGGCCATCCTCAGCCTGGCGTATAACTTCGACACGGGTAGAAGGCGCCACGTTATAGCGATCGATCGGTTCATGGTCATAGCCGTTGATCACCACCAGATCCAGCGCCAGCTGCCGCAAGTAGTGATCCATCGACTCGTAGATCGAGTAGCGTCCGCACATGTATCCACCTCTCGTCCGTCAGAAATTCACACGTTCAGGATTGACCCATTCGCCGAAGCCAGTTTAACTGTATATGCATACAGTTTGCATTGGACTTTCTCTCATGACCATCACCTTCCTGGGCGCGCCATGTGGCAGCTCTGAACCACTCCCGATTTATTCGTACTACGTTCCAGCCGGTTTTCCATCGCCTGCCGCGGATCATCTTGAAGGCCACATATCCCTTGATGAGCTATTCGACATCCGCGCACCGCATGTGTATCTGGTGAAAGTGGAGGGTGACAGCATGCAAGGCGCTGGCATCTATTCGGGCGATATCGTGGTGGTGGACCGGGGGCGCGAGGCCGAGCACGGGGATATCGTGATTGCGGCCATCAACTGTGAGCCGGTGTGCAAACGCCTGCACCGACGTGACGGTGTGGTGATCTTGAAGTCTGAGAACCGAGCCTACCCGCCGCGCTATGTCATGGAGGGTGATGATCTGCTCATTTGGGGCGTGGTGCGCTATAGCGTCCGCGATCATGCGCAGTGAGCCGATATTCGCGCTGATCGACTGCAACGCGTTCTACGCCAGCTGTGAGCGCGTATTTCGGCCCGATCTGGCGAAGACGCCGATCGTGGTGCTGAGCAACAACGATGGCTGCGTCATTGCCCGGTCCTATGACGCCAAGCCATTCGTGAAAATGGGCGAGCCTTATTTTCAGGCGCGGGAAAAACTCCGCCGGCACGGTGTCGTGGCATTCAGTAGCAATTACGCGTTGTATGGCGACATGAGCGAGCGGGTGATGACGCTGATCGAATCGATGGTGCCTGCTACCGAGGTCTACAGCATCGACGAATGTTTTGCTGAGCTCACTGGCATGGCCCAGGACCTGACGCTGTTCGGGCACCGGCTGCGCTTGCGCATCTCCCAGTGCACCGGCATTCCTGTCGGTGTGGGTATCGCACGCACCAAGACCCTGGCCAAGCTGGCCAACCACACTGCCAAGCGGCTGCAGCGCCACACGGGCGGCGTGGTGGACATCACCGACCCGGTCAAACGGGACTGGGTGCTGCGCAATACTGCGGTCAAGGAGGTGTGGGGCATCGGGCGCAAGATGACCGCGCACCTGGAGGGCATGGGCATTCGTACGGCAATGGATTTGGCCCGCGCCGATGCCTGGACGTTGCGACAACGCTTCAACGTGGTGGTGGAAAAAACGGCCAGGGAACTGGCGGGCACTCCTTGCCTGGAACTGGACGATGTCGAACCGCCCAAGCAGGAAATCTGCAGCAGCCGAATGTTCGGCATGCGCCTGAGCGAGCTGGCGCCGATCAAGCAGGCGGTGGCCACCTATGTCGGCCGTGCTGCCGAGAAGCTCAGGGCCCAGGGGTCGGTGTGCAAGCGCATGCGGGTGAGCATCCGCACGGGCATGTTCAACCCGAACGAAGTGCACCATGCCCAAGGCGCCTGGGTGGAGCTTCCCTATCCGACCTGTGACACGCTGCTGCTGACCCGATTGGCTACCGATGCCGTGGAGCGGATCTTCCGGCCGGGGCTTCGTTACAGCAAGGCGGAGGTGCTACTGATGGACCTGCGTCAGCCGGGTGATTTTTCGGGTGACTTGTTCGCCCCCAGGCAATCGGCAGCCTGTGATCGTCTCATGGAAGTAATGGACAGTATCAATGAGCGTTGGGGCAGGGGGACGGTCCGTGCGGCTAGCGTACCAGCCGCACCGGACTGGGGCATGAAACGGGAGATGATGAGCCAGTCCTACACCACCCGAATCGATCAGCTATGGACTATCAGGGGTTGAGCGGGAGGTGGCTCGACGTCGGCGAACTGGCGCAACTGAAGCTTACGGCTGCCGGATTGTCTGACAATGGCGATTGCGCCCGCAGTTTTGTCCGTTCATGCCTGTAAAAAACGATCAACGCCGTGTCGCAATAATCGCTTTCTTTCAGATTTGACTGATATATTTCGCCCCTTGCCGCAGTGTGGCTCAATATTCAGCAGGTTTTAATGAAACACGTTAGCGCGTCTGGCCTTGAGGCCTCTCATCCACCGGTGCAGGCCATTCTGAGTGCTCCTGGGGTGTGGGTAGAGCCGCCAAATATCCGCAGGGGCGGCGAGAGTGGTGTATTGAAGGTCGAGCTCGACGGCTTCACGTTCTACAAGAAGCAGCAGGTCGGCCATATCTATCGCAGCCTGATCCACCCGTTCGGCTATCCGACGGTGGCCCGCGAAGCCAAGGCGCTGCGCGCCGCTGCAGCGCTGGGCGTCGCTACGCCGTTACTGCTGCACAGTGACGTCCACAAGCAGGACGGTGAGTGGCGTGCGGTGATGGTCACGGCAGGGCTGGACGGGTATGTATCGCTTGAAGACTTCTACCTCCAAGGCCTGGACAAGACCATCGAGCCCAAGCTGCACCACGATATTCTCGAGGCGTATGGGCGCGCGCTGGCCACGCTGAATCTCGGGCGTTGGCAGCATGGTTGCCTGTATTTGAAGCATGTGTTCGTCGCCTTCGACGAGTCTGGCATCAAGATCGCGCTGCTGGATTTCGAAAAGGCCAGGCAGCGGCTGACCGCGATGAAAGCTAGCCGTCACGACTTACGACAGGTCAAGCGCAGGTCTGACTGGGCACCGACCGAATGGGAGGCATTTTGCAGGGGGTATCGGCAAGTGTTCGGCATGGATGTGGAGCGATTTCTCTGACGCCATGTTAGAAGTGTCAGGGGTTTTGAAGCGCTGATTCCACTGGTAGAAGGCGACTTCGCTTACAGACGTTTCTCACCAAGTGGCAAGGTTGCGTCGTAAAACCCCGTCCCAGGTCAATTTTTCGGCCTGACGCCTCCCGTAGTCTGTCTGTCTTTCAATCACGGAAGGCAGACGACATTTCATGGAACGAACCCTCGATATACAGCCACTCCCGGCTGAACAAATCCCCCTTTCCATCAATGGCACTGCCGTGTCTGCCGCCCCTGGCGAAACGGTTCTGAGTGTGCTCAATGCCGTGGGCGTGCGTCAGCTCGCCCTCAACGACCATGGCCAAGTCAGTGGCGCCTTCTGCGGCATGGGGGTGTGCCATTGCTGTCTGGTCGCTATCGACGGACGCCCCAAGCGGCGCGCTTGTCAGACGCTGGTGCGGGCTGGCATGCGCATCGAAACCCAGGTCAATGCGGTTGTCGGGGAGGCGCGGGTATGAGTGGGCATCCAGTCATTGTCGGAGGGGGCTCGGCGGGGATGGCTGCCGCCATCGAGCTGGCGGACGCGGGCGTGCGCTGCACGCTGATCGACGAGGCATCGCGCCCCGGCGGGGTGGTCTATCGTGGCCCGCTGCGCGCAGGTGTCGACTTGGGCTACCTGGGCGCTCGTTACAGCAAGGCCCTGGGTAAACTGCACACCGACTTCGCCGCCCGTGCGCAGTCTATCGACCTGCGGCTCAATAGCCGCGTCGTGGGCGGTGATGACCGTAGCCTGGTAGTGCTCGACGAGCAGGAGCAGTTGCAGCCGCTGGCCTTCGAGCAGCTGATCCTGGCAGCCGGTTGCCATGAACGCAATGTACCGTTTCCAGGCTGGACCCTGCCGGGCGTCATTCTGCTCGGCGGGTTGCAACTGCAGATCAAAAGTAACGTGGTCAAGCCACTGGGCACGACCCTGATCGCTGGCACAGGCCCGCTACTGCCGTTGGTTGCCTGCCAGTTGCACGCCGCCGGTGCCAAGGTGGCGGGGGTATACGAGGCCTGTGCGTTCAACCGTATCGCGCGCCAGAGCCTGGCGCTGATGAACAAGCCCCAGCTGTTCCTCGACGGCCTGAGCATGCTGGCCTACCTGAAGTTGCACGGCATTCCCATGCACTACGGCTGGGGCGTGGTCCAGGCGCGGGGCGAAGGTGAGTTGGCCGAAGTCAGCGTGGCGCCGTACGACGATGCCTGGAAGGCGGACATGACCCAGGTGCGCCGCGAGTCGGTGCAGACGCTGGCAGTAGGCTACGGCTTCATTCCGCGTACGCAGCTCAGCCAGCAATTGGGCCTTGCCCATGGCTACAGCACCGATGGCTATCTGCGCGCCGAGTGCAACGTATGGCAGCAAAGCAGCCTGGAACATATTCACCTGGCAGGCGACATGGCCGGCATCCGCGGAGGGGAGGCGGCCATGCTGACCGGGCGCATCGCGGCTGTGTCAATTCTGCAGCAGCGTGGCGTGCTGAACGCCGCGCAGGCCATTGAACGGCGCGAGCGTTACCTGGGCCAGTTGGCAGGCATCAAGCGTTTCCGCTCCGGCGTTGAGCGCTATACCGCGCGGGGGCCAGCGCAGGTCGAGTTGCCACAGGCTGACACAGTGATTTGCCGCTGTGAGCAGGTGACGCGCGACGCCATTGATCTAGCATTGGAGCAGGGGGTTCAAGACATGGCCGGGCTGAAGATGCGCACGCGGGTGAGCATGGGGGATTGCCAGGGGCGCATGTGCGTGGGCTATTGCAGCGATCGACTGCGCGCCGCCACTGGCCGCGCTGATGTAGGTTGGTTGCGTCCTCGATTCCCAGTAGACCCGGTACCGTTTTCGGCATTCAAGCACGTGGGCACGGAGGCCTGACATGAACAAGACCTATGACATCGTGATTGCCGGTGCCGGTGTAATTGGCGCGTCCTGCGCGTACCAGCTGTCCAAGCGCGGCAACCTGCGCATCGCCCTGATCGACGACAAACGCCCCGGCAACGCCACGCGTGCCTCGGCAGGTGGGCTGTGGGCCATTGGCGAATCGGTGGGCCTGGGCTGTGGGGTGATTTTCTTTCGCATGCTGTCTTCCCAGGCCAAGCGCCAGGCCCATGGCGCGGCGGTGGCCGTGGACTCGAGCACACCGCATATCCTGCCGCAATGCTTCTTCGATCTGGCGCTTGAGTCCAACGCGCTTTACCCGCAACTGCACCAGGAGTTGATCGAGCGCCACGGGATGGACTTCAAGTTCGAGCGCACTGGGCTCAAGTACGTGATCCAGGACGATGAAGATCAGCTTTATGCCGAGCACATCGTCAAGCACATCCCTCACCTGCAGTCACAGATCCGTTGGCTTGACCGCCAGGCACTGCGCAAGGCGGAGCCATCGATCACCGAAAGCGCGCACGGTGCGCTGGAGTTTCTCTGTGACCACCAGCTCAGCCCGTTTCGCCTTGGCGACGCGTACATGGAAGGCGCGCGGCAAAATGGCGTCGATCTGTATCTCAACACACGTGTCACCGACGTGTTGCACCAAGGCGGACGCATCAAAGGGGTTCGTACCGAACAGGCCGGTGACTTCCACTGCGACACGCTGATCAATGCGGCCGGCGCCTGGGCCGCCGAATTGAGCGAGTGGGCCACGGGCACCTCCATCCCCGTCAAACCCGTCAAGGGGCAGATCGTATTGACCGAGCGCCTACCCAAGCTGCTTGATGGCTGCATCACCACCAGTGACTGCTACATGGCGCAGAAGGACAATGGGGAGATTCTCATCGGGAGCACCACCGAGGAGAAAGGCTTCGATGTCACCACGACCTTCCCGGAGATAAGCAGCTTGGTCCAGGGCGCCATACGCTGCATGCCGGCACTCGAACAGGTCAACCTCAAGCGTACCTGGGCCGGCCTGCGGCCAGGCTCGCCCGATGAGCTACCCATCCTCGGGCCCGTGGATGACATGCAGGGTTACTTCAACGCCTGCGGGCATTTCCGCACCGGGGTGCTGACCTCGGCGATCACGGGGGTAATGCTGGACAAGGTGATCCACGAGGAGGCGTTGCCATTGGACATCACCCCGTTTCTGGCGGAGCGGTTCAGCAAGGCGGCAATGCCGGCATGAGAGGGGCTGGCGGGTCGTGTGAAAGCGGCTCGCCAGGCTGTGCGTCAGGCAATGCATTAAAATGTGGCTACTCGGTTGACCCATGGCAAAGGGTGCGGCAGGCAGTGAAGCGCAAGCTATGGATTCAAGAGGTCGCCGCCAGCCACTGAAGGGTCAGCTCAGTGGCACCGGTGTGTTCATCTTCACCATGAGCCACGATTGAAAAGCCAGAACGTTGGTAGAACGCGACCGCGCTTTCATTAGCGCTGTACACCTTCAATTCCAGGCGTGCCGAGCGCTGCTTGGCGTAGTCGAGCAGGCGGCTACCGATGCCCATGCCTTGTGACGCAGGCGCGACGAACAGCGCAGCTACCGTTTCCCCGAGTAGAGAAATGAAGCCCTCGACGGTTGCGTGCTGCTCGAAGACGAACGTCTCCGAAGCGGGCAGGTAAACGGTCCGCATCGCTTCGAGCTGGCCCTCCCAGAAGGCGCGAGGCACGAAGTGGTGAGCTTGGACCGATGCATCGAGCCAGATCTGCAGTACCGCATCGGTATCCGGCAGTACATAGGGGCGTAGCATGTCATGACCTCCTGTTTGACGCCGCAGGACCCTAAGCGACCCTAACGTCAAACGCAAGTTGACGTGCGCCTATTACTGATCTGCACCTGACAATTCCTGCCGCACGATTGCAGCACCCGCACTTAGGGCCCGCAACTTGCCTTGGGCAACCGAGCGGGGCAGGGGCGCCATGCCGCAATTGGTGCAGGGGTAGAGCTTGTCGGCGTCAACGAATGCCAGCGCCTTGCGCAATGTATCGGCAACGGCCTCGGGTGTTTCGACAATGTGCGTGGCCACATCGATTGCGCCGACCATGACTTTCTTGCCACGGATCAACTCGATAAGGTCCATGGGCACGCGCGAGTTCTGGCATTCCAACGACACGATGTCGATGCTGGATTTCTGGAGTTTGGGAAATGCCTTTTCATACTGGCGCCACTCGGTACCCAACGTTTTCTTCCAGTCAGTGTTGGCCTTGATCCCGTACCCGTAGCAGATATGCACGGCTGTCTCGCACTTCAGGCCTTCCAATGCCCGCTCGAGCGTGGCAATGCCCCAGTCGTTCACTTCATCGAAGAACACGTTGAAGGCGGGCTCGTCGAACTGAATGATGTCGACACCCGCAGCTTCCAACTCTCTGGCTTCCTGGTTGAGCAGTACGGCAAACTCCCACGCGAGCTTCTCGCGACTCTTGTAGTGGCTGTCGTACAGCGTGTCGATCATGGTCATGGGCCCTGGGAGCGCCCACTTGATGGGCTGTCGAGTCTGCTTACGCAGGAACCTGGCATCGTCGACGAATACTGACTTGCGCCTGGCGACCGTACCCACCACTGTCGGGACGCTGGCGTCGTAGCGATCACGAATGCGTACAGTCTGCCGATTCTCGAAGTCCACGCCGCTCAAGTGTTCGATGAAGGTGGTCACGAAATGTTGGCGCGTCTGTTCGCCGTCACTGACGATGTCTATCCCAGCGCTCGACTGCTCCTGCAGCGCCAGGCACAGTGCGTCCTGCTTGCCTTCTAGCAGGGCATCGCCGTGCAGTTTCCAAGGCGACCAGAGGGTTTCGGGCTGAGCGAGCCAGGTCGGCTTGGGCAGGCTGCCAGCGGTAGAGGTGGGAAGCAATTTGTTCATGAAATTCGACCTTGTGCGAAGAGGCGATCAGTCTGCGAAGTGTGCAGACCATTGTTCGAGCAGCATGTGATAAGGCTTGATGAAGTGGGCTTCAGCAAACTTTCCTTGTTCAATGGCCAAACGGCTGCGCTCTTCACGGTCGTAAACAATGCGCGTCAAGGAGTAGTCTTCGTGTTGCAAGCTGGGCTGATAGGTGGCGCCAGCCGTTGCATTGGCGTTATAAATCTCGGGGCGATAGATTTTCTGAAAAGTCTCCATCGTGCTCAGGCTGCTGATCAGCTCCAAGGGGGTGTAGTCATTGAGCAAGTCGCCGGAAAAGTACAAGGCCAGCGGCGCCCTGTTGCCGGCAGGCATGAAATAACGAACACGCAAGCCCATTTTCTGGAAATACGCATCGGTCAAAGAATATTCGTCTTGCCGGTATTCGTACCCTAATACGGGGTGGTAATGCCCCGTGCGCTCATAGGTTCTGCTACTTGACACGCTCAGGCAAATGACCGGCGGCTTGATGAAGGTTTGTTGGTAAACGGTTGAGCCCACAAACCCTTTGAAAAGTTTGCCGTGGAGCGCTCCAAAATCGGCAGGGGCACTGAAGTTTGGGCGATGAGCGTTATAGGCGGGCAGCACAATACTGAAATCATAATCGCGCACGTAGGACGAAAAGTTGTTGCCGACTACACCCGGTAAACGCTTGCCTGCATGATGATCGATCACCGTAGTGGACAGTATTTCGATCAAGGGCAGCAGCGTATTCGTGACCCCGGCTGTGAAATGCATGTGCACCGATACGATATCCAGTTCCACGGTGTAGCGGTCACCGGCAGGGTTATCCCAGTGCGCCAGCGCGTTGAAGCGATTATTGATCATGTCCAGTGTTTGGCGAAGGTTCTGTTCGCGGCGCGAACCCCTGGCCAGGTTGGCAAAGTTTGTGGTCAGCCGCGTGTTTTGGCACGGGCAATAATGTTCGTCAAAGCGCGTGCGTTTGAGCGAGTAGGTAATGTTCTGAGGCGTCATGAGTATTGAGGTCCACTCGTCGAGTCTGTCCCTGTAAAGTTGGGACCATCTTAGAGTGAGCGCACCCGTGTCCCTACTGAATTGATTTCAGCACAGGATCAAGACTGCTCATGAAGCCAGGCGCGCGTGTCAGCCTTCAGGAAGGCTGACACCACAGACAAATTCGTTCGAGCCCAGGCGATGAGCGCCATATTCCACCACATACCCCGCCCCTCGGCGCTGGGCTTCGATATAGGCCGTACGCTGATCAGCGTAAACGTCGACAAAGTGCCACGGATGACGGTCTCTCAATACGCCCCACCCCAGTACCCACCCTGGATTGTAAGGATCAGCAGGCAGGTTCCTCGTAAGACTACGGACACTCATCCGAAACTCCTGTATTGAACGGTTGAATTAATGGGCTCAACAGGTGTAGAGGATGGTGTAGGACGCATCACACTTGGGTACGATTACGACTGGTTTTTCGAACAACAGGTTGCCGTGAGTGCTTGTTTTGAAGTGCGCCTTCTCCAGACACTCCCATAGGCCCAAATCATGTATTTCAATGCGCGTGGCAACCCGCGCCTGGCGGCTGAGTTCATCTTGAATTCGTTCGACAACATCGCGCGCTTCTTCTTCTGTCATGACAATGGCTCCTGTTGAATCAGAGACGTCCACGTTCCGTGGATTCTGGACCGGAAACGGGGATACCTGTTTAAGTAGAGCGCAGTATGTGGCCCTTGGTGACCTTCTCCGACGAACGTAGCAGACCTGATAGCTGTTCAAGGCCGGCGTAGATCAGGGCTGATGTGATGTCGGGACAGATAAACACAGCAAGGACTGCTAGTCTCAAGGTACCTGTTGATCGCTTTGGCTGAACCTCGCGCGGCAGTAGGGGTCATCAAGTAGGAGACCCACGATTTATTGCGTTTTGCGTTGCCAGTTTCTGAAAGGTTGGCTCGCTATGATCAGGCTCATCAGGTGAACACCTTCCGCAAAGGAGTCAGGCAATGGACTATTCCAGCATGGTCGAATCTTTGAACAAGATGCTCGAGGCGGCATCGGACGAGCGTGAGCGTGTGCAGGCGTGTGTAAAGGCCAAGGACACAGGTAAAAAGCCGCATACCGAAGCGGAGGATGCCGAGGTCATGGCACAGCTGCCAGTATCTCAAGTGTGGGTATATGAGGGGCGCAGCCGTAAAGCTCCCACATCAGCCTACGCGGTTCGAAGTCATGGTCGTTGAGCGCGGCGCTCATCAGTCTACAACCGCCACCGCAGTGGCCTGCGGCCCTGACGGGCAGGGCCGCTGCCTATTGCGCAGAGCTCGAGTGAAGTGCCCCTGGTTCAACCCTCGAACTGAATCACCATTCGGCCCTTGATGCGCCCATTGAGCATCTCTTCGAAAATCTGGTTGATGTCCTCGATGGGACGCAAGCTGACTTTTGGCACCACCTTGCCTTCGGCAGCAAATTGGAAGGCCTCTTGCAGGTCCTGGCGCGTCCCCACCAGCGAACCGATGACCTCAATGCCATCGAGTACCAGGCGGGGGATGTTCAGGTTCATCGCTTCCGATGGTAGCCCTACGGCAACCAGTCGCCCACCGGCACGCAGCGCGTCAACGGCCGAATCGAAAGCGCCCTTGGCCACGGCGGTAACCACAGCGGCATGGGCGCCAC
This sequence comes from Pseudomonas sp. FYR_7, assembly GCF_043106155.1. Classification (NCBI taxonomy): domain Bacteria; kingdom Pseudomonadati; phylum Pseudomonadota; class Gammaproteobacteria; order Pseudomonadales; family Pseudomonadaceae; genus Pseudomonas; species Pseudomonas sp. FYR_7. The sequence continues at coordinate 43,887 of NZ_JBICMI010000013.1, forward strand.
CGGTCTGTGCCTGGATGACCTTCGCGGCATCCTGGCTGGAAGGGTTTATGGCAAGATCGGCACCCATTTCTGTCGCAAAGCGCAGTTGTTCTTCGTTGACATCGACCGCAATGACCTTGGCATTGAAAACATTCTTGGCGTATTGCAGTGCCAGGTTGCCCAGTCCGCCAAGCCCGTAGATCGCGATCCATTGGCCGGGACGGATATTGGATGTCTTTACTGCCTTGTAAGTCGTCACGCCTGCGCAGGTAATGCTGCTGGCCGCGGCGGACCCTAGCCCCTCCGGTACCTTTACCGAGTAGTCGGCCTTGACGATGCAGGCTTCGGCCATGCCACCGTCTACGGTGTAACCGGCGTTCTTGACCTGTCGGCACAGCGTCTCATTGCCGCTGGTGCAATACTCGCAGTGACCGCAGCCCTCATAAAACCAGGCCACGCTGGCGCGGTCGCCTCGTTTGAGGGAGCTTACGCCAGGACCGACTTCTTGCACCACGCCAATGCCTTCATGGCCCAGCACAACACCCGTCTTGTCGCCGAAGTCGCCGTTCTTGACGTGCAAGTCAGTGTGGCAAACGCCGCAACACTGCATTTTCAACAACGCCTCGCCGTATTCGAGTGGGCGAATACTTTTTTCGACCACCTCAACGCGACCGCCTGGGGCTACGACAGCAGCTTTCATGTGAACCTCCGTGTCTATCCGGTTGACTTGAAAATAGCCCACGCACAATAGCGCCACCGTGCATGTGGGAAACTGCCGCAGGTCATAGAAAGTCAGGGGCGTGGAGGGCGGGGACAAAAAGAAAAGCCCGCGGCAAGAATGCGGCGGGCTGCAAGAACATACGGAGCAGGTTCAGATTGCCAAGGTGAATGTCATCATTTCGTGAAGGGAAGGTGATGGATGCGTCGTGCGCCAAGATAATGTACGAGACGGCGGTGACAGGCCCTGCTGAACGACCGACAAAAAAACGCCCGCCAGGAACCAGCGGGCCAAGAACGTTTTGAAGGGAGAGCCGCTACATTGGGCGCGTGGAATTAACCTGGAATTAAATCACTGCGGCGTTGACCTCAGAGGCAGTTGAGCCTATACAAGCGTGCCACTTGAATTGAGGCCCATATGCACGACGACGAACTGCACGAACCTGAGCATGATCATTTGCTGGATCATGAGTTTCTTCATGACGAACAAGACGCGTTCGAGCCGGATGCTCATGGGGCGCAAGATGAGATCGAGGAGCCGTCGTTTGAGGAACTTGAAGAGGACGAGCGCAATCATCCTGCGTGGTTCGACGACTGCGATGATGAGTAATGGCAGGCTAGCAAAAGGCAGGCAGCAAAAAAGGCGCCCTAGGCGCCTTCTTCAGGATGTGGTGCGAGTGGCGGGACTCGAACCCGCAAGGCTCACGCCGACAGATTTTAAGTCTGCTGTGTATACCAATTCCACCACACTCGCACGTTTGAAAGGGCCACGGGTGGCCGGCTCGCTTCAGACAGAAGGGCTGTGCAATCAAGGCGGCTTTATAACCCACCGTTATAGCAGAGTCAACCTTGGCTGTCGTATTCCGCACATCCCATCCCATCGCGAGCAGCCGATTGACAGTGGCATGAGCTTGGCCCAATGTTAGCCAAGTCACTGGATGTGATGGTCGGGCTGACGACTGCGCAACGACGGTGAACAGTGTGCGTCAAAGTCTGAGATCTAGTCGTTTGGATTATGTTTACCTGCCGTGCCGGTGGAGCTCGCATGGTTTCAACTGATTGCCAGGTCAATTCAGAAATGCCTGCTCATCGTTACGAGCAATTGGTCCAGTCCGTGGTGGACTATGCCATCTACATGCTGGATACCACCGGTCATATCGCCTCGTGGAATGCTGGCGCCCAGAGAATCAAGGGCTATAGCGCCGATGAAGTGGTGGGCCGTCATTTTTCTCTGTTCTTCACGCCTGAAGACTGCGCCGAAGGCAAGCCGGAGCAATTGCTGCGTCAAGCGCTTGAACACGGCGTGTCGCGGCATGAAGGGTGGCGCCAGCGCAAAGACGGCACGCGCTTCTGGGCACTGGTGGCCCTTGATGTGGTGCGCGATGATCAAGGCCAGGTCGTCGGGCTTGCCAAGGTCACGCGGGACATTACCGATCGGCGCGAGTCGGCGATGCAGCTGGACGCCGTCAGAGCGCAGTTGTTCGAGGCCCAGAAGCTCGAGGCGCTGGGTCAGCTGACCGGGGGGCTGGCACATGATTTCAACAACCTGCTGACCATCATTCTCAGCTCTGCGCGCTTGGCCATTGCCGCACCCGACCCAGAGCGCGCTCAGCGCATGCTGCACAATATTCTCGAGGCTGGCCAACGCGGCACCGACCTGACCCGTCAACTGCTCAGCTTTGCCCGTCACCGCAAGCTTGAGGTGACCTGTATCGAGCCGGCCAAATTGATCGACGCTACCCATGGATTGCTTGTTCATGCACTGCCCAGTTCGGTCACACTGGATGCGCGGGTGCAGCCTGATTTACCCAGCATCGAAGTGGACGCTGGTCAGTTGCAAATGGTGCTGCTCAACTTGCTGTTCAATGCCCGGGATGCCATTGCCGAGGAAGGCCACATCGTCCTGACCGTCGAAGCGGTGTTGCTGACAGGCGAGGTCGACGGCCTGCATGGCCGCTTTGTGTGCTTCGAGGTGCAGGACAGCGGCGAGGGCATGGCGGCGGAGGTGCTGCCACGTATTTTCGAACCCTTCTTCACCACCAAGCCGTTCGGCAAGGGTACCGGCCTGGGCCTGAGCCAGGTGTACGGATTTGCCAGGCAAAGCGGCGGTGCCATCAGTGTGCACAGCGAGCTGGGGGTCGGCACCCGCATGCGGCTTTATTTGCCCGTCCATTCAAGCCAGCCAGGTATCGAGCCGTAAGGGGCGCAGCATGACTCAGACACTCAAGCGATTGCTGACAGGTATCGACGGGCTCGATGCCCTGCTCAAAGGTGGGTTGGTGGCGGGGGCGTCGTATATCGTGCAGGGCCCACCTGGGGCAGGCAAGACCATCCTGGCCAACCAGATGGCCTGCGAGCATGTGCGCAAGGGAGGGCGGGCGCTGGTGGCAACCTTGCTCAGCGAGTCCCATGAGCGGTTATTTCAGTACCTGGGCACGCTGGACTTCTTCGACCCCTCGATGGTCGGCGACCAGATTCAGTTCGTTAGCGCCTTCGATACCCTGGAACAGGATGGCCTTGATGCCGTGGTCCGGTTGCTCAGGCAGGAGATCAGTCGACACAAGGCCAGCCTGCTGATCGTCGATGGCGTACTCAATGCTCGCGTACATGCCGAAACATCGCTCGATACCAAAAAATTCGTCTTGGCACTACAAGGTCATGCGGCTTTTGCCGGCTGCACCGTACTGTTGTTGACCAGTGCGCGGCTTGAGGAGGGCAGCCCTGAGCACACGATGGTCGACGGCGTGATCGAACTGGGTGAGCAGATGGTGGGTAGCCGCGCCGTTCGTACGATTCAGTTGCGCAAGACCCGCGGCAGTGGCGCCTTGTCCGGGCGCCACGAGTGCCTGATAGACGATACCGGTGTGACGGTGTTTCCGCGTCTGGAGTCCTTGTTCGCCAAGCCCGTTGCGCCCTGCAATGCAGCCGCATCACGAATCAGCAGCGGTGTGTCGACGCTCGACGACATGCTCGATGGCGGTCTGTCCGCCGCATCGGTCACGCTGCTGATGGGCCCCTCGGGCATTGGCAAGACGTCGCTGGGCATGGCATTTCTGGCGGCCAGCACACCCCAGGCCCCCGGTTTGCATTTCGGCTTCTATGAATCACCCAATCGCCTGCACAGCAAGGCGGCTTTACTGGGGTACGACTTTGCAGCCATGGAGCAGGCCCAGAGCCTGACACTGTGCTGGGAGCCCAGTACGCAGGTGCTGTTGGACCAGCTGGGTGCGCGCTTGATCGAACAGGTACAGGCAACCGGCGCCAAGCGAGTACTGATCGACAGCCTGGGCGCGTTGAGCCGCCTGGCCACGGAACCCGGGCGCCTGAATGCCTTCTTTCGCGCGCTGACCGTGGAGCTGAGCGCTCGCCAGGTGAGTGTGATGCTGACCTGGGAAATGCGCGATATCTTCGGTGCGGAGATCAGCGCGCCGGCGCCCGACTTGTCCAGCATCGTCGACAACCTGGTGCTGATGCGATTCGTGGAGCATGACGGCACCTTGCGCCGCATGCTCTCAATCCTCAAAGTGCGCGACAGTGCTCACGACGCGTCCTTGCATGAGCTTGTGATCGCTTCAACGGGAATCACACTGCGCAGAGCATTCGAAGGCACAAGTGGGGCCCTCTCTGGCACAGCTGTGCCGCAAGGGAGCCTGTAGGTTTCAGTTACATGAAGACCGTGCTGATCGTCGACGATGAATACCTGATAGCCGACATCTTGGGGTTTGCCCTGGAGGATGAAGGGTATGCGATCGAAAAGGCGAGTAATGGCCGGAAAGCACTGGAGGTGCTCAACCGGGTGCAGGTGCAGTTGGTTATCACCGACTACATGATGCCCGTACTCAACGGCCAGGAGCTGGTGCGTGCCATGCGGGCTGACCCTGCGTTACAGACGCTGCCGGTCATCCTCATGAGCGGCGCACAGGCCAACGAGGGATGCCCGGCATTATTCGCAGCAATATTCGACAAGCCATTCGACATGGGCGAGATGATTGCGACCGTGCGTGGCCTATTGGGCGGCTGAGGCTTTGGGCGCATCCCTGCTGCCCGCTTGAATGACCAGTGTCAGTCGTCTTGCTTTTCAGGGGCCGGGCTGCCGGCCTGGATGCGTTTGAAAATCTCCTCGCGGTGCACTTGAACATCCTTGGGTGCGTCGATGCCTATCCTCACCTGCATCCCTTTGACGCCCAGAATGGTGACTTTGATGTCGTCGTTGATGACGATGCTCTCGCCAACCTTACGGGTGAGTATCAGCATGTACTTCTCCTTGGTGATAAAAAAGTCCGCAGGCAATGTGCCCTGGCGGTGGGAGCCTATCCCTTTTCCTTCTCATTAAAGACGCTTCAGAGGCCTAGTAATTCCCAGAATGTCAAAATCTATGGCACGCAAAGGGGAAGCGGACAAACAGGCGTCCCATGAAGGCTTTGTAGGACAAGGTGCTCTGTGTTGAAGGATAGTGATGGCGTCGTTCAATGGGAAATACCTTTGCATCATCGGTTGGATAGACGCACTCAATGTGCGGCCTGCTGTTCCAATGCCTTGAGAAAGACCAATAAAGCGACCTCTTCCGGGTCCAGCCCCTTGCGTACTCGGCTCTTGGGCAAGGCGGCCAGGCGCCCGAGCGTGTAGTGCTCCAGTACCGCTGGGTGGATGTAGCAGCGTCGGCATACCGCAGGGGTGTTGCCAAGGCGCGAGGCGACTTGCTTGACGATGGCAGCGACCTGGCGTTTGGCCTCGGTCTCCGGCTCCCAGGCCAAGGGCCTGAGCAGGTCCAGCGCAAGGCTGCTGCCGGCCCAGGTACGGTAGTCCTTGGCCGTGAAGTCGGCGCCAGTCAGCTGTTGCAGAAACTGATTGATGTCGCTCGAACCAATGCTGTGACGCTGGCCATCGGCATCGAGATACTGGAACAGTGCCTGGCCGGGCAGTTCCATGCAACGCTTGAGCAAGGCCGCCAGGCGTCGGTCGCGCAGCGTTACATCGTGTTCGACACCACGCTTGCCGCGGAACTGAAAGCGGATGGTACTGCCCTTGACCTCTACATGTCGATTACGCAGGGTTGTCAGCCCGTAGGACTTGTTGTCGCGCATATAGCGCTGGTTGCCAATGCGGATGAGGGTATGGTCCAGCAGGCTGACCACCAGGGCCATGACCTTTTCACGGTCAAGGCCCGGTCGAGACAAGTGGGCTTCCAGTTGTGAGCGCAGCTTTGGCAACGCCTGGGCGAAGGCGAGCATGCGGCCGTACTTGTGCTGGTCACGGGTTTCACGCCACTGGGCATGATAGCGGTACTGTTTGCGGCCACGGGCATCGCGGCCAGTGGCCTGCAGGTGCCCTTGCGGGTCGGCGCATATCCAGACATCGGTATAGGCCGGTGGGATTACCAGTGCAGCGATACGTGCCAGTGTTTCAGGGTCGCGTACCCGTTCACCGTTGGCGTCCAGGTAGATGAAGCGGTCGCGCCAGCGGCGGCGAGTCAAACCGGGCTGGCTGTCGTCGACGTAATGCAGCGTTTCGGGAAGCGGGCAGTCGAGCATGGGCGGCAGGCCTCGATCAAGTCACTGATCAATGGACAACAGCCGCTTGGCCGTTGCTCCATTTCCGCACGTTAGCTGAGCAATGCAACCGATTTGATCTGTGCATACAGGCGCTGGCCTGGGTGCACCCCAAGCTGGTCCGCCGAGAACCGGGTAATGCGGGCGAGCAGGATGCTACCGTCGGCATCCAGGCTGACCAACAAATGGGCTGGGTTGTCGGCAGCGTGGGTGTCGCGTACCTGAACGTGCACTCGGTTGAGGATACTTGAGGTGCCGTCAGCGGTGAGCGCCAGGCTTACGTCGCGTGCATGGACCTTGACCCGCAAGGCGCTGCCCAGGGCGCGCATGGGATGTGCGAAACGTAATACGAGCCCTTTGTTGCCAGGCAGGCGCAGCTCAAGCAGATCGTAGTGCGGGTCGTGCCCTGTCACCTGGCCTTCGAGCACCACACCGGCGTCATCGCCCTGGGCCAGCGACAAGTCCAGACGAGCCAAGGTAGGCGCAACCGGACCGCTTGCCACCACACGTCCGTGCTCCAGCAGCACCACATGGTCCGCCAAGCGTGCCACTTCGTCCTGGGCGTGGCTGACATAGACCACGGGTACGTCCAGCTCCTCGTGCAAGCGCTCCAGGTAAGGCAGGATTTCGCGCTTGCGGGGCCCGTCAAGAGCGGCCAGGGGCTCATCCATCAGCAACAGTCGGGGGCTGCTGAGCAGCGCACGGGCAATCCCGACGCGTTGCGCCTCGCCCCCCGATAACGTCGAAGGTCGGCGCGCCAGCAGGTGACTGATACCCAGCAGCTCGCTGGCATGTTCCAGACTTACCTTGCGCTGGCTCGACGGGACACGGCGCCAGCCGAACTCCAGGTTGCCCCGTACGCTCAGGTGCGCAAACAGGCTGGGCTCCTGGAAAACGTAGCCCACCGGGCGCTGGTGGGGCGGTAGAAAGACGTCGCGAGCGGTGTCCTCCCAGACCTCGCCATTGACTTGCACATACGCCTGACCAGGGCGCTCCAAGCCGGCCAGGCAGCGCAGGCAACTGGTTTTGCCTGACCCGGAGTGCCCAAACAAGGCGCTGATACCGCGCCCTGGCAGTTGCAGGTCGATGTCCAGCGTGAAAGCGTCGCGTGCCAGTTTCAGGCGTGCCACGATCAAGTGCGTCATGTCAGTTCCAGCCCGTATTGCCGCGTTTGCCTGCGTATAGCAACAGCAGCACCAGGAAAGAGAACACCAGCATGGCACCTGCGAGCCAGTGAGCCTGGGTGTAGGCCATCGCCTCGACATGGTCGAAAATCTGCACGGACACCACGCGGGTCTTGTCGGGAATGTTGCCACCGATCATCAGCACGACACCAAACTCGCCTACGGTGTGGGCAAAACCCAGAATGCTGGCAGTGATGAAGCCAGGACGGGCCAGTGGTAGCGCCACATGCACGAAACTGTCCCAGGGCCCGGCGCGCAGCGTGGCCGCCACTTCCATGGGGCGTTTACCGATGGCGGCAAAAGCGTTTTGCAGCGGCTGGACCACAAAGGGCATCGAGTAGATGACCGAGCCGATCACAAGGCCCGAGAAGCTGAACACCACACTGTCCAGGCCCAGTGCTGCAATCGCTTGGCCAAGCCAGCCATGCGGGCCTAGTGCAATCAGCAGATAGAACCCGATCACCGTAGGCGGCAGCACCAGAGGCAGGGCAACGATGGCACCTATCGGGCCGCGAAGCCATGACCGGGTGCGTGCCAGCCACCAGCCGATGGGTGTGCCCACGATCAACAGGATCAGGGTGGTCAGGCTGGCCAGCTTCAGGGTAAGCCAGATGGCGCCAAGGTCACTGGCATCGAGCGGCATCAGATTTCATAGCCGTAGGCTTTGATTACCGCAGCAGCGTTGGGGCCCTTGAGGTAGTCCACCAGGGCCTTGGCAGCCGGGTTGTCCTTGCCTTTTTTCAGGATCACTGCGTCCTGGCGGATGGGGTCGTGCAAGGAAGCCGGGACGATCCAGGCCGAACCACTCTGTACCTTGCCATCCTTGAAGATCTGCGACAGCGCCACGAAGCCCAGCTCTGCGTTACCGGTAGATACGAACTGGAAGGCTTGGGTGATATTTTGACCCTCGACCCATTTGGCGCGCGTCGCCTCGGTCAACTTGAGCTTTTCCAGCACTTGCGTGGCCGCCAGGCCATACGGCGCGGTCTTTGGATTGGCGAGTGAGAGGTGCTTGTAGGCATTGCCTTGCAAGACCGCGCCCTTGTCATCCACATACCCAGGCTGGGCCGACCACAGGGCCAGTGTTCCGATGGCGTAGGTAAAGCGTGAGCCCGGCACGATGGCGTTCTCTTGCTCGAGCTTGGCCGGGGTGCTGTCGTCTGCTGCCAGGAACACTTCGAAGGGGGCACCGTTCTTGATCTGGGCATAGAACTGCCCGGTAGCGCCGTAGGCTGCGATCAACGTATGGCCGGTGTCCTTCTCGAAATCCTTGGCGATGGCCTGGATTGGCGCGGTGAAGTTGGCAGCGACAGCCACCTGGACCTCGTCGGCCCAGGCGGTGTTCAGCATGATCAGGCTGGCGAGGGCGGCTAGATAGGGCAGGCGAGAACGCATTGGGACAGCTCCTGGTTTTCGTTATATGCCTGACTATATAGCGCTTCGCCAGTTGCCTGCAGCTGTTTTTGTTAAATAGCGGTTGGAGCAAGTTTCAAGCGGTCCGATTAGCGGCTTAGTCGAGCCAATGCATTGTCTGCAATGTCACGGGTCAGGTCTGCAGCGGACATGTGCCGGCCAAGGCGCAGTGCCTGGCCTGCCCAAAGGTTGCTGAAGCCACTGTCGCCTTGAGCCTCAGTGATCGCTCGCAACGGCATCAACGCGCCACCTGCCAGTGGAAACCGCGGTGCCTGCGCGCTCATGGGGCCCAGATCGCGCATCAGGCGATTATTGATGCCGCGGGCCGGGCGACCAGTGAACAAGTTGGTCAGGGCTGTGTCGCTGGCCGGTGCACTGTCCAGCGCCTGCCGGTGAAACGACGACACGTTTGCCTCAGGGCAGAACAGGTAAGCAGTGCCGATCTGCACCGCAGAAGCGCCCAGTGCCAATGCGGCCAGCAGACCACGGTGATCGGCAATACCACCGGCCGCGATCACCGGTACATCAACGGCATCGGCCACTTGCGGCACCAGCGCAAGCGTACCGATTTGGGTGGTGATGTCTTCACTGAGGAACATGCCACGATGCCCGCCAGCCTCATAGCCCATGGCGATGATCGCATCGCAGCCACGGTCCTGTAGCCAGCGCGCCTCTTCGACGGTGGTGGCACTGGACAGTACCCGTGCCCCGCTGGCTTTGACCCTGCGTAGCAGGTCAACCTGAGGCAGGCCGAAGTGGAAACTCACCACTTCAGGGCGCAGTTCCTCAACCAGCTGGCAGCTCTGTTCGTCGAAAGGGGCGCGATTAGACGCCGGCGCAGGTGCTTCGAAATCAGCCCCCAGTGCTCGATAGTAGGGTTCAAGCGTCTGCTTCCACGCGGTCAGGGCGTCGGCATCGCAAGCCGGCACCTGATGGCAGAAGAAGTTCAGGTTCAGGGCGCGGCCAGGGCTGGCAGCTCGAAAGGCCGCGATGTGCTCGCGTACCTGCTGGTGAGTGAGCATGGCGCAAGGCAGGGCGCCCAGACCACCAGCCTGGCTTACCGCAATGGCCATCGCCGTGCCCGATGCCCCAGCCATCGGCGCTTGAAGGATGGGCCGTTCGATACCCAGCAAATCGAGAATACGGCGATCGGGCCACTGACTCATGCGAAGCTCCTTCAAGCGCGGTGAATGGGGACTGGGCGATTAGAGTGCCTTGCTGACCTGGATGTCGCTGACCTTGTCGACGTCGTCACCATGGATCTTGCGCAGGGCTTGCAGGGCCTGTTCCGGAGAGTCGTCTGACATGAGGGCGAAATCCCAGCGGCGCTGGCCTTCGAGCTTGTATTTGATGACGTACTTGATGGTCTGGGTCATGGCTGGCCTTACCTGAGTTGCGACGGGGAACGGCGGATGATCTTGATCTTGTGCGTGAGGCTGGGCTTGCGCGTGACCGAGATCGGACGGGTCGTCACGGTATCGATGGTGATGTTCCAGAAACCGGTGCTGGGCACGGTGATCTTGGCGGGGAACTTGTCGAAGTGGCCGCCGTGATAGGTGTGACGACCGCCATTCTTGAAGCTGCGAAAGTTGGCGTCGTTCATCAGACGGATGTTGCAGCGCTGGGAACACTCGATGACGACGATGTCGTCCTCGTTGAGGTGCTCGCGCTGGTGTACGAATTTCATGTGTGGCTCCGCAAAGTCTGGTTTTGCAAACGCGCACGATACCACGATGCGCGGTGAGCGCGCCGGGCGGCTGATCGGGCGCAGATAAATCTGCCAGTCCAGGGAGCAAAAGAGCCAGATCACGGTCGAACGGGGTTCGTGATGACAGAGGTGCAGCAGATGAAGTGGATGTTGGCGGCGTGGATGCTGACCCTGGCCGGGTGCGCCAGTGTGTCTGACCTTGAACAGTCCCATGAGACGATGGATGTGATGTCAGGCAAGACGCCACGTGAATATGCCGACTGCGTGAAGGCCCGCCTGGCCGACTCGCGTGGCCCGTTGACGGAAGAGAAACGCGGCGATGGATTGCGTCTGATCGTGCCGCAGAAGTTCTCGCCAGGCGAGGGCCCAGGCGCGCTCCTGGATATCAGCCAGCGTAGCAACAATGGCAGCAGCATCAAGTTGCATGAGCGTCTGAGCAACTTCCCATTGCGCCCGGGTGATGTGCGCAAAGCCGCGACGGCTTGTATTTCCGGGGATTGACCCAGCGCAAGTGACCATCCTCCTTTTGCTTATATGTTTTGGGCCTAAGCATATAACAATAGAAAAGGAGGTTCGTGATGAGACCGTTCAGCGTCATGGTGATCGGTGGCCTGATGTCCCTGGCCTGGGCATCGGCCCACGCTGCAGATGGCCAGAAAGTCTTTACCCAAGGGGGCGCAGACCCCGCTGCCCTGGCCTGCATCGGGTGCCACGGTGCCGATGGCAACGGCATCGGCGCAGCAGGCTTCCCTAGGCTTGCCGGCCTGCCGTCCACCTACTTGAGCAAGCAATTGCATGACTGGCGCAAGGATACTCGACAGCAGGCAGTAATGGCGCCGGTGGCAAAGGCGTTGTCCGAGGACGAGATCACGGCAGTGAGCGCCTACCTGGCCAGCTTGCCGGCACCGCCAACCGGTGAACTGCGCCGTCAGCAAATTGCCGATGATCCAACGCTGCGGCTTGCGCTTTATGGCGACTGGGATCGGCACATCCCCGGATGTATCCAGTGCCACGGCCCTGGCGGTGGCGGGGTGGGCGAGCACTTCCCTCCGTTGTCTGGTCAGCCTGCAGCTTACCTGGTGGCACAACTCAACGCCTGGCGGGATGGAACGCGCAGTAACGATCCCAACCAGCTGATGGTCGGCGTGGCCAAGGCCATGACCCCTGACGAGATCACGGCCGTTGCCGAGTTTTTCGCCCATCCCGCTAACCTGGAGGCCAAGCCATGAAGCCTTTGCTTACAGCCCTGCTGCTGGCCGCAGGCAGCGCTCACGCCAACCCCGTGACCATGGAGGACCAGTCCCAGCTCAAGGTGCCGGATGCACAGGCGCAGCCGCGCTTCGTGCCGCCGGCCGAGGGCCAGTTGCCGGACAATGCGTTTGGCAAGATGGTGCGCGAGGGTCATGCCCTGTTCGTCGATACCCGGCGACTGATGCCTGAAGCGGTTGGCAACGGCATGAACTGCAGTAACTGCCACCTAGATCAAGGGCGCATGGCGCACTCGGCTCCCCTGTGGGGCGCTTATCCGATGTACCCGGCCTACCGCAAGAAAAACGACAAGGTCAACACCTATGCCGAGCGAATCCAAGGCTGTTTTCAGTTCAGCATGAACGGCAAGCCGCCGGCGGCTGACAGTCCGCAGATGACTGCGCTGTCGGTTTATTCCTACTGGCTTTCTACCAAGGCGCCGACCGGGGTCGAGTTGGCCGGGCGAGGTTATCCGGAAGTGGCGCCGCCAGCGGGTGGCTATGACTTCACGCGTGGGCAGAAGGTGTATCTCGAACAATGTGCGATCTGCCACGGCAAGCAGGGCGAAGGGCAGAAGGTGGCGGGCGAGTATGTGATGCCGCCGCTCTGGGGCAGGGACGCCTACAACTGGGGGGCGGGCATGCACCGGATCAACACGGCGGCGTCATTCATCAAGTACAACATGCCACTGGGTCGACCGGGTTCGCTCAGCGACCAGCAGGCCTGGGATGTGGCGGCCTGGATAAACCGGCACGAGCGGCCCCAGGACCCACGGTTGGTAGAGGGCTCCATCGAGAAAACCCGCCTGAAGTTCCATGCCAATGACGGGGTCAACCTCTATGGCCAGAAGGTCGAGGGGGTGTTGATCGGGCAGGGCACCAGTCGCTGATGGCTGGGCAAGGGCCTGGATGAGTGACGTACCGGTCAGGAATATTGGGCGACCCTTTGAACTATCCGTGAGCGGTTGCCTCTATGTTCCCAACGATCGGCCACAGGCGGGGCATTGTAAGGTGACCGCCGCCTGATTAGACTGCGCCGTAACCCCCAGGCCTAGCCTTTGTTAAGGACGTTTATGATCAAGAAATGCTTGTTCCCGGCAGCCGGCTATGGCACTCGCTTCCTGCCCGCCACCAAAGCCATGCCGAAGGAAATGCTGCCAGTGGTCAACAAGCCGTTGATCCAGTACGGCGTTGAGGAAGCATTGGATGCAGGGTTGAGTGAGATTTCCATCGTTACCGGTCGCGGTAAGCGCGCGCTGGAAGATCACTTCGACATCAGCTACGAGCTGGAAAACCAGATCAAGGGTACCGACAAGGAGAAATATCTGGTAGGCATTCGTCGCCTCCTGGACGAGTGCTCGTTCTCCTACACCCGTCAGACCGAGATGAAAGGCCTGGGCCACGCTATCCTCACCGGCCGTCCGCTGATCGGCGACGAGCCCTTCGCCGTTGTGCTGGCGGACGACCTGTGCGTCAACCCTGAAGGCGACGGCGTGCTGACCCAGATGGTGAAGCTGTACAACCAGTTCCGTTGCTCGATCGTCGCCATTCAGGAAGTCGATCCGCAGGAAACCAACAAGTACGGTGTCATTGCCGGCGACATGATCCGGGACGACATCTTCCGTGTGACCAACATGGTAGAGAAACCAAAGCCTGAAGATGCCCCGTCCAACCTCGCCATCATCGGCCGTTACATCCTGACCCCGGATATCTTCGACATCATCGCCAATACCGAACCCGGCAAGGGCGGCGAAATCCAGATCACCGACGCCTTGCTGCAACAGGCCCAGAATGGCTGCGTAATCGCGTACAAGTTCAAAGGCCAGCGTTTCGACTGCGGTGGCGCCGAAGGCTACATCGACGCGACCAACTTCTGCTTCGAGAACTACTACAAGACCGGCAAGGCCTACTGAGCCCCTGCTGCAAGCCAGGCGCGTTTTTTCTTGCCGCCTGATGCTTGAAGCCTGAAACTGCCGGTACCAAGCTGCAAGTGACAAGCCACGCTGCCCGTTGTGCAGTCTGCCGCTTGAAGCTTGCAGCTTTTTTTTGGAGAACGAAAAGTGGCCTACGATTTTGATCTGTTCGTGATTGGCGCCGGCTCTGGTGGCGTGCGCGCCGCACGGTTCGCTGCCGGTTTTGGCGCAAAGGTAGCGGTTGCCGAGAGCCGCTACCTGGGCGGCACCTGTGTCAACGTGGGATGTGTGCCCAAAAAGCTGCTGGTGTATGGCGCCCATGTGGCTGACGAGCTGGAGCAGGCTGCGGGATACGGCTGGACCCTGGAAGAAGGGCACTTCGACTGGGGTACGCTGATTGCCAACAAGAACCGTGAAATCGAACGGCTAAACGGTATCTACCGCAACCTGCTGATCAACAGCGGCGTGACCTTGGTTCAAGGCCATGCGCGCATGACCGGTCCCAACGAGGTCGAGGTCGAAGGCCAGCGCTACAGCGCCGAGCACATCCTGATCGCCACCGGCGGCTGGCCCCAGGTACCCGACATCCCTGGCAAGGACTTGGCGATCACCTCCAACGAAGCGTTCTATCTCAAGGACCTGCCGCGGCGGGTGCTGGTGGTGGGCGGCGGCTACATCGCGGTGGAATTCGCCGGGATCTTCCAGGGGCTGGGCGCCGCGACCACGTTGCTGTATCGCGGCGATCTGTTCCTGCGCGGCTTCGATGGTTCGGTGCGTACCCACCTCAAGGAAGAGCTCGAAAAACGCGGGCTCGACTTGCAGTTCAATGCTGACATCCAGCGCATCGACAAACTCGAGGATGGCAGCCTCAAGGCGACGCTCAAGGACGGGCGGGAACTGGTTGCCGACTGCATCTTCTACGCCACCGGCCGGCGTCCGATGCTGGACAACCTTGGCTTGGAAAACACCGGCGTCGAACTGGATGACAAGGGGTATGTGCGAGTAGACGATCAATACCAGACCACGGCGCCCTCGATCCTGGCCATTGGTGATGTGATCGGCCGCGTGCAACTGACGCCTGTGGCACTGGCTGAAGGTATGGCCGTGGCCAGGCGTTTGTTCAAGCCGGAGCAGTACCGCCCCGTGGACTACCAGAATATCCCCACGGCAGTGTTCAGCCAGCCGCCTATCGGCACGGTAGGGCTCACCGAAGAACAGGCTGTCGAGCAGGGCTATGAGGTCAAGATCTTCGAAAGCCGCTTCCGCGCCATGAAGCTGACCCTCACCGACATCCAGGAAAAGACCCTGATGAAGCTGGTGGTGGATGCCAAGACCGACAAGGTGCTCGGTTGCCACATGGTCGGGCCGGATGCAGGCGAGATCATCCAGGGCCTGGGCATCGCGCTCAAAGCGGGCGCGACCAAGCAACAGTTCGATGAAACCATCGGCGTGCACCCCACGGCAGCGGAAGAATTCGTGACCATGCGCACGGTGACTCGCTGACTCAACCCAGGCCGCACGCAACGTGCGGCCTGGTTGCGGGGTGGCGGTTAACGAGCCGCAGCCCCCACGCCGCCGCATCCATGGGTTGCCGCCCGCTTGGGCAACACCGGGCTAGGCAGCCCTTGACCGGTCTGGCTCATAGCCAAAGCCAATCATAAGCATCAGGTTTGCCAATGAGCCTTTATCGGTCCATGCGGTTAGGATTCTCTCCGTCAACTGATTTCAACCCATGAAGGAGCGTCTCTCATGCCTATCATCAACAGCCAGGTCAAACCGTTCAACGCCACTGCCTACCACAAGGGCGAGTTCGTCCCGGTCAGCGAAGCCGACCTGAAAGGCAAATGGTCTGTCGTGTTCTTCTATCCAGCCGACTTCACTTTCGTGTGCCCGACCGAGCTGGGTGACCTTGCTGACAACTACGCCGAGTTCCAGAAACTGGGCGTTGAGATCTACGGTGTTTCCACCGACACCCACTTCACCCACAAAGCGTGGCACGACACCTCGGACACCATCGGCAAGATTCAGTACCCACTGATCGGCGACCCGACCCATGTGATCGCCCGCAACTTCGACGTACTGATCGAAGAAGCCGGCCTAGCTGACCGCGGTACCTTCGTGATCAACCCCGAAGGCCAGATCAAGATCGTCGAGCTGAACGATGGTGGTGTAGGTCGTGACGCTACCGAGCTGCTGCGCAAGGTCAAGGCTGCCCAATACGTCGCCGCGCACCCAGGCGAAGTCTGCCCAGCCAAGTGGAAAGAAGGCGAGGCTACTCTGGCGCCGTCGCTGGATCTGGTCGGCAAGATCTGATTCTCGCCCGATAAGCGCCTGTGCCGCGGCAGCGCCGCGCAGGCCTTGCGGGGAGATCAGCCAGTCATGTGCCATACGCGGGCGGTAAGCAGCCGCCACAGCTGAACCACTTACCGCCCCGTTAAACGCCCGGGCGACTTCGCCTGGGCGTTTTTGTATCCGAGTTTTGAAAAAGGAAATCGCCCGTATGTTGGACGCCACGCTTAAATCGCAACTGAAAACCTACCTGGAGCGGGTCACCCAGCCGATCGAGATCGTTGCTTCCCTCGACGACGGTGCGAAGTCCCGCGAATTACACGACCTGCTGGTGGAAATCGCCGGCTTGTCCAGCCTCATCAACCTGCGAGCCGATGGCGACGACGCCCGCCGCCCTTCGTTCTCGCTCAATCGCCCCAACGGCGACATCAGCCTGCGTTTCGCCGGCATTCCCATGGGCCACGAGTTCACGTCCCTGGTACTGGCGCTGCTGCAAGTGGGCGGCCACCCCTCCAAGGCCAGCCTGGAAGTGATCGAGCAGATCCAGGCGCTGGAAGGGGAGTTCAGCTTCGAGACCTACTTCTCGCTGTCCTGCCAGAACTGCCCGGATGTGGTTCAGGCATTGAACCTGATGGCGGTGCTCAACCCCAACGTACGCCACGTGGCCATCGACGGTGCACTGTTCCAGGCTGAAGTCGATGCCCGCCAGATCATGGCCGTGCCCAGCGTGTACCTCAACGGTGAGGTGTTCGGCCAGGGGCGCATGGGCCTTGAGGAAATTCTTGGCAAGATTGACACCAACGCCGGCGCGCGTCAGGCCGAGAAACTCAATGCCAAGCAGGCGTTCGATGTACTGGTCGTGGGCGGTGGCCCGGCAGGTGCTTCTGCCGCCATCTATGCAGCGCGCAAGGGTATCCGCACCGGCGTGGCCGCCGAACGGTTCGGTGGGCAGGTGCTCGACACCATGGCCATCGAGAACTTTGTGTCCGTGCATGAAACCGAAGGCCCGAAACTGGCCACCGCGCTTGAAGAACACGTCAAGCAGTACGAAGTGGACATCATGAACCTGCAGCGCGGTGAAGCACTGATTCCGGCTACCGACGGCGGCCTGCATGAAGTGCGCATGGCGAGCGGGGCTTCGCTCAAGGCCAAGACCGTCATCCTGGCCACCGGCGCTCGCTGGCGCGAGATGAATGTACCGGGTGAACAGCAATACCGTGGCCGCGGCGTGGCCTACTGCCCGCACTGCGATGGCCCATTGTTCAAGGGCAAGCGCGTGGCGGTGATTGGTGGCGGTAACTCCGGCGTGGAAGCGGCGATCGATTTGGCAGGTATCGTGGCGCAGGTGACGTTGATTGAATTCGATAGCCAGCTGCGTGCCGATGCGGTGCTGCAACGCAAGTTGCACAGCTTGCCTAACGTGACGGTCATCACCCAGGCCCTGACCACCGAAGTGATCGGCAATGGCGAGAAAGTGACTGGCCTGCGCTACAAGGACCGCGCCAGCGACATCGAACATGAGCTGGCGTTGGAGGGGATTTTCGTTCAGATCGGTCTGTTGCCGAACACCGATTGGCTCAAAGGCACCGTTGAACTGTCGGCACGCGGCGAAATCATCGTCGATGCCAAGGGGCAGACCAGTATTGCGGGTGTGTTCGCTGCAGGTGACGTAACGACGGTGCCCTACAAACAGATCGTGATCGCTGTAGGCGAAGGGGCGAAGGCGTCTCTGGCCGCCTTCGACCACCTGATCCGCACCTCGGCCCCTGCATAAGCGACATTTGGGCAGAGCCGCAACCCTCGCATGCACTGGCCGTGCTCTACGGCGCAGCGCATGCGGGGGTTTTGTCATGGGCCTGGCTAAACCCCCGTGGCATGAGGGTGTCTATGCTTACATGCAGACCCTCCAGGAGCCACGCCATGACCCTGATCAGCCGCGAACCCTGGTGGCTAGTGCCGCCAAAGCCTGGGCAGACTGAACAAGACCTGCACTGGGGCTACCTTGAGATCTACAGTAACGGCCACACCGTATTCGTCGATCAGCGCCCAAGCGATCGTGAAATGGCCGAGCGCAAGAGCTGCCGCAACTTCCCCAAATCAGACCGTTGAAGCCTAGCCGCCAAGTGCGTCCAGGCGAGCTTCCAATGCAGCGATACGCGCTTCCAGTGCTTCGATTCGATCCTGCGCGGCCGCGCCGGTACCGCTGCGTGTTGGACCTTCCTGCTGCCTTGCGGCCAGAATGGTTTCTATTTCCGCCGGGTCACCCAACCCATGCGTGTAACGGTCTTCCCGCTGACCGGCCTGACGCGGCAGGTGCACGGCCAAGTTACGTGATACCAGGCGCTCGAGCTGGTGGCGGACCTGGTCAGTGTCGTCGAAGTCGTGCAGGCGGTTGCTGCGGGCTAGCAACTCGCTGAGGGTCTGCGGGCCACGTAGGAACATCAGCCCCATCAGCACCAGCTGTGCAGGCACCAATTCCAGCGCCTTGTCCACCCGGTGTTCCCAGCGATCGGCGCGGCTGCCCATCTGCAGGCGTGCCATCTGTTGTGCTTCGAGGCTGCGCAACGCCTGGCCCACTTGGCCTTGGGTGAGGTTCATCACCGGCTCGCGGCTGGTCTTTTGGTTACAGGCCAGGAGCAGGGCGTTGAGGGTGAGTGGGTAGCTTTCCGGGCTGGTGGCCTGTTTTTCGATCAGCGAGCCGAGCACGCGAATCTCGACGCTGTTCAAGCGACCTTCAGTGGGGGTGTCTTGCTCGGACATGGCCCTGTCTCATTGCTGGGAAAAGGCCATTAGCGTAGGTAAATGAGGGGAGGGCCGCAAGACGGCCCGGCTGAATCAGGCGCTGCGGCGCTCCTCGGCCTGGCAAGCGGCTGCAGTGAACAGCACGTCGGTGGAGGAGTTGAGTGCGGTTTCGGCGGAATCCTGCAGCACGCCGATGATGAACCCCACCGCCACGACCTGCATGGCGATTTCACTGGGAATACCGAACAGGCTGCAGGCCAGCGGGATGAGCAGCAAGGAACCGCCGGCCACGCCTGACGCACCGCAAGCACAGACCGCCGCTACCACACTGAGCAACACGGCCGTGGGGAGATCCAAGGGAATGCCCAAGGTGTGCACCGCCGCCAGCGTCAATACGGTAATGGTGATTGCAGCGCCGGCCATGTTGATCGTGGCCCCCAGCGGAATGGATACCGAATAAGTATCCTCATGCAGCCCAAGCCGTTCGGACAACGCCATGTTCACAGGAATATTGGCTGCCGAACTGCGGGTGAAAAATGCAGTGATGCCGCTTTCGCGTAGACACAGCAGAGTGAGCGGGTAGGGATTGCGACGGGTTTTCCAGAACACGATCAGCGGGTTCATGACCAGGGCGACGAACAGCATGCACCCGATCAGTACCGCCAGCAAGTGCAGGTACCCCAGCATCGCTTTCAGCCCGGACTGAGCCAAGGTGGACGTCACCAGGCCGAAGATGCCCAGTGGCGCAAAGCGAATGACGATGCGCACGATCAGCGTAACGCCGTTGGACAGGTCGTCGACCACCTTGCGGGTGGTGTCACCGGCGCGGCGCAACGCGATGCCCAAGCCGATCGCCCAGGTCAGCACGCCGATGAAGTTGGCGTTGAGCAACGCGTTGATCGGGTTGTCGACCGCACTGAGCAGCAAGTTCTTCAACACCTCGCTTATGCCGCCCGGTGCACTTAGGGTGGCATCGGCTGTGTTCAGTACCAGGTGCGAAGGAAACACCATGCTGGCAACCACCGCCACGACAGCCGAGGCGAACGTGCCGAGCAAGTACAGCCACAAGATGGGACGGATGTGGGTTTCCTGTCCGTGTCGATGATTGGCAATCGATGCCATGACCAGGATGAATACCAGCACGGGTGCCACCGCCTTCAAGGCACTGACGAACACCGTACCGAAAAAGCCCAGGTCGCGGGCGACGGCTGGCGCGATCAGGGCAAGGGCGATACCTGCCACCAGACCGATCACGATTTGCGTCACCAGGCCGGTGCGGTTGAGAAGGCGAAGGAGCGGTGTCATGCGCAGCGAGGTCCCGAAATCTGAAAAGGGCTGGACTTTACCATAGACCTTGGTCAGGCACTTGCTGGCCGTTGTCAGGAAACGCTACCAGTTGAACAGTTCGCGTCGTGCCCCTTCAGTGATGGCAACGATGCCAGGATGCTTGACCTTGCGCTCGACTGAAATAGCGTAGAAGGACTCGTTCACGGCCTCGGTTTGCCCGATCAGTTGTACGCCATATTGGCGACACACTTCTTCGGCAATTACGCTGGGCGCCACGAAGATGCCACTGCCAGACTGCCCGAACGCCTGCATCAGGGCACTGTCGTCGAACTCCCCGACGATTCGCGGTTGAATGTGTTGCTCACCGAGCCAGCGCAGAAGGCGGCTGCGCAGTACGGTTTCCTGCCCGGGTATGAGCAGCGGCGCATCGTGCAGGCATTCAGGAAACCGACCGGCATGCCGAACGGCCAATGCTGGGGTGGCGAAAAAGCTCAGGCCACATTCGCCCAGTTTCTGGCTATAGCCTTTAATGTCCAGGTGCGGCGGCATCGGGCTGTCTGAAATGACCAGGTCCAGTCGCTGAATGGCAAGGTCGGCCAGGAGGCGCTCCAGCTTGTCTTCACGGCAGTTGATGCGCAGCACATTCTCAAGCTCCATGGTCGGTGCCAATAATCGATAGACAATGGATTTGGGCACCACGTCAGCCACCCCGACCCGGAACAGAATCTGCTCCTGGGGGCCGGCACGCAGCATGGCTTCAAGCTCTTCCCCTAGCTGGAACATCTGCTCGGCGTACGTGAGCGCCTGGCGTCCGGTTTCAGTCAATTCCAATTGCCGACCAACCCGCTGGAACAACTCGACGCCATAAGCCTGTTCCAACAGCGTGATCTGCCCGCTGATGGTCTGTGGCGTCAAGTTCAATTGCTCGCTGGCGCGAACGATGCTGCCGGTTCGGGCTACCACCCAGAAGTAGTGAAGCTGGCGATAGTTAAGCATGAGCGCAAAGGCCAATTCGAAAAAACCGAAGTATATCGCTTGAAAATACGAATTTTACAGAAGTGTTGCGCCGACTAGAATCCACATCATTCAGGCTGATACGAGCCTGCGCACATCATTCCGGAGGCGCCTATGCTGTATTTCAAATCAATGGGTACTGCGCTGGTCATGGGCATGACGCTGATAGTACTGGCCGGCTGTGATCAGGCTGAGAAGTCTGCGCAGCAGGTGCTGGACCAGGCAGCGAAGTCGGCTCAGCAGGTTATCGAGCAAACCAATCAGGCTGCTCAGCAGGCCCTGAGCGACGCGCTGGGGCCCGAGAAGCAAGAGCCCGAGCAAGATGACCCTGCCTCCAAAACCCAGGACATTTGATCCCTAACCCGCGTGACAGGATGTGAACAATGGAATATTTGCTGGAACTTGCCGCTAGCCCCACAGCCTGGGTGGCGCTTGCCACGCTGGTGGCCATGGAAGTAGTACTGGGTATCGACAACCTTATCTTCATCTCCATCCTGACCAACAAGTTGCCCGTTGCGTATCGCTCCAAGGCACGTCGCATCGGTATCAGCATGGCACTGGTGATGCGTCTGGCACTGCTGAGCACCGTTGCCTGGATCGTGCAACTGACCGACCCTGTGTTCGAGGTGTTTGGCAACGCCTTCTCCTGGAAGGATGTGATCCTGATTGCCGGCGGCCTGTTCTTGCTGTGGAAGGCCACCAAGGAAATTCACGAGAACGTCGACCCACACGGTGCCAAGGAAGAGTCCAAGGCTTCTTCTACCGTCACCTTGGGCTTTGCCGCAGCGATTTTCCAGATTCTGTTGCTCGATATCGTGTTCTCGGTAGACAGCATTATCACTGCCGTAGGCATGACCGAACATTTGCCGATCATGATCATCGCCGTGATTACTGCCGTGATCGTGATGATGGTGGCGGCCGATCCGTTGGCCAACTTCATCAACGACAACCCTACCGTTGTCATGCTGGCGCTAGGTTTCCTGATCATGATCGGCATGACACTGATCGCCGAGGGGTTCGGCGCCCACGTGCCCAAGGGCTATGTGTATGCGGCCATGGCATTCTCGACCGCTATCGAGATTCTGAATATTCTGGCACGTCGGGCACGCCTCAAGCGTGAGGCCAAGCAAGGATGACAGCAGGCGGGGCGCATGGCGCCCCATTCGCTGCATGTTTCGGGTGGGGTCAGTGCGCCGCTGCTGCGCGTGGAGCACGCCGTGCAGGGGCGGGTTGAGGGCGTGGCTGTGTTTGCGCAACGGGTTGAGCGTGCCGCCGTGCGATGCGCAGTACGCCCCAGAGCATGGCCACCGCAACGCTGAGCCACATGCACACCAACATGATGATTGCCAAGGTCATATTCATTCGTGCCTCCATCTCTACGGCGAGCGCTTGATACGCCAGCGATTGCCTTCCAGACACTTGATTAGTGTAGCCCCTGCGTCGGTACGTTCCATCGAATAACGCCTGCGGCGCCGAGCTGATTCGCCAACATGCCCTGTCGGACTGTACCGCCGCTGTTGTGGGACCTATCATCGCGAACACAGCAGGGCGCTGCCTGCCCTGCGTTTGAGCAAGCGAGTACCCCATGCCCACTTTCACCTCGTCGTCGCCGACCAAGGCCGTTCGTCAGCTCATCCTGGCGTGTTGGTTGGGTGTCACCTTGGCAGGTTGTGCCGGGACACCCTCTACCGCCCTCCAGGGCCTGCCCCAGCGGGTGGAGCTCAGCAGCGTTCCGTTCTACCGCGGTAACGCCAACCACAGCGCAGCCATGGCATTGGCCGCGGTCCTGTCGCAGCAAGGTGCGCCCATCACGCCAGGGTTGCTCGATCAGCCGCTGAACCTGCCCATGGGCCTCGACAGCCTCGATACCAGCATTGCGCGCGTTGCGCGGGACTACGGGAGGGTGGTGTACCCCTTGGACAAGCGGCTCGATGCCTTGTTGACGCAGGTTGCCGCTGGAAACCCGGTGCTGGTTCGCTATCAGGACGGTTCGGCATGGTGGAGCGAACCCAGGTATGCGGTCTTGATAGGGTATGACCGGTACAAACAGCGCGTGCTGATGCGTGCAGGCATGCAACGCCGCCTGGTGATAGCATTCGACGATTTCGCCTCTGCCTGGGCGAAGGAGGGGCGCTGGGCAATTCTGGTGCAGCCGCCGGGGCAGTTGCCGGCGAACGTCGATCGTCAGCGCTGGCTGCAGGCCGCTGACGAACTGGCGCGTGCGGGTCAGGAATTAGCGGCCAGGCAGGCCCTGGACAGCATCAAGTGAGACCGCTCGCATCAAGCGTCACGCGGTCACTGTAAGAGCGGCCTTGACGGGGCGCCGGAGCGGCTACGGCCCAGCGATATCGAATGAACAGCATCACGCCAAGTGGCAGCCCTTTACGGGCTGCCATGCCTTAGCTCAGAAGCCCAGGCGGTCACGCAGGCTGTAGTACCAAGCGCCCAAGGCACTGAAAGGCACGCGCAGCATCTGACCGCCCGGGAACGGGTAGTGCGGCAGCCCGGCAAAGGCATCGAACCGCTCCGCCTGGCCACGCATCGCCTCGGCCAGGACTTTGCCTGCCAGGTGGGTATAGGTGACCCCGTGGCCCGAACACCCCTGGGAGTAATAGATGTTGTCACCGATCCGGCCTACTTGTGGCAGGCGCGACAACGTCAGCAGGAAGTTGCCGGTCCAGGCGTAATCGATCTTGACGTTCTTCAGCTGCGGGAAGGCCTTGAGCATCTTCGGACGGATGATCGCCTCGATGTTGGCCGGGTCCCGTGCCCCATATACTACGCCGCCACCAAAGATCAGGCGCTTGTCACTGGTCAGGCGATAGTAGTCGAGCAGGTAGTTGCAGTCTTCGACGCAGTAGTCCTGCGGCAGCAAGGTACGCGCCAGTTCATCGCCCAAGGGTTCGGTCGTGATGACCTGCGTACCGCAGGGCATGGACTTGGCGGCAAGCTCTGGGACCAAGTTGCCCAGGTAGGCGTTGCCCGCCACGATGATGAACTTGGCGCGCACTTTGCCCTGTGGGGTATGCACGACCGGGTTGGCGCCACGCTCGATGCGCACGGCCGGGGTTTGCTCATAGATGGTGCCACCCAGCGATTCGACGGCAGCAGCTTCGCCGAGGGCCAGGTTGAGCGGATGGATATGACCGCCGCTCATGTCGAGCATGCCGCCGATATAGTTGTCGCAGGCCACCACTTCGCGGATGCGCTGTCGATCCATGAGCTCCAGCTGGTTGTGGCCGAAACGTTCCCATAGGCGCTTTTGCGATTCCAGGTGACCCATCTGTTTGCTGGTCAGTGCAGCAAAAACGCCACCATCCTTGAGGTCGCACTGGATGTTGTACTTGGCCACCCGCTCGCGGATGATGCGCCCGCCCTCGAAGGCCATTTCGCCCAGCAGCTGCGCCTGGTGGGCGCCCACGGTGCGCTCGATGACATCGATGTCGCGGCTGTAGCTGTTGACGATCTGGCCACCGTTGCGGCCCGAGGCGCCGAAACCAACCTTGGCCGCTTCGACGACGCTGACCTTAAAGCCGTTTTCTAGAAGGAACAGGGCGCTGGACAAGCCGGTGTAGCCCGCGCCAATGATGCAGACATCGGTTTGCACCTCACCCTGCAGCGCCGGACGTGGCGGCACCGGGTTGGCCGAGGCGGCGTAGTAGGACTGGGGGTAGGGGGTGTTAGCCATGCTGCAGAACCTCGTGTTTTATATTTTTAACGAATGTAGCGATGCTATCAATAATAATAAACACCCGCTAGTCATCCGCTGAAAATCATGGACACCGCCTGCGCCAGACGCTTCTTTATAAAAAGTTTGCAATTCAGTGAGTTAGCGCAAAAAAAACTGTTGACACGTTTTTGTAATTACGTAGAATGCGCACCACGACAGGCACATAGCTCAGTTGGTTAGAGCACCACCTTGACATGGTGGGGGTCGTTGGTTCGAGTCCAATTGTGCCTACCAAATCAAAGAAGGGTGATCCGAAAGGGTCACCCTTCTTGCGTTTGGCGCGGGAAAGTTTGGCATGGCTCCCGTCCGAGCCGTGTTCGAAAGTTTCTGATTTATATCGAAAAAAAGCTTTACAGGTGCTTAGCAGATCTCTAATATGCGCACCACACGACAGGCACATAGCTCAGTTGGTTAGAGCACCACCTTGACATGGTGGGGGTCGTTGGTTCGAGTCCAATTGTGCCTACCAAATCCCAAAAAGGGCGATCAGAAATGGTCGCCCTTTTTGCATGTCTGCTTGAATCAGCGTGTAACCTTTGGCCGCAGTCCGGTTCATGGCCTCGCGTGGTAGAATCCGCCTCTTCCAACCTGGAGGTAGACGCGTGCGCAAACTGGCGGTGGTAATGGCAGTACTGGCCCTGGCGGGGTGTGACAACGAGGTGGAGGGCGTGCACAAGCGTGTGGCCGAACACCTGCAAAATCCCAAGACCGCCAAGTTCGGTAACGTGCGCATTGATACCCAGGGTACGATCTGCGGTCAGGTGCGTGGTAAGGACGATGCCGGCCAATACCAGGCCTACCGCAGTTATGTGGCCATCAAACGCGACGGTCAGTACGAAATCATTGTCGACGACAATGGTAATAACCTGCGTATCCGAGAGCTGTGCGGGGGTGCCGAATTGCAGCGCCGTGCGCAGGCGCTCGAAGGTGAGCCCGCGCCAGAGGGATGGGACGTCGAAGTCATCCAGGGCGCCAACATGGGTGCACTCAGCGACATGACCGCGCGTCTGATCGAGAAGGGCATACCGTCTTCGGTGGAGTACCGGGACGGCAAGCCTGTGGTCCTGCTGGGGCCATTTCCAACCCGGGAGCAGGCTCAGGCCCGTCGCGATGAAGTCATGGCCAAGCTTGGTACCGATTCAGTGGTCATCCAGCACGGCGCAGCCCGCTAAGCGCTCGTAGCCGGTCGATCAGCTACACGCCTTGAGGTCGACCGGCCCTACGAACTCATTGCCGCGCCCCATCAGGCACCCAACCCGCTGGTTGCGTTGATATTCCCAGGGCTGCGGCGGATACGTCTTGTTCCACGCCTCGAATAGCTGGCGGTCCTGCCTGGATAGGCGCAAGTTGTATTGCTTGCTCATATAGAAGTAGGTGCGTGCAATCATGCCGCGGATCGAAGGCCGCGGCATGACCTTCCTGGCCTTGAAGTCCACTTGGGTAAGGCACTTGCCGTATTGCCCGCGTTGCTCTGGCAGCCAGCCGAAGCTGTAGTTGCTGCGGTCGCCGTTGACCTCTCCCACGCTTGGCACCAGGTTGTGCAGATCGGCTTCTGCGCGTTTGTATACCTCGTCGTGCTGCGAGCAGGCCTTGCGACCGCCGCTTTGCCAGCATTGGCGCAGATGGCCGATTTGCCAGGCCGGCACGATGTGTTCCCACTCGATGCGTGAAGCGCGTTGGGCATTCTTGCGTGGTGCATACCCACATGAAGCCATATCGACTTTGTTGCCGTTGTATTTGCAACCGCAATAGAACTCGGTGGATTGTGGTGCGTAGAGTTGCCTGGCGACCTTCTTGGCCTCCTGGAACGTGCGGGGCGCATCGGCATGGGCAAGCGGAGCCATCAGCAGGCAGGCAGCTGCAATAAGCGAAACTCTCATGCGCGGTCAGTCTTCCTTGGGCACAGTCCAGAAAATCTGCACGCCGCCATCGTCACGGTGGGCGAGGGTGACATTGTCATTTTCGGCAATCTCGGCCAGCAACGTGTCCCAGTCCTCCGGTGTTTCCTGTTCCAGGCGAAAGATCAAAGCCGCCCGGCTGCGCTGGGCAATGGGGTTGTTGATGATTTTCTGGATGCGCATGCCCAATTGTTGGTAGCTGGCAGGTGAGGGCGAGGAGGTAGACACAGGCATTTCCTTGTTTTGCTGTATGCACGTACAGTATTTCACTGTAAGGGATTTCGCAACAGCTTGAAGGGAAAGTTCTGCGGCTCGTCCTCGTCATGTTCGCGATCCAGGCCAAGGTCTGCTGTAATAGCGACACTTTCCGGAAATTGCTCATGTATCGATTGGTCTTACGCGTTACCTCTTCCACACACCTCGCTTTGCTGTTTGTCGGTGGTGTTACTGCTCACACTGAGGCCTGGGCCGACCCGTCGACCGCGATCGTTATCGATCCGATGGTCGTCACCGGCGCCTACGCCCCTACCAGCAGCTTTGACCTGCCGTTTTCGGTGGACACGGTCGACCTGTCCAATGGCACGGATGGCCAACTTGGCGTCAACTTGTCAGAGGTCCTGACCAAAGTCCCTGGCCTCGTAGTACAGAATCGCCAGAACTATGCCCAGGACCTACAGATATCGTCACGTGGCTTTGGTGCTCGCTCTGCATTTGGCGTGCGCGGTATCAAGCTGCTCAGCGATGGTATCCCCGCCAGCACCCCAGACGGACAGGGTCAGGCAGCCACGCTGAACCTGGATGTGGCCGACCGCATCGAGGTACTGCGTGGCCCGGCCGCTACGCTGTATGGCAGCAACGCTGGCGGTGTCATCCAGATGTTCAGCCGTGATGGGGAAGGGCCGGCTCGCCTTGGTGCCGAAACAACATTTGGCAGCGATGGCTTCAGCAAGCATCACCTGTCGGCGCAAGGGGGCAACGAGATCGGTGGTTTCGTGCTGGATGCTTCGCGTATGGACACCGATGGTTACCGTGACCATAGCGCGGCCAAGCGCGACCAGACGTTCGCCAAGGTGCACATCAAGCCGGACGCCGATTCACGCCTGGCGCTGATTTACAGCAGCCTGGAACAGAACAACACGCAAGACCCGCTGGGTCAGCTTTGGTCCAGCTACAAGCACGACCCACGTTCGGTCGCTGATGGCGCAAGGGCCTACAACACGCGCAAGAGTATCGACCACCAACAGGTGGGCATGAACTACGAACGCTACGTTGGCGACGCTACCCTCCAGTTCAATCTCTACGCAGGGCGCCGGAGCGTGGTGCAGTACCTGTCGATTCCTCGGCAGGTCGCTTCCAATAGTCAGCGCGGTGGCGGTGTGGTCGATTTTGACCGCGAGTTTCACGGCGGTACGCTGCGCTGGATTCAGCCGGTACTGGCCGTGCCTGGGCATTTCACGTTCACCGTGGGTGCCGACTACGACCAGAGTACGGATGACCGCAGGGGCTACCAGAACTTCCGTGGCGACCAACTTGGGGTCAAGGGCGAGCTCAAGCGCGACGAGAAAGACATCGCTACCAGCCTCGACCCGTATGTGCAGGCGCGCTGGGAAATTGGCAACTGGACCAGCGAGCTGGGTGTGCGCTACAGCACTATGAAGATGAAGGTCGATGACCACTATCTGGAAAACGGTGACGCCAGCGGTGCCAAGCGGTATCAGCAGGCCAACCCGACGCTGTCTGTGATGTATGCCTTCACGCCTGATCTGCGTGGCTACGCCAGCCTAGGAAAGGGCTTCGAAACGCCTACACAGGCCGAAATGGCCTATGCGCCAGGCTTGCAGGAAAGCTTCAACTTCGGGCTGGAACCTGCCACCAGCAAGCAATATGAGCTAGGGGTGAAATATCGCCTGGGCGCCGCCACGCGGCTGAACGCAGCCCTGTTCGAGATCCGTACGGATAACGAAATCGTGGTCGATAATGCCACCAACGGTCGCACCAGTTACCACAATGCCGGGCAGACCGTGCGCCGTGGTTTCGAAGCCAGCTTACAGAGCGACCTTGCCGAGCGCTGGCAGACCACTTGGGTGTACACCCATACCGACGCTCGCTATGCCGACGACTTCAAGCAAGGCGGACAAGTCATCGACAGTGGCAACCGCTTGCCAGGTGTGCCGCGAGACAACCTGTATGCAGAAGTGGTGTGGAAACCCACCACGTCGGTCAGCATGGGGTTCGAGGGGCAGTACCGCAGCAAGGTGTTCGTTGAGGACAGCAACCAGCAGAAAGCTGCGCCTGCCTATGCTGTGTTCAACTGGCGCACGCGCTTCGAGCAACAGGTCGGCCCTTGGACGTTCCATCAGCTGGTGCGCCTGGACAACCTGTTCGACCGTCAGTACGTGGGTTCGGTGATTGTCGGTGACAGCAACAAACGCTATTACGAGGCAGCCCCGGGGCGTTCATGGTACGCCGGTGCTGGCTTGGAATATCAGTTCAGATAGGGTGCCTGGTAACGCTGAAGCCGATGATCGGCTCCAGCGTTGATGGGATCAGTATTCCCAGAAAATCCGCTGCAGCTCCTTGCTGTCCTGGGTCTTGGTCATGGCGACCATGGCCAGGATGCGCGCTTTCTGCGGGTTCAGGTCATGGGCCACTACCCAATCGTTCTTGTCGTCAGGCTGTTCGGCGTTGCGCAGCACGAAACCGCCCTGGTTGACGTGGGAAGAGCGAATGATCTGCACGCCGTTCTTGCGCAGCTCCTGCAGTGCAGGCACCACGCGCGAAGACACCGAACCGTTGCCGGTACCTGCGTGAATCAACGCCTTGGCGCCGTTCTGTGCCAACGCATTGTAGGCGGTATCGGTCACGTTCCCGTAGCCATAGGCAATGTCCACCTGAGGCAGGCTGCTTATCTGCTTGATGTCGAATTCCGAGTCCAGGGTGTGGCGCTTGGCTGGCAGGCGGAACCAGTAGGACTTGCCTTCCACGACCATGCCCATCGGGCCCCAAGCGCTCTTGAAGGCCTCGGTCTTGATGTTCACGGACTTGCTGACGTCACGGCCCGACTGGATTTCATCATTGAGCGTCACCAGCACGCCCTTGCCACGCGACTGCTTGTCGCTGGCGACGGCGACGGCGTTGTACAGGTTGAGCATGCCGTCTGCCGACATGGCGGTGCCGGGGCGCATGGAGCCGACGACCACGATAGGCTTGTCGGTTTTCTCGACCAAGTTCAGGAAGTAGGCGGTTTCTTCCAAGGTATCGGTACCGTGGGTGATGACGATGCCATCCACGTCCTTGCTGTCGGCCAGCTCAGCCACCCGCTTGCCCAGCTTGAGCAGATCGTCGTTAGAGATGCTCTCGGAGGCGATCTGCATGACCTGTTCGCCACGCACGTTGGCCAGCTCTGCCAGTTCAGGCACGCCGGCGATCAATTTGTCGACGCCCAACTTGGCGGCTTGGTAAGTAGCGCTATTGGCGGCGCTTGCACCAGCACCGGCAATCGTGCCGCCGGTTGCCAGGATGACCACGTTGGCGAGCTTTTGCTGGGTCTTGGCTTGATCGGCCGAAACCGTAGCGGGCAGGATCAGCAGCAGGGCGAGTGCGCTGGGGGCAAAGGATTTCAGTGCGGCATTCATCGTTTTTGTGCTCTCTTCCTAATGAGATGATTTTTAGTGCGTCGCGCAGTCGCTAAGGCATGTTCCGTACCAGATCGCCAATAGCCTCTGTAACAACTCGTGACATAGCGTTTGGGCAGGCTCAACCCTACCTCGTGCGTGATGAGGGTGACGTCTTGTTAGGCGGTCGAATGACGTGCGCAATCAGGGTCGGAAGTATTTCATTCGAAAACCCGAATATTTGTAGGAAAACGTGTTCGGTTATCCGGAAATTTACGGATAATCTTGCCCGGGAGTCAGCTGAGCGTATTTGACAAACGCTTGGCGCGTTCGCATAGTTACTCAGCGCAAACGTTTGCTTTCCGACAAAAAAACAAGATTCGGAGTCATCGCCCATGAAACTGCCGTTCCCAGGCCGCTTGCTGGCCGTCGCTGTTCTTTCGTCCTTGTCCATTGCCATGCCATTTTCGGCGGCTCATGCCGAAGACAAGCCCAAGGTGGCGTTGGTCATGAAATCATTGGCCAATGAGTTTTTCCGCACCATGGAAGACGGTGCCAAGGCCTACCAGCAAACCCACGCAGGCGAATTCGATCTGGTGGCCAACGGCATCAAGAACGAGACCGACACAGGCGAGCAGATCCGCATCGTCGAGCAGATGGTCAACGCCGGTGCCAAGGCGCTGGTGATCGCGCCGGCAGACTCCAAAGCACTGGTCTCAGCTGTGAAAAAAGCAATGGACCAGGGTGTGGTGGTGATCAACATCGACAACCGACTTGACCCCGAGCTGCTCAAGAGCAAAGGCATCAGCGTACCCTTCGTAGGCCCTGACAACCGCAAGGGCGCGCGCCTGGTGGGCGAATACTTGGCCACGGAAAAACTCAAGGCGGGCGATCAGGTGGGCATCATCGAAGGCGTGCCGACCACCACCAATGCCCAGCAGCGTACCGCAGGCTTCAAGGAGGCGATGGATGCTGCACAGATCAAGATCGTCTCCACGCAGAGCGGCAATTGGGAAATCGACAAAGGCAATGCCGTCGCCGCGTCCATGCTTAACGAATACCCTGACCTCAAGGCATTGCTGGCAGGCAACGACAGCATGGCCCTGGGCGCGGTCTCGGCCGTGCGCGCGGCTGGCAAGGCTGGCCAGGTGCAGGTGGTCGGTTACGATAACATCAATGCCATCAAGCCCATGATTGCCGACGGCCGCGTACTGGCCACGCTTGATCAGGCAGCCAGTCAGCAAGCCGTTTTCGGTATCCAGGCCGCGCTGAAAATGGTCAAGGGCGAGAAGCCGGATGTGGATGCCGATAACGTCATCCAGACCCCGGTCGAACTGATTACGAAGCAACCTTGATGCTGCCAGGAGACACGGCGATGTCCGCATCGGCCCATGACGTGGTCCTGGCTGCCAGCGGCCTCGGCAAGACGTACGCCCAGCCGGTGCTGGGCGAGGTGAGCCTGGAGCTGCGTGCCGGCGAGGTGCTGGCCTTGACCGGCGAAAACGGCGCTGGCAAGAGCACCTTGTCCAAGTTGATCAGCGGCCTGGAAACCCCCACTGCCGGGCACATGCTCTACCGCGGGCAAGCCTATGCGCCGGCCAGTCGCCGCGAGGCCGAGCGCCTCGGCGTGCGCATGGTGATGCAGGAACTGAACCTGTTGCCCACCCTGACCGTGGCAGAAAACCTGTTTCTGGACAACCTGCCCAGCTGCCTCGGCTGGATCAGCCAGAAGCGCCTGCGCCAGATGGCTGTCGATGCCATGGCCCAGGTGGGGCTGGAGGCCATTGACCCCGATACCCCGGTCGGAGAGTTGGGCATCGGTCATCAGCAAATGGTCGAGATTGCCCGCAACCTGATCGGAGATTGCCACGTGCTGATCTTCGATGAACCCACCGCCATGCTGACCGCGCGCGAGGTGGAATTGCTGTTCACCCAGATCGAGCGCTTGCGCGCCCGGGGGGTGGCTATCGTCTATATCTCCCATCGGCTCGAAGAACTGCAGCGCGTCGCTCAGCGTATCGTCGTGCTGCGCGATGGCAGGCTGGTATGCGACGAACCGATCCAGCGCTACAGCAGCGCCGAGTTGGTCAACCTGATGGTTGGGCGTGAACTGGGCGAACACATCGATCTGGGCCGCCGCTCGTTAGGTGGTCCACTGCTCAGGGTGGACAAGCTCAGCCGGGGCGAGAAGGTGCAGGAGGTGTCCTTTGAAGTCCGTGCTGGGGAGATCTTCGGTATCTCCGGGCTGATCGGCGCGGGCCGTACAGAGCTTCTGCGGTTGATCTACGGCGCCGACCGCGCCGACAGCGGTAGCATTGCCCTGGGCCAGCCGCCGCTGCCCGTCACCATCGATTCGCCAAAGTCCGCCGTCAACGCGGGTATTGCCCTGATCACCGAAGATCGCAAAGGCGAAGGCCTGCTGTTGAGCCAGTCGATCAGCGCCAACATCGCCTTGGGCAACCTGGGTGCGGTGTCGCGGGCTGGCGTCCTGGACCGCCAAGCCGAACGCGACTTGGCCGAGCGGCAAATACAGGCCATGCGCATTCGCAGTGCCGGCGCTGATCAAGTGGTCGGCGAGCTGTCTGGTGGTAATCAGCAGAAGGTGGTGATCGGCCGCTGGCTCGAGCGCGATTGCCGGGTCTTGCTGTTCGACGAGCCTACGCGCGGCATCGATGTCGGTGCCAAGTTCGACATCTACGGTTTGCTCGCCGAACTCGCTCGGCAGGGCAAGGCCCTGGTCGTGGTCTCCAGCGATCTGCGCGAGTTGATGCTGATCTGCGACCGCATTGCGGTCTTGTCTGCCGGTCGGTTGATCGACACCTTCGAACGTGACCACTGGACCCAGGACCAGTTGCTGGCGGCAGCCTTCGCCGGCTATCAGAAACGTGACGCACTGCTGCACCCTGCAGCCCCCAGGATGGACGCATGAAAACCACACCGCTCGAAAACCAAAGCGCTGCCCCGGCACGCCGCAGCGGCACCTACTTGGGCCTTGGTACTTACCTGGGGCTGGCCGGCGCCTTGCTGGCGATGATCGTGCTGTTCTCGATGCTGAGCAGCCATTTCTGGTCATACGGTACGTTCAGTACCCTGGCCAACCAGATACCTGACTTGATGGTATTGGCCGTGGGCATGACGTTCGTGCTGATCATCGGCGGCATCGACCTGTCGGTCGGTTCGGTGCTGGCCCTGGCCGCATCGACAGTCAGCGTTGCGATTCTTGGCTGGGGCTGGAGCATCGTGCCGGCTGCACTGCTGGGCATGGCGGTGGCCGCATTGGCTGGCAGCGTTACCGGCGTCGTCACCGTGGCCTGGCGCATCCCTTCGTTCATCGTCTCGTTGGGCGTGCTGGAAATGGCCCGCGGCCTGGCCTACCAGTTCACCGATTCGCGCACGGCCTACATCGGCGATGCCTATGCCTGGTTCTCCAACCCGATAGCCTTCGGTATATCACCCGCGTTCATCATCGCCTTGCTGGTGATCGTAATCGCTCACCTGGTGCTCACCCGTACCGTATTCGGGCGCTACCTGATCGGGATCGGCACCAATGAAGAAGCCGTGCGCCTGGCTGGTATCGACCCGCGCCCCTACAAGGTACTGGTCTTCGCCCTGATGGGGCTGCTGGCTGGCCTGGCTGCGTTGTTTCAGGTGTCGCGCCTGGAGGCGGCCGACCCCAATGCGGGCTCCGGCCTGGAGTTGCAGGTGATTGCCGCCGTCGTGATCGGCGGTAC
Organism: Pseudomonas sp. FYR_7; assembly: GCF_043106155.1. Taxonomy (NCBI): domain Bacteria; kingdom Pseudomonadati; phylum Pseudomonadota; class Gammaproteobacteria; order Pseudomonadales; family Pseudomonadaceae; genus Pseudomonas; species Pseudomonas sp. FYR_7. Next base: position 77,902 of record NZ_JBICMI010000013.1, read on the forward strand.
CAGCCTGATGGGTGGGCGTGGCTCGGTCATCAGCACCTTTTTTGGCGTGCTCATCATTTCCGTGCTGGCAGCGGGCCTTGCGCAGATCGGTGCCAGCGAGCCAACCAAACGCATCATTACCGGCGCTGTGATCGTCATTGCCGTGGTGCTCGACACTTATCGCAGCCGGCGCGCAGCCCGGCGGAACTGAACCATGGCAACCATCAAAGACGTCGCGGCCCTGGCGGGGATTTCTTACACCACCGTGTCCCACGTGTTGAACAAAACGCGGCCGGTGAGCGAGCCTGTTCGGCTCAAAGTCGAGGCCGCCATACGGGAGCTTGACTACGTGCCCAGCGCCGTCGCGCGGTCGCTCAAGGCACGCAGCACGGCCACCATCGGCTTGCTTGTGCCCAATAGCGTCAACCCCTATTTCGCCGAGCTGGCCCGCGGCATTGAAGACGCGTGCGAGCGCAATGGCTATTGCGTGATCCTGTGCAATTCCGACGACGACCCTCAAAAGCAGCGTAATTACCTGCGGGTGCTGTTGGAAAAGCGCATCGATGGGCTGGTGGTCGGGTCGGTAGGGCAGGATGACGACTTGTTGCAAAGCCTGGCAGAGGTGCGCACACCCATGGTCATCGTGGACCGAGAGCTCGAAGGCGTCGATGCCGATCTGGTGCGGATCGATCATGAGCTGGGCGCCTACCTGGCTACGCGCCATCTGTTGGAGCTTGGCCATCGGGATATCGCCTACATCGGTGGGCCAGCAGAAACCGGGGTGACGCAGATGCGCCTGGGCGGTTTTCGTCGAGCCTTGGCCGAGGCGGGCGTCACCGTGGCCCCTGAGCGCGTGCGCCATTGTGACTTCACCAGCCCAGGCGGTCACGCTGCAGCTGCCGAGCTGCTGGCAGGGCCGCGGCCGACGGCCATTTTTGCGGGCAACGACATGATCGGGTTCGGCGTATTGCGCGCAGCGGCCGAGCGCCACATCGACGTGCCGGGTGCGCTGTCGGTGATCGGCTTCGACGACATCGAGCTGAGCCGCTACGTCTACCCACCCTTGACCACTGTGGGGCAGTCCATCCGCGAGCTTGGCGAGAGCGCTGCGGCGCTGCTGCTGGCGCGTATCGCTCAGCCTCGCAATAGCTCGGCGCAGCAGCGCATCGTCACCCCGCGCATCGTGTTGCGCGAGTCCACCGGGCCGCGCCCGGATCTGTTCAACGATTACCGCTAAGGAAACCGCATGAGTGCCAAGGTCGTGGTAGTCGGCAGCCTCAACATGGACCTGGTAGCGCGCGCTCAGCGCCTGCCACGGCCTGGCGAGACATTGGCCGGCGATACCTTCTTCACCGCTGCCGGAGGCAAGGGTGCCAACCAGGCCGTGGCGGTCGCGCGGCTGGGCGCCAGCGCGGCAATGATCGGCTGCGTCGGCGACGACGCCTACGGTTTGCAATTGCGCAATGCCCTGGAAGTGGAAGGCATTGACTGTCAGGGCGTGGTCACCTGCGCCGGCGTGTCCACGGGGGTGGCGATGATCACCGTCGACGCGGCCAGCCAGAACTGCATCGTCATTGTGCCTGGGGGCAATGGGTTGCTGGTACCCGACGCCGTAGCGCGCTTCGACGGCTTGCTGCAGGCGGCGCAGGTGATCATCTGCCAACTTGAAGTGCCATTGCCTACCGTGGCCTGGACCTTGGCCAGAGGCCGTCAGCTCGGCAAACGGGTGATACTCAACCCAGCGCCAGCAACAGGGCCGCTGCCCGCCGAATGGTTCAACCATGTCGACTACCTCACGCCCAACGAAAGCGAGGCCGAGGCGTTGACCGGTGTTGCCGTGCATGATCAGGCCAGCGCTTTACTGGCAGGCACGCGCCTGCTCGCGCTGGGAGCTGGCAAAGTGATCATTACCCTCGGCGCCCAAGGTGCCTTGCTGATCACGCCCGATGGCCACCAGCATTATCCGGCACCCGTGGTAAAAGCCTTGGACACCACCGCTGCAGGGGACACCTTCATCGGAGGCTTTGCGGCGGGGTTGGTGCAGGGCCTGGAGGAGGGCGAGGCAATCCGCTTCGGGCAACGGGCGGCTGCCCTGTCGGTGACCCGGGCCGGCGCGCAACCTTCCATCCCCAGGCTCGCGGAGCTGCTGCCATGAAGAAGACGCCGCTGCTGAACATTGCACTGTCTCGGGCCATTGCCAGCATGGGCCATGGCGACATCCTGATCATCGGCGATGCCGGGTTGCCCGTACCGCACGGCGTGGAGCTGATCGACTTGGCTGTCACCCCAGGGCTGCCTGACTTTGCCAGTGTGCTGCGGTGCGTCCTGAGCGAGCTGCAGGTCGAGCGGCACGTGCTGGCTGAAGAGATACAAACCGTGGAGCCGCCGGCGTTTGCAGAAATCGAGCGCCTGAGCGACACGCTGGGCGAGCGTGAATACATGCCCCACGAAGCGTTCAAGATGCTGTCGCGCAAGGCCCGGGCCATGGTGCGCACGGGCGAGTGCCAGCCTTACAGCAACATCGCCCTGGTGTCCGGTGTAACCTTCTGACACCGACGGTCCTTACTCGATATCCACTGGCAACAGGAGTGCCCTCGTCATGCTAAAACCCCTGCTTCAAGGACTCGCACTCATGGCTGCAGCGTCTGCCATACAAGCGGCACCTATCGACCTGATCATCGACACCGATCCGGGGGCTGACGATCTGGTGGCCCTGTTCCTGGCCATGGCCTCGCCTGATGAGCTGAAAATTCGTGCCATCACGACAGTCGCCGGCAATGTGCGCCTGGAGAAGACCGCACGTAACGCTCGCCTAGCCCGTGAGTGGGCCGGTCGCGAGGATGTCCCGGTATACGCCGGTGCGGGTCGCCCCTTGGTGCGCGCCCCGATCTACGCGGCTGAAGTGCACGGCGAAGAAGGCGTCACCGGGGTTGAAGTGCATGAACCCAAGCAGCCTTTGGCGAGCGGCAACGCTGTTCAGTACCTGGTCGACACCCTAGGTGCGGCGCCGCCACACAGCGTGACCCTGGCCATGCTCGGTCCGCAGACCAACCTGGCCCTGGCCTTGATACAGCGCCCGGAGATCGCTCAGGGCATCAAGGAAGTGGTGGTGATGGGCGGGGCTCACTTTAACGGTGGCAACATCACGCCTGTGGCCGAGTTCAACCTGTATGCCGACCCGCACGCGGCCGCTGTGGTGCTGGCAAGTGGCGTGCCGTTGACCTACCTGCCCCTGGATGTGACCCATAAGCTGTTGACCAGCGAAGCACGGCTCAAGCAACTGGCTGGCGTCAATACGCAGGCCAGCAAGCGTGTGGTGGATATCCTCAATGCCTACATCACCCATGACATGGCGTTGTACGGGATGCCCGGCGGCCCGGTGCATGACGCCAGCGTCATTGCCTATCTGCTCAGACCCCAGCAGTTCAGCGGCCGGCGCATTCACATGTCAATCGATACCCGCGAGGGCCCTACCTTCGGCCAGACCGTGGCTGATTGGTACGGGGTGCTCAAGCAACCGGCCAATGTCATGTGGGTGGAGGAGGGGGATGCTCAGGGGCTGTTCGACCTGCTCAGCGAGCGGTTGGCGCGTTTAAAGTAGCAGGGCGTGGTGCATACCGTTCGACCACCTGGTCGATGAAGCCGCGCGCTGCTTCTGCGCCGCGGTCACGTACCAGGAGGTCGATGGCGATCAGCAGCAGCTCCTCCGGGGTGCTGGGGCTATAGGCGCTCTGGCCCTCGGCCCATTTGACCTTGATGTCGGCATCGATGCTGTGGGTGCTCATGAAAAGCTCTCGCTTGCGGCGCGGGATGAAAGAACGAATGACCAAACCGGGTATTCGTAGCAGGCACTATGCCTTCACTTCTTAAAGTAAATCATGACTTTGCAGGCCAAACCAAGCGGCGTGTGGGCCGAATGGTAAAATTCGGTCACGATTGTCTTCCCCCATCAGCCGCCGGGATGGTGCAGACTTGGCGAGTTTTGCAACGAATTTAGGGTGGGGCTGTCGGATCAGGCAGTTCCCAAATGATCTAGGAGGCTTAATGTTACGTACCCGTGCTTATCTGGCGACCCTGGCGGTGGCTGCTGTCCTGGCAGGCTGCAGCACTGGTGGCGACTCCAGTGGCGGTCAAGTGCCTGAGGCACCTGCGGGCGATGATGGTCGCTGCCAGGCCAGCGGCGCTGATTTTGCAGTGGGCAAGATGGGTAGTGCAGAGCTGCTGGAGCAGGCCCGCAAGGCGAGCGGCTCGCAAATGGCGCGCATACTCAAACCCCACGATGTGGTCACCCTGGAATACCGCTCGGAGCGGCTGAACTTGAATGTCGATGAGCAAGGGCGTGTAACACGCGTTAACTGCGGCTAAGATTTGCCTCGCGTATGGAGGGCATCAGTGCCCTGTGCGCGTTGAGCTGTCAAAGCCAACTCAAAAAAACCCGCCACGGGGGCGGGTTTTTTTACGGCTGTCCGAATTACTCCGGACGAACCTGCGCAGCCTGCATGCCCTTCTGGCCGCGCTCGGCGACGAAGGAAACAGTTTGGCCTTCTTTCAGGCTCTTGAATCCGTCAGATTCGATGGCTTTGAAGTGAACGAACAGGTCGTCGCCGCCGCCTTGTGGAGTGATGAAGCCATAGCCTTTTTCATCATTGAACCATTTGACGGTGCCGGTTTGGCGATTGGACATGGGTGAATCTCCAGAACATTTAGTATTTTCGGTGGTGCAATGCGGCCAAAGCTACGGAGCACCGGTACATCATAGTCTAATTCTGCGGCTGTCGCGTCTTTTTACCTTCGTGGCAGGTTGATCCAGCGCAATTTATCGCCGGACACGCGCAGCTACATAACATCAGCTTTTAGGTGCGCAGGCCTGTTTAACGACGTTTTGCGCCTTTTGCATGAGTTTGGCGTCCACGCCATCCTTGCTGTCGAGGTCAGCAATTTCAGCGTCGGAGAAATTCTTCTTGATCGCTTGTGCACCACATTCGCAGTGCTTTTTCGCTGCGGCGGCATCAACGCCCTGGCCAGCGGCAACTTGCGTGCATTGGGCCATATAGGCACCTTCCTTGCCGGCAGGGAAGTTGCCGGCGTTCGCGGCCATTGGCATCAGCAGGGCGCCAGCGGCCGCCAGGGCCAGAAGAGACGGAACTCGCATAACCGATTACTCCTTGGGTCAGTTCTCATCAAGAGTAGTTGTTTCCACACGTCTGATAGGGAAGCTGTCGCGGAAGTTCACCATCAGTGGCAATTTCCAAATATTCCTGCGCGCGGCTCTGACTGCGTGCTAGCATGCCCGGCTTGCAGCTGAGAACGTCCCCGCTGCAGTTCTATTTTCTTTCCAGTCACTCTGGTTCGTCCCCGCAAGCCCAAAGGCTTCTGCCACTGTGAGGCAGGCTTCCCGTCAGCGGAAGGCAGGTTCGGATCTTGTACTGGCTCATCCCAACCCACGTGACCTTTGGTAGGGGTCACCACTAGGAGAGGAGGCGCCAATGCCCACCATTACTCTTCCCGATGGCAGCCAACGTTCGTTCGATCACCCCGTGTCCGTTGCCGAGGTCGCCGCATCCATCGGCGCCGGTCTGGCCAAGGCCACCGTTGCCGGCAAGGTAGATGGCAAGCTGGTCGACGCCTGCGACCTGATCCTGAACGACGCTACCCTGCAGATCATCACCCCCAAAGATGAAGAGGGACTGGAGATCATTCGTCACTCGTGCGCCCACCTGGTTGGCCATGCGGTGAAGCAGCTGTATCCGACCGCCAAGATGGTGATCGGCCCGGTGATCGACGAAGGCTTCTACTACGACATCGCTTACGAGCGGCCCTTCACGCCGGATGACCTGGCGGCCATCGAGAAGCGCATGCAGCAGCTGATCGATACTGACTACGACGTCATCAAGAAAATGACCCCGCGCGCCGAAGTCATCGACGTGTTTACTGCCCGTGGCGAAGACTACAAGCTGCGCCTGGTCGAGGACATGCCAAACGAACAGGCCATGGGCCTGTACTACCACGAGGAATACGTGGACATGTGCCGCGGCCCGCACGTGCCCAACACCCGCTTCCTCAAGGCATTCAAGCTGACCAAGCTGTCCGGCGCCTACTGGCGCGGCGATGCCAAGAACGAACAGTTGCAGCGGGTATACGGCACCGCCTGGGCTGACAAGAAGCAGCTGGCGGCCTACATCCAGCGCATCGAAGAAGCCGAGAAGCGCGACCATCGCAAGATCGGTAAGCAGCTCGACCTGTTCCATCTGCAGGAAGAAGCACCGGGCATGGTGTTCTGGCATGCCAATGGCTGGACTGTCTACCAAGTGCTCGAGCAGTACATGCGTAACGTTCAGCGCGAGAACGGTTATCAGGAAATCAAGACCCCGCAAGTGGTCGACCGTATCCTGTGGGAGCGTTCCGGCCACTGGTCCAACTACGCCGAGAACATGTTCACCACCTCGTCCGAGAGCCGTGACTACGCGGTCAAGCCGATGAACTGCCCGTGCCACGTGCAGGTCTTCAACCAGGGGCTCAAGAGCTACCGCGACCTGCCGCTGCGTCTGGCCGAGTTTGGCGCATGCCACCGCAATGAGCCGTCTGGTGCATTGCACGGCATCATGCGTGTGCGTGGCTTCGTACAGGACGATGCCCACATTTTCTGCACCGAAGAACAGGTGAAGAAAGAAGCCGCCGACTTCATCAAGCTGACCCTGGACGTTTACAAGGACTTTGGCTTCAGCGACATCGCCATGAAGCTGTCTACTCGTCCGGCCAAGCGCGTTGGCTCTGAAGAGCTGTGGGACCGTGCCGAGGGAGCGTTGGCCGATGCCCTGAATGAATCTGGCCTGGAGTGGGAATACCAGCCAGGGGAGGGCGCTTTCTACGGGCCGAAGATCGAGTTCACCCTGCGTGACTGCCTTGGCCGTAACTGGCAGTGCGGCACCCTGCAGTACGACCCGAACCTGCCGGAGCGCCTGGACGCCAGCTACATTGCCGAAGACAACAGCCGCGTGCGCCCGGTCATGCTGCACCGCGCCATTTTGGGTTCGTTCGAGCGCTTCATCGGCATGCTGATCGAGCACTACGCCGGCGTATTCCCTGCCTGGCTGGCGCCAACGCAGGCGGTGATTATGAATATCACCGACAAACAGGCCGATTTCGCCCTTGAGGTTGAGAAAACTCTGAATGGTAGCGGTTTCCGTGCCAAGTCGGACTTGAGAAATGAGAAGATCGGCTTTAAAATCCGTGAGCATACTTTGCTCAAGGTCCCGTACCTTTTGGTTATAGGGGACCGCGAAGTCGAAACGCAGACCGTAGCAGTGCGTACTCGCGAAGGCGCTGACCTGGGCTCCATGCCCGTCGCCCAGTTCGCTGAGCTCCTGACGCAAGCGGTTTCCCGGCGTGGTCGCCAAACAACGGAGTAATGACTATTAAGCGTGAAATGAGAAATGATAAACGTGCTGTACCGAAGGCCCCGATCAACGAGAATATCTCGGCCCGCGAGGTTCGGTTAATTGGCGCAGACGGCGAGCAGGTTGGCATCGTCTCGATTGATGAAGCGCTTCGTATCGCTGAAGAAGCGAAGCTGGATCTGGTGGAAATCTCTGCAGACGCGGTTCCACCCGTCTGCAAGGTGATGGACTACGGCAAGCACCTCTTCGAGAAGAAGAAGCAGGCCAACGAAGCCAAGAAAAACCAGAAACAGATCCAGATTAAAGAAATCAAGTTTCGTCCAGGGACGGAAGAAGGGGATTACCAGGTAAAACTACGCAACCTGGTACGTTTCCTTACCGAAGGGGACAAGGCCAAGATCTCTCTGAGATTCCGTGGTCGTGAGATGGCCCACCAGGAGCTGGGCATGGAGCTGTTGAAGCGGGTTGAAGCTGACCTGATCGAATACGGTTCCGTCGAGCAGCATCCTAAGATGGAAGGACGCCAGCTTATGATGGTCATCGCCCCCAAAAAGAAGAAATAATCTCCCGGGCACGGCAGGCCTGATGATTATTGTGTAATTTTTATCGAATGCGGAGTTCCAACATGCCAAAAATGAAAACCAAGAGCGGTGCTGCGAAGCGCTTCCTGAAGACCGCTTCGGGCTTCAAGCACAAGCACGCTTTCAAGAGCCACATCCTGACCAAAATGTCGACCAAGCGTAAGCGTCAACTGCGCGGTGCCAGCTTGCTGCACCCGTCCGACGTAGCAAAAGTCGAGCGCATGCTGCGCGTACGTTAATTCTGGTTAAGATAGAGGAAGTTACTCATGGCTCGTGTTAAGCGTGGCGTCATCGCTCGTAAGCGTCACAAGAAAATTCTGAAACTGGCTAAAGGTTACTACGGTGCACGCTCGCGCGTATTCCGTGTTGCCAAGCAAGCGGTCATCAAGGCAGGCCAATACGCCTACCGCGACCGTCGCCAGAAGAAGCGTCAGTTCCGCGCACTGTGGATCGCTCGTATCAACGCCGGTGCCCGCACCAACGGTCTGTCCTACAGCCGTTTGATTGCTGGCCTGAAAAAGGCTTCGATCGAAATCGACCGTAAGGTTCTGGCCGATCTGGCAGTGAACGAAAAAGCGGCGTTTGCTGCGATTGTCGAGAAAGCTAAAGCCGTTCTGGCTTAAGTACCCGCGACAATCACCCGGCGGCGCCTACGTCGTCGGGCATTGAACGTCATCGATAGGGGAAGAGCCTTCAAAGCTCTTCCCCTATTTTCGTATCTGGAGTCTGTACATGGAAAACCTGGATGCGCTGGTCTCCCAAGCCCTGGAGGCCGTGGAGCGCGCTGAAGACATCAATGCCCTGGAACAGATCCGGGTCAACTATCTCGGCAAGAAGGGCGAGCTGACCCAGGTGATGAAGACCCTGGGCAACCTGCCAGCCGAGGAGCGGCCCAAAGTGGGCGCGCTGATCAATGACGCCAAAGAGCGCGTCACCGTTGTGCTGAACGCACGCAAGGCAGCTTTCGAAGAAGCCGAGCTCAGCGCTCGTCTGGCTGCCGAATGCATTGATGTGACCCTGCCAGGCCGCGGCCAGGCCACCGGTGGCCTGCACCCCATCACCCGTACACTCGAACGCATCGAACAGTTCTTCACGCACATTGGCTACGGCATTGCCGAAGGCCCTGAAGTCGAAGACGACTATCACAACTTCGAAGCGCTCAACATCCCCGGCCACCATCCGGCCCGGGCGATGCACGATACCTTCTACTTCAATGCCAACATGTTGCTGCGTACCCACACCTCGCCGGTGCAGGTGCGGACCATGGAGTCGACCCAGCCACCTATTCGCATTGTCTGTCCTGGCCGCGTATACCGCTGCGATTCGGATATCACCCACTCGCCGATGTTCCACCAGGTCGAAGGCCTGCTGATCGACCGTGGCATCAATTTCGCCGACCTCAAGGGCACCATCGAAGAATTCCTGCGCGTGTTCTTCGAAAAAGAACTGGCGGTGCGTTTCCGTCCATCGTTCTTCCCCTTCACCGAGCCGTCTGCCGAAGTGGATATCCAGTGCGTCATGTGCTCGGGCAACGGCTGCCGCGTGTGCAAGCAGACCGGCTGGCTGGAAGTAATGGGCTGCGGCATGGTGCACCCGAACGTGCTGCGCATGTCGGGCATCGATCCTGAGCAATTCCAGGGCTTTGCCTTCGGCATGGGTGCCGAGCGCCTGGCCATGCTGCGCTATGGCGTCAACGATCTGCGTTTGTTCTTCGACAACGACCTGCGGTTCTTAGCCCAATTCCGCTAAGCCAATCGACGCAACCTTCAGGAGAAGAACAGCATGAAATTCAGTGAACAGTGGCTGCGCGGTTGGGTAAACCCGCAAGTCTCCCGTGACGAACTGGTGGCCCGCCTGTCCATGGCCGGCCTGGAAGTCGACAGCGTGACCCCCGCTGCCGGCCAGTTCAGCGGTATTGTGGTGGGTGAAATCCTTGCCACTGAACAACACCCAGACGCCGACAAGCTGCGTGTGTGCCAGGTCAGCAATGGTCAGGAAACGTTCCAGGTCGTTTGCGGCGCGCCTAACGCACGGCCAGGGATCAAGATCCCCTTCGCCATGATCGGCGCCGAACTGCCTGGTGACTTCAAGATCAAGAAGGCCAAGCTGCGCGGTGTGGAGTCATTCGGCATGCTCTGCTCGGCGGCCGAACTGCAGATCAGTGAAGAAAACGATGGCCTGCTCGAACTGGCCAGCGATGCACCGGTAGGCGAAGACATTCGCCAGTACCTGAGCCTGGATGATGCCAGCATCGAAATCGGGCTTACGCCCAACCGGGGTGATTGCCTGTCAATCGCCGGCCTGGCGCGCGACGTCAGCGCGCTGTACGACGTGCCGGTTACCCGCCCGCTGGTGCCAGCCGTGGCTGCCGCGCACGACGAAGTGCGCCCAGTCGAGGTCCATGCGCCGCCAGCTTGCCCACGTTACCTGGGGCGGGTCATCCGCAATGTCGACCTGAGCAAGCCGACGCCGCTGTGGATGGTCGAGCGTCTGCGCCGCAGCGACGTGCGCAGCATCGACGCTGCCGTAGACATCACTAACTACGTGATGCTCGAACTCGGCCAGCCGATGCACGCCTTTGACTTGGCAGAGATCAACGGCGGCATTCGCGTACGCATGGCCGAGGAAGGCGAGAAGCTCGTGCTGCTCGACGGCCAGGAAGTTGCACTGCGTGCCGACACCCTGGTCATTGCCGACCACACCCGCGCCCTGGCCATCGCCGGCGTCATGGGCGGCGAGCACAGCGGCGTCGACACCGCTAAAACCCGTGATCTGTTCCTGGAAAGCGCTTTCTTCGAGCCGATTTCCGTTGCAGGCAAGGCCCGCTCCTACGGCCTGCACACCGACGCCTCGCACCGTTATGAGCGCGGCGTCGATTCCCAGTTGGCCCGCGAGGCCATGGAGCGCGCGACCGCATTGCTGCTGGAAGTGGTAGGCGGTGAAGCCGGCCCTATCGTTGAAGCCGTCAGCGAGCAACACTTGCCCCGCATTGCCCCGGTTACCCTGCGTGCCGATCGCATCGCCCAGATGCTTGGCATGGAAATGGACCCGTCCCAGGTCGAGCAGTTGCTCAACAACCTTGGTCTGGCTACCCAGGCAGACGGAGCAGGGCAGTGGACGGTCAACGTTCCGAGCCACCGCTTCGATATCAGCCTCGAAGTCGACCTGATCGAAGAGCTCGCGCGTCTGTACGGTTACAACAACCTGCCCGTGCGCTACCCGCAAGCGCGCCTGGCGCCGCAAGCACGTCCGGAAACCCGTGGCGAGCTGCCAAACCTGCGTCGTCTGCTGGTTGCTCGTGGTTACCAGGAGGCCATTACCTACAGCTTCATCGATCCGAAACTGTTCGAGCTGTTCAGCCCAGGCGTAGAGCCACTGTTGCTGGCCAACCCTATCTCCAGCGACATGGCGGCCATGCGTGCCTCTCTGTGGCCGGGCCTGGTCAAGGCATTGCAGCACAACCTCAATCGCCAGCAGGACCGCGTGCGCTTGTTCGAAAGTGGCCTACGTTTCGTTGGCCAGTTAGGCAACTTGGCACAGGAACCGATGATTGCCGGCGTCGCTACAGGCAGCCGCTTGCCTGAAGGCTGGGCCAACGGCCGCGATACCATCGATTTCTTCGACGTGAAGGCCGATGTGGAAGCCCTGCTGGGTTATTCTGGTGCGTTGGGCGACTTCACCTTCGTCGCTGGCAAGCATCCAGCCTTGCACCCTGGTCAGACCGCCGAAATCCAGCGTGAAGGTAAGACCGTTGGCTATCTGGGCGCGCTTCATCCAGAGCTTGCAAAAGTCCTGGACCTGGACCGCCCGGTCTTCGTTTTCGAGCTGGTGCTGGCCGATGTGGTCGAAGGCCGATTGCCGAAATTCAGCGAGTTGTCCAAGTTCCCGGAAACCCGTCGTGACCTGGCGTTGATCGCAGGTCGTGATGTAGCGTCTCAAGACGTGCTTGACGTAATTCGTGACAATGCAGGCGAATGGCTCACAGACCTCAGGCTGTTTGATGTCTACCAGGGTAAAGGCATTGATCCTGATAGAAAAAGCCTGGCAGTCGGCTTGACCTGGCAGCATCCATCGCGCACTCTTAACGACGATGAGGTGAACACTACCTTGCACACTATCCTCACCTCGCTCGAACAAAGGTTGAACACCACGTTAAGGAAATAACGGCATGGGTGCTCTGACGAAAGCTGAGATGGCCGAGAGGCTGTACGAGGAGCTGGGGCTTAACAAGCGTGAGGCCAAGGAGCTGGTCGAGCTGTTTTTCGAAGAAATTCGGCACGCACTTGAAGAGAACGAGCAGGTCAAGTTGTCCGGTTTCGGCAACTTCGACCTTCGCGATAAACGCCAGCGGCCGGGCCGCAACCCCAAGACTGGGGAAGAAATCCCGATCACCGCACGGCGCGTCGTCACCTTTCGTCCAGGGCAGAAGTTGAAGGCCCGGGTTGAGGCCTATGCTGGAACCAAGCCATAACGACGAACTGCCCCCCATACCGGGCAAACGGTACTTCACCATTGGTGAGGTCAGCGAACTTTGCGCTGTAAAACCGCACGTGTTGCGGTATTGGGAGCAGGAGTTCGATCAGCTCAATCCTGTGAAGCGGCGGGGCAACCGGCGGTATTACCAGCGCCAAGACGTGCTGATGATCCGCCAGATTCGCGCCCTGCTTTACGACCAGGGCTTCACCATTGGCGGGGCGAGGTTGCGGCTTTCCAGTGATGAGGCCAAGGATGAGTCGAGCCAGTACAAACAGCTGATTCGTCAGATGATTGTCGAGTTGGAAGATGTGTTGGTGGTGCTGAAGAAGTGACCGTTGTTTAGGATGAGTGGAAATTTTTGAAAAAAAGCTTCCATTAATCAAAAGGTTAGGGTATATTCTTCATCGTTCTCAGCGGTAACGAGAACATGCTTCAAAGCCCAGTCGGGGCGTAGCGCAGCCCGGTAGCGCACTTGCATGGGGTGCAAGGGGTCGAGTGTTCGAATCACTCCGTCCCGACCATTATTTTCAATGACTTAGCCACCTTCGGGTGGCTTTTTCATTTCTGCATGTGGGGAGATTTTCGGGACATCATCCGATTTTCCTCTTCAAGATCGTCAACACAGGGCCTCTAGAGTCCGTTGTTGATACCATGTTCGCAGCCTCAATCAGCTTGCCCAGCTCTGCGCCGGAGTAATGACTGGTGATGCTGCCGTTCTTGTGCCCGAGCAGTGATTTTCGATCTTCCTCAGTAACGCCTGCTGCCCGCAGTCGTCGACCGAAGGTGTGCTTCAAATCGTGAATCCTGATCGAGGCATATCCAGGGTGAGCGGGGCGAAGGTTTTCCTCCTGCCAGAGTTTCGCCGCTCTCACTCGCGCCTTCTTCCAAGCCGAATCGTTCATGCGGTGCATCGCGGTTCCGTTATATGGGAATACCCATTCCTTGCTGATCCCGCGCTGTCTTTCAATGATCGACTTGGCCACGTTGTTCAGCACCACCAGGCGTTCGTCGCCATTCTTTACGCCCGACCGGGCGTGTCTCCCGCCGAAGTCAGCGGGGATCAGGAAAACACTGGTTCCCAGTTCCGGCACCGATATCTCCCAATCCCACCTCAGCTTGCACACCTCTTGCTCCCGGCAGCCTGTGTTTACCTTGAACAGGGCCATCGTTTGCAGGTGGGCTGGTAACTCGTTGAAGAGGATCGATTGCTCTTCCCACGACATGGGGTAGGGCTTGCGGCTCGACTTCTTCTCTTCGAGCTTCCTCAGCATGGGCACACTGTCCAGCCATGGCCGGCGATCATCGTCTCGCCACTTTCTTGCGCAGAGCGTCAAAACCCGGACCGCGCGCTCGATGGCGATGTTGATCGTTCGGTTGCTCACGGCCTTTTCAATGGTCCCATCCGGCAGAACCTTTTCTGTCTGACGATCCCTTATAAACGGCTCCAGCGCCTGGTCATCTATGTGCGTCAGCGGCAGATGACCCAGGTATGGATGAAGCTGCTTCATGCACAAGGCAGTCAGGTGAATGGAGGGCTGATCCTTGACCTCAAGGAGGTAGCGCATCGCTGCCTCCTCCCAGGTGTGGACCTGTCGAACGCCATACACCTTCCTTTGACGCAGCTGCTCGAGCTTGTGAATCAGGTACTGCTCTGCTTCTTCCCGGTCACCAGTGCCAGTACTCTCTCGAATTCGCTCCCCTTTGTAGACTTTGTCGATTTGCCAGACACCGCCCTTCTCGTAGAGGCCAGTGATCGTTTTTCGCGCCATGTATCATCTCCTCGGCGCTCGCTGCGGGGCCGATTGTTGTCCTGTGCGGTGGCTTTTTCAATCGCCTTGGCCTCGATGTAGGCATCGGCCCACTCGTCGAGCTCCTGGCGGTCGAAGGCCACGCCCTGTTTGCCGATGGGAAACTCGCGCACGTTCGGGCGAGCCGTCTTGTTGAATTCGTCCCGGCACATGCCGAGGTAGCCAGGCGCATCGCCGAAACGGATGAACCGCGGCTGAATGCTGGATGGCTTTGCTGCTGTGGCATTCGCCATGGTTTTCTCCACGCCGCCGGCGGCGGTCGATAGGTCAGAAACTGAGGGAGTGCAGGTCCAGCAGAGTGAATTGACCGCCGTCTTGTGGTCGCCAGCCCATGGTGTCGATGTGAATTACGTTACCGAGCGCCCGCGGCTTGATCAGCGGGGTGTGACCGACCACCAGTGCTCGTAGGCCGCGCACACCTTCGGTCTCGCCAAGCTCGATTCGGCTGCGAGACCACATGCAGGTGTTCTGCGTGAGCCTCAGCTGCCTGGCGGTCTCGGGAGCTTCCAGTGCCGCCCGCAATTCATCCCAAGAAGGGAAAGGGCAGTCGGCGTGAACAATTCCGACCAGACCGCCGGACGTCTCCACCTCGATCGCGATAGGCAGCTCTCGGAATTGGACGGCGAATTCGCGCTGTTCATCCCAGGCCAAGCCGGCGAACCAGGCGCCGCCGTTGTAGACCCAGTTGTCCACGTCGCAGGTATCGAATCTGCAGACGTAGTCGTCGTGGTTACCGCGCACCGGGTGGAACCAGGGCTTTGCCAGCCATTCGAGTACGTCGCGGCACTCGGGCCCGCGGTCGACCAGGTCGCCAACGCTGAACAGGCGGTCAGCTGCCGGATCGAAGCCAGCAGCGTCCAGCGCGGCCTGCAGCCTAGTGAAGTGCCCGTGGATATCGCCGACCGCAAAATCGCGGCCAGCCGTGTTTGCGGCGAAGCGCTTGATGCGCATCACCTCGATGGTTTCGAGCATGCAAAATCCTCGCCCACGCATGTCGGCGGGCTTAAGTAAAGGGTGGGCGATTAGGGTTCGGTGATCGGCGCTGGGATGGCCTGGGCCTTCCACTCTGGATCGATCTTCCAGGCGATGCATGGCGGCTCGGTTTTGCTCTTGTAGCCAGCCAGCCAGTAGAAGCCGCTGTGTTTGGACGTGCCGCAAATGCTGCAGGTGTGCCAGCTACCCATGCCGCGCGCCGAGAATGGCTGGTAGAGGTGGTTGTTCATCGTGGGCCTCGGTAGATCAGGTTGGCCATGTAGGCGAGGGCGATCATGGCGCCACCTGCTTGCGGTAGCCCGCGTCGTAGAGCTTCAGGCCCATATTAATCTGCCCAGGGGTTGGGGTTTCATGCCCGGCATCCAGGCACATTTGTCGCGCAGCACGCTGGCGTTCTTCAGCCGCCCGTTGCTCAGGAGAGCTGAGCGGCCGGAAATCGTACTCGCTGAGATGGCCGCAGTTTTCTTCGCCGCCATCGCGGTAGGTGACCAGAAACAGCTGTGCGCCCATGGCGGTTATGGTCACTTCCTCAAATCCAGGCCGAGCCCAATCTTCCGTGGAGCGCTTGTGCTTCATTTCTATCTTTTGGCCTATTGGCGGAAGGCCTTCGCCATCCCAGCGCGCTGGCCGCGGCGTGATGTACTGCACCTGGCCTCGGGTGAAGTTGTGCCGGTGATCGCCGGTGCCGCCGCCATAGGGATAGGCACGATCCTCGGCGCCGACCACGGCGTACTGGTCCATGTTGATCCACACCTCCGTGATGCCGTGATGGGCTACCAAGCCGTGGCCTTCTGCCCACTCAGGCGCTTTGCTCCAGTCGATCCTGCTCACAGCTCATACCTCTCATCAATCCAGCGCCCAGGCGCCATAGCGGGTTTAGGTTCGGGTTGGGTTTCGTGCGGGGAGAGCTGGCGCTCATTGCCGGCGTGCAGCTGGCTGTCGGGGATGCAGCTCAGTCCATTCGAGAGCTTCCAGCAGGTCACTCGACGTTGGTCGTCGTGGAAGACATCTGCGCTGTAAGGCAGTGGCCGAGTTTCGCGTGGGTCGGCGCTGGCGCCGGTGGCCAGCAGCAGGAGGCAGAGGGCGAGGCGGGTCATGACTTAAGCGCCTCCATGCCCTGGTCGATTGCGCGGTCTAGCGCATCATTGGCAAGAATGTCCTCATACTCGGCGTAGCCGCAGATGATGGGCGGCATGTTGTATTCGCTGCCGAGATCTTCCTGGCCATCTGGGTCACGCAGCCAGCGATACCGCGCTGCGTCAGCTCGCAGGGCGCGAACTTCTGCAATCAGGGCCAACATGACTGCAGGCCGGGCGGCGCGGTAGTAGGCCTCTGCGTGAACGTGTGGCTCGCCGATCCCGTAGAACTGCACGCCCAAAGCCACGCCGTCGTAGTTCAGGTAGTCGGCCGTCAGCTCGACGGAGCCTTCACCGCCGCAACCAGGGCATTCCATCCAGCCTTCTTCGGCTCCGCCGACTTGGGCGCTGACGAAGTCTTGCGGCGTTGCGGCCTTGGCTGCTGCCTCGATGGCATCGAGGTCCAACTCAGTTTTTTCGGACACAGGAATTCCTTTGCCGCCATATCGCGGCAGTGAATAGAGGGGAGAGGGGTTACAGCGGGATGGAGTACAGATGTGCTCTGGGGTTAAGAGCTGGCACCGGGGCGAGCGCAAGCGTTGTCAGCCATGGCGCGGCACTCTACCTGGCGCGGTCCGTCGAACCTTCCGCATTCAGCATGCGTACACTCGTTGCAGCCGAGCGGGTCAGGCAAAGCGCTCGGCTCTGCGCTGGCGGATAGGGCAACGGTTGGTGCGGCGCAGTCAGGGCATGCGGCCATGACCGGTTCGGGTTCTGTCTGCATGCCGTAATGGACGTCACCCTTTCGCACGAATACTTCGCCCTGGTCTTGGCAGGTCTTGCACTTCGGCGCGCTGGCAGATATGGCGCAGCACTCAGCTTCAAGCGATTCGTATTGCTCACTTGTCAACGCGCCGGAATTTACTACCCGAGCCAGCAGCGCATGCGCCTCGGCAAGCTGGGCGCGGAGATCCGTCAACTCACCGCACGCGGCATCCATTGCCAGCTTGTGCTGGCCTGCATTGGCGCGCAGCCGCTCCAGCTCGTTGACCAGCGGAGAATTCTCACGCACCGAGGCCTCCCAGCGGCGAAGTTCGGCCAGCTCAAGGCGAAGTTGCTCAACCTCGGCAGGGTCCGCGTGGGTGTAGAGCGGCCCCAGCTTGGCGATTTCGTCTAGGCAGGCGTTCCAGCCCTCGTTTTCTGCATCGACGAACACGTCACTCAGCTCTGTAGGTTCATGCTTGCGCGCAGGCAGCGCCACCGGATCGCCCTGGTGCTCGGCTGGTGCGATCCCTGCCATTGGCCCCAGCCCCACGATCGGCAGCCCAGTCTCCGCCGCATCCCTCTCTGCCTCTTCTTTGGTCCACCAGAAGGCAGTACCAACCATCCAGGCTATTGGCTCGGGGTGGGGCTGCGGCGCTGCCATGGCTTGGATGATGTTCAGCAGATCATGGCGCTCAAGTTCATCGCAGTCGCCCAGGCACAGGCGATCGCCAATGTCTCGGGTGCACTGCGCATCGTCCTCGGTCAACTCTTCGGAGCTGCCAACCCAACCGCAACGGCGGCATTGGGCGGGGTAGTAACGTCCAACCAGCGGCTCCAGGCCAATGTACGGCGGCACGCTGACCATCTCGGTGTTGCTGGATCGGTTTTCTGTGGGCATGGGTGTCTCCTGCTGGCGGCGTCAGGCCGCCAGGCGCTGGTAGAGTTCGATGAGGTCGGAGGCGTTCGCGGCAACCAGTGCCCGGGCTTCGTCCTTGCAGACGCTGTTGCCCAGAAGCTTCACCTGGTTGGCTCCTGAAATTTCTTTCCAGTACATCTGGCCTGTTTCCTCGTTGAGGAAGAGCCCGCGGTCGATGATGTAGTCAGCCCGGAAGCCTTGAGCCCGCTTCAGTTCGTGGGGCTTGAGCATGCGAAGCGTGATGTCGATCATCACGTAGTCGCCAACCATCACCACATCGGCGTGCTCAGTGAAGTGCTGGGGCAGGTATTTGCGCATGAAGGCAGCGCACTTGCGGGCGCCGGCCAGCTGTTCGTCCGTCAGCGTGTGCGTCTGCAGTTGCACCACCTGCACGACGGCCATCCGATCCTTCGACGGGATGGTATGCATCGGCTCCCGCATGGAGATGCCGTCTTTCTCGGCGCCGTAGTACTTGACCAGGTAGGCCGTGACCACCCGCTGATTGGAGCCCTTGCCCAGGATCGTCGAGAACGGGTCGAGTGCGCTGCGGCCGTCGCCCTTATAGAACCCTCCGTTTGCCTGCTCAAGGTGGGCTGAAGCAATGGCGTGGTGCCCGCCGCTCTGGGTGATGCAGCCGACAGGACTGTCAATTGGCGCACCCACGCAGCCGCTGCGCAGCGTGACCAAGTTGGCGGTGATCAACGCGAAGTGCCCGCCTTTAACCTGGGCTACCTGCGTCCGGAGCGGCTCTTCGGCGTCGAAGGTTCGCTGCGTCGATCCGTTGGCATGCTCCGTGAGGCAGCCGGCCACGGCCATTGTCGGCTGAACCAAGGCGTGATGCGTGCCCCCGCCGCTGATGGTGGAGACCGGATCGTCGACGCTGTGCGTGCTGGTGTGCGACTTCGAAGTGCCGCGCAACGGGACAATGAACGGGTCGTTGCAGGCCAGGGTGTGCCGCCACAGGCCTTTGGCGATGCGGTTCATCGTGTTTTCCACCAGAGCATCGTCGCGGAAGATCGTGCGGCCTTGCAGTTCCCAGTCGATGCATTCTGCTGCGGATCGCCAGGCTTTCTGGCCTTTGCCCGGATTCTTGTGATGCGTTGGCGCCGGCCAGACGATTGGTTTGCCATCGCGCCGGGCGATGCCGTAGAGCCGCTTACGGATAGTGGGGGCGCCCTGATCTGCGGCAACTCGCACCTGGTGCTCGAAGTTGTAGCGCAGGCCGCGCACCAGCGCTTCCTTGGGCACGTGGTCGCCGATCTCGGCCAGGATCTCCGGCAGATCCGGGTGGTCCTCAGGAATGCCGTTGCCCAGCACGTTCACGAAGGCCTGGAACGTCCGGCCTTTCTCGGCCTTGATCGGTCGCCCTTCATCGTCGAGCGGTCCCCAGTCGGCGAACTCTTCCACGTTTTCAAGGAAGATCAGCCGTGGGCTGGTCTGGTATGCCCAGCGGATGATCACCCAGGCCAGGCCACGAATCTTGCGGTTGCGCGGCTTTCCGCCCTTCGCCTTGCTGTGATGCCTGCAGTCCGGCGATGCCCACAGGATGCCGACTGGCTGCCCTTTGGTGGCCAGGATCGGGTCGACCTCGAACACGTCCGCCACGTAGTGCTCCGTCTGCGGGTGGTTGGCGCGGTGGACGGCCAGGGCGATTGGGTTGTGGTTCACAGCTACATCCGGCTCGCGGTAAGCCTCGGCAATACCGCTGCTGGCGCCGCCACCGCCGGCGAAGAGATCGACGACCAGCTCCTTTTCGAAGGGCAGGGCGAGGGAGGTCATATAGGTCATGTTGTTGTCCTTGCGTGCAGGCGCCGCCCTCGCCGGGGAGGCGTTATCGTTGAATAGGGGAAGGCGCCGCAGCTGGCGCGCATTGTTCTGCTGGGCTATCAATTCATGGCTGACTCGACCTGGTGGAGGTCTCCATGACACTGAAAAGCGATACCGAGGCCCTTGCCTCGATCGAGGAAGAAGCCCAGGCGATGCTGAAAAAGATCGGACTTCCGGACGACCAGATAAAGAAAGAGATGGTCATCTGCCTGCGCCAGATCATCGCGATTGCCCGCTACCGGAAAGGCCTGGGTGCCGACCCCGTCGTTCAATAGGGGAAGGCGCTGGCGGGCAGCGCGAGAGACACAACTTCGAAAACGATATTTTTGGTTGTGCGTGATGGAGTAAAAAGAGATACCGGCATTGGGCCGAGCTAAGGAGATTCGTGTGGCTACCGATTTCAGCAAAGGGCGGTATAACGTGTTTAAGGGGCGCATTCCCGGGCAGTTGCCGATTGGCAGAATTGACGAAGACGAGTTCGTGCGATCGTTCTCAGGCCCAGATCTTCTCTACCGCGTTGACGGTGACGAGTTCTATGACCTGAAGGGTAATTATGTGGGTGCGATATTGGAGACCGGTTCAGGTAGCGCAATGGTCATGGATAACAATAACAACTGCCTATTCGTGATCGACCCCGAGTAAGGCTTGCTCGCGGCCAAGGCGAAGCGCTTGTGCCGCGCTGAACTGCTGAAGCTTCCGCGCCACAGCCGGTGACACTGTGATTTCGTGGCGCGGAGGCTCCAGTAGCGGCAACGCGCCGCTCGGGCCCAGCCCATGCAGGTGATGAATCATCAGCGTCATCGCCTCGCCCTGTTCCTCGATCCCGGCCCACTCCATCAGCTCCAGCAGGGCCTGTTTAGTCCCTGGTCGAACCTTCAGGCGTAGGTCTTCTTCCTTCAATTTGGCTGCCTTCTCGCGCCGACGCTTGTCGCGCGCCGCCTGCTCCATTGCCATGGCCGATACCTCCCAAGCCGCTGGGCGGCAGATTTATGTGTTGCTGGCGCCGGCCGTGCCGAACGCGTGCGGTAATGCGTTTCAAGCGGTGAGCTCCATGTCCCGGTCATTCCAACCTGCCAACCACCACCCGCACTCCACGGTCATCCAGCCGTAGGGCTGGGAATCGCGTGACTGCAAGTTATCTCTGCAGGCTCGACCGAGGAAGTAGGCAGGCGGGCACTGGTAGCGCTGGTTGTGCATGGCTACGCCCCCGTGAGGTGGTGCGCCGGGGCAAAGGGAATGTCGTCATCGAAGCTGTCCGGCGGGGCCGCCTGCTGGTTCTGCTGCTGGGGCGCCTGCCGGCGTTGCTGCGGCTGACGATCGGGCGCCTGCCCTGGGTGCTGGCCCTGCGGCTTGCCGCCGAGGAGCTGCATGGTGCCGCGCATGTCGACGTGCACCTCAGTCGTGTATCGCTTGATCCCGTCCTTCTCCCACTCGCGAGTCTGTAGCTTGCCCTCGATGTAGAGCTGGGAGCCCTTGCGCAGGTACTCGCCGGCGATCTCGGCCACCTTGCCGAACAGGGACACACGGTGCCACTCAGTGCGCTCGACCTTCTGGCCCGACTGCTTGTCGGTCCACTGCTCGCTGGTGGCCAGGCTCAATGTGGTGACCGCGTTGCCGTTTGGCAGGTAGCGGACCTCTGGGTCCTGGCCGCAGGTGCCGACCAGGATGACTTTGTTTACTCCGCGGGCCATGTTGTCTCCTAGCGCTGCAGTGCTTTGCGAACGAATGGGTCGAGGTCAGGTTGGTTAAGCAGCCAGCGGCGGTAATCGGCCGGCAGGTCGCTGAACTTCGCTCCGCGGTGCTTGCCGAAGCCGATCACAGTGGGGATGCGGGCGTCTTCGGAGATGGTCCAGAGTTCTTCCCAGTCGGCCACCGGGCGGCCCAGTTCAGCAGCCAGGGCATCAAGAATCTTGACCAGCAGCAGCCGGCAGTTCTTCACATCGTCCAGGGCGGCATGGGCGTTGCGCAGGAGGCCCGGCGCTTGCTCGCGGTAGTGCAGGTAGATCATCGCCGATTGCGAGTGGCTGTCGGCGTCAGGCCACAGGCGGCGGCTCAGCGCTGCGGTGCAGATGCGCTTGAGTTCTGGTCGTCCGATGACGCCCCAGTCGTAGTCGACGTTGTGGCCGATCAGGTACTCGATATCGGAAGGCAGCTGAAATTCGGAGTGATCCGGGCAATCTGCCAGCTCCTCGTCGAGGATGTGGCTGGTGGCCAGGGCGCCGAGCTCAATTGGCTTGCCTGGCTTGTAGCGCTGGAGGAACTCGGTGGAGACCGGCAGGCCAGGAATGGCTGCCAGTTGAAGGTACGCGGCCTCGACAAGTTGCGGGTCGTTCAGGCCAGTGGTTTCGCTGTCGAAGATGCAGGCATTCATGCCGATTGCTCCTGAGGGGTGAGTTCATACTTGCGCTGGTCCTTGGCGGCGTTCAGTTGCGCAAGAAGTTGAGGGGACTGCTCGAGTACGCGATAGGCTGCCGAGAACACGCTTTGCAGCTCCTGCATCGTCTCTGTGAGCGGGATCTTGGAAAGGGCATCGTCGAGCGCGGCGGCTTGCAGGTCAGCTTGAGATTTACCGTCGTTCAGCCAGGCGAGAAGGCGCCGACCGGTATCCGGGCTGACAACCTCCGGCTGATCGAAGAGGCGGGTACGGTCCTTGGTGGCCACGGCAACATTGCCGTCGTGGAGGAGGTCGAGCACCACTGTGAACTCGTAATCCGATCCGTCGCGCTGCTCGGACTTCATGCCGAGCTTGAGGATCTTCTTGCCTTCGCCCTGGACCGTCTCGGTCTTGCTGCGCATCGTGCAGATGATGTGCAGCGGGCTGGTGAGGATGGTGTCGACCAGCTTGCGGTGGCGCGGTGTTGTCTCGTTCCATGCCGACCAGATGTTGCCCTTGTAGCGCTGCTTGGCGATCGTGTCGTTGATCTCCAGGCAACCGCCGGAGCCGACCCACTCGTGCGAGTAGCTGTCGATGATCAGCGTCGAATAGCCGCCGGCTTCGGCAGCCTTGATGGCGTCTATGTATCGCTCCGGCGAGTACGGCGCGCTCAGCCCCATGACGTCGAAGTCGGTCAGGTCGGCGTACAGCGAGGCGCTTTCGTGCTCGGTGTCGATGACCGCGATCGGCCCGCCCAGGCCGATGGCCAGTTGCAGCGCGGAATAGGTCTTGCCTGATCCAGATGGGCCGGTAAGTGCTAGCCGTAGCCTTGCCTGCTTACGTTCGGCTTTCTTGAACATTGGGATGCCCTCAGTTCGGTTGGTTGTCCCACTGCCGCTCAATGCGAGCGGCCTCTTCTTCGTACTCTTTGCGCTCATCGCCCTGGTACCGCTCAGGCGAGAACTCTCCGACCGTCATCCAGTCGATATGGGCGGCCAGGCGGGGTGTTGTTTTCACAGCCCCTCCCGTGCGCCGTCAGGCTTGCGCGGCCAGAAGTCGAAGGCGAACGCCGACAGCGCCATATGCATCTTGTTGGCGCGCTCCATGCCGGGCCGGCGCAGCACCTCCTTGAGGTAGCACCACTGCAGCTCGCCGTAACCGTAGGAGCTGGGGTTGTTGACGTGATCGGCCTCGATCACCTTGGCCAGATCATCGAAGAACTTGGCCTGCTGGGTGTCTTCCATGGCCCAGAAGGCCTTGGCCAGGATTGCCGGCGTCAGGCCGACAACCTGCTGATCGAGCTCTACGCGAATTTCGGGCATGCGAGTCTCCCGCGCCATGCGTGCGGCCGGCGCTGAAATGGGTGGTTACTGGGTGATGCAACCGGCCCAGGCGCTTGCAAGCAACCAGGCGGTGCACAGGGAAAGGGTGATGAAGCTGCCGCGCCATGTTGCGAAGCGGCGGGCGCGTTGGTAGCTGGTCATGCTCGGACCTCATAGCCAACCGTCCACTCACCACAGATACAAGCCCGGCACTTCCAGGCCAGCGGGTTCTCGATGCTGGCCAGCTCGGCCTCGTGGACCGCGGCGGCAAAGGTTGGGCCCTTGAACAACATCAGCACGCGATCGGCCGGCATGGTCATGGATTCTGGTAGGTCCCGTGACACCCCTGCGCCAAACATGGCAAGGCTGAGTTCGATTTGATCCAGTTGCTCGTCAATGAGCGATTTCACAGGTGCAGTGCTCATGCCACTCTCCCGTTGGCCGCCAGCCAAGCCGCGTTGTTGCGCTCAATTGCCTGGTTTAAGCGCTCCATGTAGCTGCGCTGCTTTGGAATGTCGATCGCGCCGGTCAACCCGGCCAGGTCGATTGCCATCATCAACTCGCCGCGCAGCCCCTCGCTGAACGAGGCGTCGATGGCCTCGAACCGAGAGTTGATGATGGCGACCACCTCGTCGCGTGTGCCTTTGTTCATGCAGTCCTCCGAGCGGCGCCTGAGCCGCACATGGCTTCCATCTTGTCGAGTGCCGAGGCAATCACCCGGCGGCTTTCAACCCGCTGGCGCTCGTCACGCTCGCGGATGTTTCTGTTCCAGGCCTCGTTGTTCGCCCGGGCCTGCTTCGAGGTGAGGTGGTCCGCCCAGCTGGTATCACCGAACAGCCTGTACTGGCGATCAACCTCGCGCGCCTGGGCGCTGTCTGCGTAAAGCTCATGCTCGCGAGCCATGGTCGCCTCCAGGTGGTGGGTTACTCGGTAGGATCGGCTGGCAGCGGTTGCCAGTGCGTGGCTACGGCGTCGTAGTCCTGCCCGTAGCCGCCGTCGATGTAGTCGCCGTTGTTGATCTCGAACCACTTGTCACCATCAGTCCAGCCGATGAAGACATGCTCGGTGTCGTTGCTGTCGCTCTGGCCAAATGCCAGAACCGGGTCGATGTCGGATGGCAGCCTGTCGCTGCACTTGATCCAGCCGCTCATGGCTTCACCCGGGCGGCGAGCATGGCGTCAGCCATTTGGTAGGCGCATTCAGCAACTCCACGGTTGATGCTGTCCCACTCGCCGGCGTCGAAATAGCCGCCGTCGAATGCGGCCCAAGCAGTGGGTAGCGCCTTGGCTGCGAAGTAGTCGCGGATCGTCAGTCCAAAGCAGGTGCCATGGCCGCCGTATTCGCTGGCCTGAACCGGGAAGGCAGGCTGATCACCGGCCTCGGCTGGCTGGCAGTCGTAGCAGATGCCGCCCACGTGCTCTGTCACGTCGATGCAGCTCGAGCAGCGCAGGCAGCGGCCTACGTTAGATGGTTCTGGTGGCTGGTACATGGGGTTGTCCTCTTGACCGCATTGGCCAGGAGCCAGGCGCGGGTGACCAAACCCACCGTGAAAGGTGGCCTGGCGCCTGCCAATGCGGTCGATGTGAAGGGAAGGGGTGATGCAGATGCCGGGCGCTACCCCGGCAGCTGGCTTGGCGTGGACCCATCCAGCGGCGCAATTCGTATACCCCCGGAGCGAGGGAAGGGACGTCCACAGGTACTTCGGTAACCGCGCCCGGAGCTGGGCGCTTCTCTGCATCGGGGTGTGATCTGGCCGGCGCTGATCTCCGGCTTGCGTGAGAAGTGTCAGGTTCAACCGAGCCGGTCAGCTTTCGCCCGCCGGCGCCGCGCTTGTGAGCCTGCATCGCTGCGCATCAGCCTGCGCATTCAGATCACACTCCGATGCAGCCTGCGATGGGGAGCAGGGCATCGGGCAGTTAACGTCAGGCTGACGTGGCGCCGGTTGTTCAGTCGACGCCGATTTTTCCGCCGCCGGGCTTCTGGATGGTCTTCAGCATTTCGCGCTGCAGCTCGCCGATCGCCCAGGCCGCCGCCACAACGGCCACATCGCGGCACATGGCGCCCTTCACGTCGAAGCCTTCAACGCTGATGCCTTCCTTGGTGATGGTCACGCGCCCGAATTTTCGGATCTTCATTTCGTCGTCGGTGGTGTACATGCTGCCCTCCACGGCGGTTGATTTCCCGTCTGGCCCTGTCGCCAAGGCCAGCCAGTGAAATCTGTGCTCTCTCAGGCCCCGGTCGCTCTCCCGGTATCGCGCTTCCTGCATCTGTCGAGGCATGCGCGCCGCTTGGATGCCGCTCTATCGCGGCACACCTGATCGCACCAGAGCCCTGCGGGGATGGTGGCCTGCTATGCCTGCAGGCTCGGCGGTCTTGGTTGTTAAAGAGCGGCGGCCTGTGAGGGCCTCTGCAGTCCCTGGTGAGTGACTGCTTGAGGTGAAATTTAGCCAAGCGCTAAAGAATCGTCAATAGCTAGGAGCTAAATTATTTTCGCCGAGCGACAAAATGCCTCCAGGGCTGGAGTCGTTAAGCAGGGCCTTTACCTGAGATTTAGCACTGCGCTATGATTCTGAAATCACTGTACGAATATACAGCTCTCGGAGATGGAACTATGTCCAAGCAGAACAAAGCGGCGCCGAAGCAGCGTCAGGAAATGACCGGGCTAGAGAGGCTGAGCCTGAGGGTGTCGTCGATGATCAGTCACCCGATCGCGCAGACGCAGCGCTGGGTGACGATCCATCGCCTGGATACGGACGGGGAGGCAGAGTGGGAGGAGGTGATCGGGCTGATCGCCGAAGTGCCCGAGCTGGACCTGACGTTTAATGACGACGGCACGGTGACCGTTCGGTGGGAGCGAAGCGCGCTTCAGGAGCGGGATGACTTCATTATTGAAGAAGACAGCGTGGAGGAGGAGATCGAAGCGACGCCATTCTAAAGTACCCTGAATCGCTAGTGGATGGCGGCCCAGAACAGGAAATGCTCGAACCCCGAGCATTTCCTCGATTTTTCATTTCTTTTTCCAAGACTTCATCAGATAACTAGAGTTCAGTAGCTTTCCAGATGTGCCTGCAATTCTTGCTATGCGTTCTGAGCTAGAACTAATAGGTCTTCGTGCAATTTCAAAGTCTAATGTGGCAGCTTTGTGAAGCTGTTGGAGTAGATCGTAGGGGGCGGGTGCGTCAGTAAGTTCCTCAATCTGCCTCAATGAGACAGTGAGTCGCTTATGAAGGGTTAGGACAGAATTTTTATTAAGCTTAGTGTCCTTTTCGGTCCAGAATGAAATTGCACCATCCTCATATTCGGTAAGTGCTTTCACTGCCCTGTCAATTGAATCGTGAACGTCTTTTCGCTTGGCAAGAAAACGTTGCTGCTGACCGCGAACCCTCCAGCCGATCAACGTGGCGACCAAGCCGACAAATGCGAAGGTCCATCCGACATATGCGCCTATGCTCAGTCCTGAGTCTGCCTGATCCGTCATTTAGGACTGCTCTTGCTGTAAGTTGAAATGGCCTCTTTAACCCATTGTGTTATTTGTATCTTGAGTGAAGGGTCATCTTCTGACTTTAGATTGTCGCATATTTTTAAAACTATTTTGCTGTCCACTCCATCGCGGATGAGGCCGCCAAATGCCTCATCTAAAAAAGATGATCCATAACCCAGTGCGCCATCTAGATCAACGGTGATTTCGCCAGCGTGCTCTAGAATGTTTGGAATTAACACCTGCTTTCTAAATGCTTCGCCAGAGTTAGGTCCTAGGGATATATAGCGAGGGCCTGGAAACTCGGAAAAATCCGTAACATTGATAACTTTCATTTTTCCAATTCCTTCAAAGATACAGTCCACTCAATCAAAGTGCCTCGGATTGAGCCATTATAGCTAGCTGACCACTCTCGTCCATCGGTATCGGGAATCTGTCGGTAGCCATCTGGCATCGCTCCTTCACGCTCAGCTCCAGCCACTACGTAGCATCCCCTGTTGCTTCTGATTGAGAGTAGTGCCGAGGGGAAATGTTCAGTAATGGATCGAATGTCGGCACCGCCTTTGCCGCGGTGGGTCTGATTTGTGCGCGAGCGTTTGATGAAAGTTGAGGCGTGAATAAGATCGGCATCAGCGTTGCCAAGGATGCCGCAAATTTTAAAAATTGATTTTAACAAGGAGTCCGGATGCTTTTGTGGTAGTGTGACGGGAATGCCTACACCTAAGTCGCACACTATCAGCGTGATTTTGTCGCTACTCGTACCTACTAACATCCACCATCTATTTTCCGGGTGTTCACAGTCGCCCTCGGGGTAAGCATGGTCAACACTGTTAGCCATTGCTTCAATGGCCCCTTTATATAGTTGAGCTTTAGATTGCTTTGAGATCGACGAAGGCAGGCTGTTTAGAAGGTTGCCGGCAAGACTTCCATCAGCTAGATTTCCAGAAAGTTGCTTCCAGCGTGCGATGTCTGTTTGCTTAGTTGGTGCTCGCTCAGGTTGTCCGATTAGCTTAAAGAAACCTATCTGCTGCAGTATAGCCTCAATGACTTTGTCGGCGTTCTTGTATTTGCCCCGACGCTTAGGAGGTATTGAACATCCAAAGCTTAGATTTTCATAGGAGGTCTGCAGATGCTCAACTTCAGCCAGCATTCGTAAAGCCGCTGCTGCCGTAATTCTATGAGTGTGCCTAAAGCAGAGTATGATGCGCTCATTGTATTTGGCCATCTCTCTGAGATTGCTAATAAATTTGCAAAGCACGTCAAAGTTTTGTTTTGAGTACAGGTCTAGCTTTGCGGGGACCTGGATTTTGGCGTCTTCTTGAACTCTGCGGGTCTTAATTTCTCCATTGAAAGGACGGAGATAAATCGGATTGACATCAATTACGCCACTTCTTCCTTTAGAGCGGTTTCTTCTTGCTGCGCGCTTCAAAGCTGCACGCATTTCATGCTTCGCTTTGTAACTAGACCGCTTTTTCATCTGGGTCTTCCATGCTGGAATCTATTGGTGGCAAAGATACTTACTTGTGGCTTACGTTATCAAACCAAATGGGCATTCCAGACTAGTAAAACTCTGGCCTGGATGTAGGTTTCTTCTCTTCGAATCATCCGATCCTTGTGCTTAGGGTTGTCTGAGATCATTTCGAAGTGTTCCTCGTCCGCGATCTGCAGGCGCTTGATGTACTCGTGACCACCCCAGGAGAAGTAGTAGATCCCGTCACCAGCGAATTCCCGAATGCTGACGTCGACGATCAGTGGGTCGCGGTTTTTGATCGTGGGTGCCATGGACTGACCCCAACCTGTGACGAGCTTCAGGTGATAGTGCTCTTTGAACTCAACGCCCAGCTCACGCAGGTGTCGGGGGCTGACGCGCACGTCCTGCAACATCTCGGGGAAGTCATGCGTTTGCTCGCCGCCGCCCATGGCGCCGCGCACGTCATAGTGGGCGATCCATACCTCATCGCCGACTAGGCCTGGGCGGTTGAAATCTGCCTTGACTACTCCGCTATCGGCTGGAGCGACCGCAGGCGCTGGCTCCTCGGCCGCAGCCAGCAGCCTCTGGCGAGTTTCTTCAGGAATACCTCTCCCGCTCTTCGCGAGCATCTGCTTTACCAGGTCAGCAGCCGACAGCTTGCCATCCACGGCCTCAGCCAGCGGCTGCCCGTCGTCGCCCGAGGGGATCGAGTCGAACCAGCCTCTCGGCAGCCCCTCCACTTCCTCGATCCGGCGCGCTACGTCGTCGCCCAGGTTCTTCGCCGTCTTGTCGGAGAGGATCTGGCTCAGGTGCGCAGGAGCCATCCCCCACCGCTCGGCGCAGGACCCTTTTCTCTGGCTGCCGATCAGCTTGACCAGATTGTGTTTGCGAATTTCGTAGATATCCATGGCGCGAAGAATGCCAGTGTTTAGCCCTGTGCTAAATGTGCGCAAGGCTAAATTCCACTTGCTCGAATATTAGCCATGAGCTAAATTTCGCCATATGTGTAAGGAGAACCCACATGAACGATCACCTCCGTGAATGGTTGGCTACCGCCACCAATGAGCGTCGGCGGGATGTAGCAGCCGCAGCGAAGACCACTGTCGGCCATCTCTGGCAGCTCGCAGGTGGTCATCGGAAGGCTTCCGTCGACCTCGCTGAGCGCTTGCAGGACGCATCGGACGGCGAAATCACGATAGCTGGCCTGCGCCCCGACCTTATCCCCTTTGCACGCAAAGCGCTGAAGGGCGCCGCGTAATTCAATTTCCATAGCAAGGAGCAATCCCCGCATGTACGCCAATCCCAAGCACCTGCATGACCGCGAGATCAAGGTCCGGGTCGATGAGGACACGTTCGAACTGATTCAGGCGCTGGCCAAGTTTCATCGTACTCAGCGCGCTGTGCTCTGCCGTGAGCTGCTTGAGGCTCAGCTGGCCGCCCTGGCTTCGGAGAATACCGGCGATCAGCACGTGGCCTGAAGGCCCGTAGGAGGCCCCATGCCGATTGAAGAAGTCGGATTGGACCAGGGACAGATGGAGCAGCTGGAGCGAGAAGCGGCGAAACGGGGTGTAAGCCCCGAAGCACTCGCAGCTGAGCTGATCCGAAAGGAACTGGCCAACCGAACTAAGCCCCGCAGCCCGCGGGGAACCGTAACACCGTTCCACCGCAGGGCCTGAACCGGCCCTGACACGTAACTAATAAGCCCGAACGACTTGCACAGCTAGCAGGGGATCACCCGATGGCCTACGACGACAAAGCTCACCGCCACGACCACCAGGTCAAGGTTCGCTTGGATGACGAGGACTTCAACGAGCTGAAGGGGTACGCCCTGGAGCTCAAAGCCCAGCACAGCGTCCTGGCCCGGGAAATCATCCTGGCCGCGCTGGCGTTCAAGAAAGAGCACGGCCACCTGCCGCTGATCAACGAGAAAAAGGCCAGGGCCTGAATAGGTCCAGGGGAGGACGAATGTCGCCTGCAAACGAAGCAGTTAAGCAGCACGACGTGGAGATAGCCCGGTTCCGCAGGGGTGACTTTGCGGACCTGGAGGCCTGGGCGGAGGAGGTCGGTGTGAGTACCGATGAGCTGGCCGCGCAGATCCTGAAGAAGGCCACGCACTTCCTCGCGCAGCGGGAGGAACCCAAAAGCAGCAACGTGGTGCCGTTCGCGGCGCCGAGGTAACCGTCTGATCCCTAATTAGGGACCCAGGCGCCAGTCCCTCATAAGGGACGCCAAATCGCAGAGACAAAAAAGCCGGGTTCGCGGCCCGGCTCTCTGCAATACACAACTTGTGAAGGGAATTATGCATATGCAGACCCCAAGTGTACAGGCCCTGCAAAGGGTCGCGCCACAAAACGACAAGCGCGATTTTGTGGCGCACACGATGTCGTCACGCGAGATCGCTGAGCTGACCGGTAAGCAGCATCAGCACGTCAAGCGCGACATCGAGAAGATGCTCGGCGACCTGAAAGAAGATGCGTCCAAGTTTGGACAGATCTATTTCGACTCGCAAAACCGGGCTCGGCGCGAGTACTGCCTGGACCGCGAGCACACCGATTGCCTGCTCACAGGCTACAGCGCCGCTATGCGCATGGCCGTCATCAAGCGCTGGCGCGAACTCGAAGCCCAGGCCGCGCCCGCCGACCTAAGCAAGCTGGAGATCCTCCAGATGGCCCTGGAGTCGGAGAAGGCTCGCGTCCTGCTCACCGTCCAGGTCGAGGCACAGGCCAAGAAGATCGACCACCTGGAGAACCTGTTCAAGGAAGGCATGAGCCACGTCCAGTTCTGCAAGGGCCTGAATGGGGTCAACGTGATGCACGTCGGCCACTTCCTCGAAGGCCGCAGCTGGCTCTACAACGAGAGCAAGTCCGGCACCCGCTACCGCGTGGCAGCGTATGCCCGCGACAGGTACATGACCGAGCACCAGCAGGAGATCACCCCGCACGGGAAAGAGGCGTTCATCAGCTACACGCCGATCCTTCTGCGCAAGGGCGCCGTTCGCCTGTACGAGCTGTACCTGGCCGGCGAGCTGCCCATGAAGAAGAACTGGGACGGCCTGCACACCCACGATAAGGCCGTGCGGGGTGCAGCATGAAGAGCTACCCGCTGGATATCGAATCGGTAGGCGAAGACACCTACATCGTCATGAGCCGTGGACATCACGATCTGGAGCTGTTTATGACGGAGGCCGTCAAGGAGCGCCCGCGCTGGTGTCTGGGCGGTGCGGAGCACGTATGGGTCAAGACGGTCCCGGGGCGAGGCACCTACGACAGCTTCTATCACTTCGTGCCAGAAGGTACTCGCGGCGCATGGCCGGCTACCTATTGCTACGAGTACGGCGACGGCTATGAGCGCTACAACGGCATGGCCGAGGAGCGTGCCCAGTGAGCATGGAGCTGATGGTTAAGGCCATGAAGACCAAGGTCGGCAATCCACTGCGCAAGCTGGTGCTCATCAAGCTGGCCGACAACGCAAACGACATGGGCGAGTGTTGGCCGTCGTACCAGCACATCGCAGACCAGTGCGAAATCGGCCGCTCTACCGTCAAGGTTCACATCCGTGAGCTGGAGAAATCCGGCCTGCTGCGTCGTGAGTTTCGCCGCAAGGGAGAGCTGAACCAGTCAAACGTGTTTCACCTGGCTCTGGAGGGTGGGGCAGCTCCTGCCCTAGGGGGTGGGGCAGCAGATAACCCACCTGGGGCAGGAGATAACCCAGGGGGTGGGGCAGGAGCTGCCCCCAGAACCAGTCACTCTTCTGAACCAGTCAAGGAACCGGTAAAGCCTAAGGTCGCTGACGCTCCAGACTCGGTCGCTTTCGATCGGTTCTGGGCGCTCTACCCGCGCAAGGTCGGCAAGTCCGCCGCTGAGAAGGCCTGGGCGAAGATCAAGGTCACCGCTGACCTGTTCGACCTGATGGCCAAGGCCTTGGCTGCCTGGACCGTATCGACCGACTGGACCAAGGACGGCGGCCAGTTCATCCCGCACGCATCCACCTGGCTGAACGGCAAGCGTTGGGAAGACGAACTGCCACAGCCGGCAGGCGCCGCCCCGTTCGCATCCCGCCGCGCGGCCAGCGGCCCCGACTTCAACGACACCACATGGGCAGATGACCTGGGGGCCTTATGAGCGCACAACCGAAACTGCGCAGCGTGACGCAGATCATGGCCAAGACCGGCAACCTGCCAGACGAGGTGCACGCCCCGGCCAAGCAGCTAGACCCTGGCACCACCGAGGTGGTCAACGCCCTGTTCAAGGAACTGCAGGCCATCTTCCCTGCGTGGAAGCAGGCCTGGCCGGATGACGAATCCCTGAAGGCTGCCAAGCGCAGCTGGATCAAGTCCTTCGTCGCCGCGGGCATCAACACGCTCGAGCAGATCCGCTTCGGCATCCAGAAGTGCCGGGTGCTGGGCACCGACTTCGCTCCGAGCAGCGGCAAGTTCATCAAGCTGTGCCAGCCGACCCCGGAGGAGATGGGCATTCCGCCGCTTGCGCGGGCCCTGGCAGAGGCGCTGGAGAACTTCCACCCCAGCAGGGCAGGGTCACGCGCTTGGACGCACGCAGCGGTGCGCCACGCAGCCCTGCAGTGTGAGGCGCAGAACCTGGGGTCAATGGAGGTGGAGCGGGCTGAGAAGGTTTTCGCTCGGGCCTACAACATCACCATTCGCATGCTGGTCGCCGGCGAGCCATTGGGCGAAATCGCCACTGGCATCGGGCATGACAGCCAGAAGGGCGCTGCGCAGCTTGCGGACGAGTACGCCAACCAGCGCCAGGCCCGCCTGCTGGACCTGCAACAGATCCCGACCAGCGCCGCCGCATGCCGTGCACACCTACTGGCCAAGTTGAACATCAAGCGCGCCGGGCAGCCGGCCGGGGAGAGGGTGTGAGCATGTCAGATCAACAACTGCTGGAACTGGCGGCGAAGGCTGCTGGAATCCGCCCGGTCCTCTGCTACGAGGCAGCCCGCAACTGCTTGCGCATTGGCAGCCGCGACTCCTACCGCCTGTGGCGACCGCTCCAAGACGACAGCGACGCGCTGAAGCTTCTTGTGGATCTCAATTTCGAGGTCGAGCGCAACGGTGAAGGCGAAAGGTTCTATGTCGGCCCGTTTGGAGAGGCCAAATGGATGGAAGACGCTGACGATCACTGGTTCGAAGGCGCTGACGAGCATGAGGCCCGCAGCAAAGCGCTCCGTACCGCAATCGTTCGTGCGGCTGGCGAAATCGGCCAGGCCATGCTGGAGGGCAAGTGATGCAGATCGCAATCGAGGTTTACCGCACTGCCTGCCGCCGCTTCGAGGCGCAGATTGAGGAGTGCGTGGAGCGCGTGCTGGGTTGCTCGCTGGCGGAAGGCCTGGAGCGAGGGCGTGTCAGCACGCATGCCGGGCAGGTTTTCGTCGATGGCAGCCAGGTCTGCTACGTCGAACCGCCGCGCCTGAGCGGCGCGAATGTGATGTGGGTATTCCAGGATTTGACTGGGGAGAAGCACTGATGGACACCAACCAGATGCGCGACACCAGCCGCGAGCAGTTTGAGGCCTGGGCCAGAGACGAGAACAAGTGGCTCATAGACCGTGATTCCTTTGGAAATTACATCTACGGCTTTGTCCGGGATTCCTGGAATTCCTGGCAGGCCTCCCGCGAGGCCGTGGTGGTGGACTGGCCCGATCAGCACACATACACCGCTCCAGACTGCGCAGGTGCGGCGATTTTGGATTGCCGTACTGCCTTCGGAAAAGCCATGCGGGTGACCCCATGAAGCGCGTATGGACAGTAATCGTAGGCCCCAAGGCCTTCCAGATGGTGCTGATGGAGCAGAGCCTTGACCGCGCGGGTGCGCTGCGTGAGGCGCAGTTGATCTGGCCTGAGTGTGAGGTGAAGCCATGACAATCGACAAAGAGAAGCTGAAGGCGCTGGCTGAAGCCTCAGGAGGTGGCGAATGGTACTCCGCTGGCGATCTGCGCTATTGCGACGACAAGACCGGCGAAATCCATGGCCTTCACCATGATGACAGCCGCTTCATTGCCGCAGCCAGTCCGGCCACT
Organism: Pseudomonas sp. FYR_7; assembly: GCF_043106155.1. Classification (NCBI taxonomy): domain Bacteria; kingdom Pseudomonadati; phylum Pseudomonadota; class Gammaproteobacteria; order Pseudomonadales; family Pseudomonadaceae; genus Pseudomonas; species Pseudomonas sp. FYR_7. Next base: position 112,400 of record NZ_JBICMI010000013.1, read on the forward strand.
GTCCTGGCCCTGCTCGCAGAGATTGAGTGGTTGGATCGTGAGTCGCAGAACCTTTCGAATCAGCTCGGTCATTGTGATCGGGAGCGTAGGGCGTTCCGTGCTGAGCGCGACCAGCTCAAGGCCGAGAACGAGGCGCTGCGCAAGGCGCTTGGTGACTGCGCTGATGAGCTTTCAGCCGAGATCATCTGCAAGCACGGTGGCCAGAAGCCTGAGGACATGCACCCCGTAACTCGTCGCTTGTACGAGCGCGACATGGCGGCTGTGACTGAAGCGCGGGCGGCCCTGGCCAAGGCGGTGAGCCATGACTGACCTCGTCTTTTTCACCACTTGCTTGGTGGCTGGCGTCTTCTCCGGATGCGCGGTGGGTTGGGCTTATGGCACGACGTGGCAGTTGAAAAAGCTGCTGCCAGAACTGCGTGGCCTGCGCGATGAAGTCAGCAAGCTGAAACTCTTGGCTCGCATGAAGGGGGTGGAACTTGACTGACCTCATGCTTCGCAACGAATCCGACCGCACCCGGCTGCTCGGATACATTAAGAGCCTGGACCTGGCCAAGCCGCGCCGGCTCACGATCGTTGAGGTGCGCAGCAAGCGCTCGGATGCACAGAACCGACTGCTGTGGCAGTGGAACGGCCTGATTCAGGCCCATCTGCGCGACTCGTTCGGCCAGCTGGCCAGCGCCGAGGAGTGGCACGAGATTCTGGTGGCCAAGCTCTGGCCCGCCAAGGTGCATCCTGTGGAACTGCCCGACGGCACCCGGTACCGCGTCGGGCGCGCTAAGACCCGGAAGTTCAACACCCAGCAGATGACCCAGTACCTGGAGCTGCTGGACGCCTACTGCGCAGAGCACTTGCAGCTGCTACTGCCGCACCCCGAGGACCTGATGATGGCTATTTACGGCGAGCGCCGCAGGAGCGTGGCATGAAGAGCACCTATGCAGTAATCACGGCCCTGCTCGGCGGCGCGCTGGCAGCGCAGCTCTCAATGGTAGGTGTGTACATGAACGGTCCGGCCTTCTGGGCGATCTTCGGTACCGCGCTTGCCATGGGTGGCGTGTTCTACAAATGGGGTGACGAGGTATGAGGATCGTGAGCAAGAAGGTCCGTGACAGCGCCCGCGGCCAGGACTGCACAGTCCGCATCCCCGACATCTGCAACTTCAACCCGGACACCACCGTGTTGGCCCACCTTCCATGTGGGCAGAAGGGCATGGGCATGAAGGGCTTCGACACCGTGGCCGTCTACGCCTGCTCGGCCTGCCATGACGTGCTGGACGGGCGCGGGCGGGGCGAGGTGGATTGGTCGGACATGCCCAGGGCCATCGCAGAGACGCATGAGGCCCTGATCCGCGCCGGGCTGATGACAGTCAAGGGGGCGGCATGACGATCCTGCACCTGCCATACCCGCCGAGCGTGAACACCTATTGGCGCCACCCTACCACTGGCAAGCTGGCCGGGAGACACCTAATCAGTGAAAAAGGCCGGAAATATCGCGCGAACGTGTGTTGGTCAATACCGTATGCCATCCAGAAGCTCTCTGGGCGCCTGCGCGTGACGATCGAGTGCTTTCCCCCTGATAAGCGCAGGCGCGACCTCGACAACGTCGCCAAGGGGCTGCTGGACGCATTGTCGCATGCCGGGGTTTGGCATGACGACGAACAGATCGACGACCTGCGCATCGTGCGCCGGGAAATGACCAAAGGCGGCGCTGTGCGCGTCCGCATTGAGCCGATGGAGGAAGCAGCATGACCTGGACTATCAGCGACACGGCCTGGGCATTGCTGCTGGCCATCGGCGTCATCTCAACCTGGTGTGCACTGCACGCCCGATCAATCCAAGTTCGCCTCAAGAAGGAGCAGGGCCGATGAAATACCAAAGCGTGTTGGCAGCGATCGTTCGCGCCCTGGCGGCAGATACCATGAGCGGAGTAGGGGGTGGCGACTTCGAGCCGAAGGTGCAGGCATCAAAGCTCAAAGGCGAGATCACCGGCAAGGATGCAGCCATGTTGCTGGACTGCTGGGTGCACGCCCGGCTACACAGCAAGCTCATCCCTCGGCACTGGAATGCGCTCACGGCCAGGTTTTCGACCCACAAGGCCAAGAAGGTGGAGGCGATCGGCAAGCTGGTCCCGCTGATCGCTACCCAGGCGCCGAACCTGTTCCGGTACAAGGCGGTCACCGCCTGGGCCATCCCGCCGGTGAAGGGCGTACAAGCACAGTCCGGACATGAGGTAGCCAGCCGTGCTGCCCGAGAGCGCGCAGAGTTCGCTTCGCTGCACGCTGGCGTGGTCCAGCACTTGGCTGGTGGCGAGATGCCCGAGGATGCCGGGCAGGCGCGCCGCGAGCAGTACGTGAAGCGCTCAACCGACATGATCGTGCTGCCGGCCGAGTTCTATGACATCAACACATGGGACAACCAGGGCCTGAACCGGACCACTTACTGGCGGTGGAAGAAGGCCATCGAGAAGGTGCTGGACGAGATGGTTGTCGAGGCGCTGGCGGCATCTGCCAAGATTTTGGAGGACGAAGGCATTTTGATGTCAGAAGCGGCTTGACAATCGCGCAACGGTGCAACATTATTCCCTCATCCTGTCATTCCTGCGTGTGCTGAGGATTGACGCACAGAACCCGGCCCTCGTGCCGGGTTTTTTATTGCCTCGAGAGGGCCTCAAGAGTCCCGAATAACACAAACTTTGGTGAATGCCTGATTTTTCAGAGTGCACGGAACGAATTGATAGCACTATGCTTCTGATAGCTTGCTAAGAAAAACCATCAGGATTCCGTGATCATGAAAAAAATCATCGCTGCTGCGCTGTTCTCCATTTTGGCTACCGGTGCACATGCTGCTGATCTATCTGGCGCAATCGGTGCGACTAGTCAGGGCGGCTTGACCGCTCGCGCAGCTGTGGGCTTCAACTGGGACAAGAGCTGGTTTGAGAGCAGCACCGGCCGCTTAACCGGGTACTGGGATGCTGGCTACACCTATTGGGAAGCTGGAGACGCTTCTGGTGGAGCCCATTCGCTGTCCTTCGCCCCTGTGTTCGTTTATGAATTTGGCAGCGGTAACATCAAGCCTTTCATCGAAGCGGGGATTGGGCTCGCAGTGTTCTCGGGCACCACTGCAGGTGACCAGGAGTTCGGCTCGGCTTTCAACTTCGAGGACCGCATTGGTGCAGGCCTGAAGATTGGCGAAACGCAAAAGGTCGGTATCCGAGCGATCCACTATTCCAACGCTGGTATCAAGCAACCGAACGACGGCATCGAGTCATACTCGCTGTTCTATAGCCATCGGATCTAATTTACGGACCCTCCCTTGCCCGTCTAGTGCGGGCTTTTTTTCGCCTTTTGATAGGGTTCGCCACCTGTTCTGCGAGTTCATCTCACTTCAGCTGTCGAATTGAGCTTCAGGCGGGAGTCTGTAGCCGGTTAGCTCGGCACTTAATGCAAATCGCTTCTCTTCAGAGCTCATTTGCTCGAGCTGCGATTTGGTCCAGTTGTGCTTCTGCATCAAGTAATAATTCACTGCTGACATGCCGTACAGGTCTGGCGGCAGTAGGTGCGTCTTTGCTAGATGATCTCCAAACACATCAAGGATGTAGGCCATCTCTGCTTCCGCCTGATAGAGGCGCAGCGTTGTTTCATAGTGGCTTCGAGACCTGGGCACTGTGGCACTCCTGGTAGGACAGAAACATCGATCTTGTAGTGTGACATCAAGTCGCGCTTGTACGACACAATAGAGTAATCGGCCTCGACGTTCGTCGCAGCTCGTTCCCTTCAGGAGAAATTGATGGACCCGACCGACCTCGGCCCAGGCACAGCCACCTGGCTGGGTGGTACGGGCACCGTCCTGCTGGGCGGCTTCCTTTGGCTGCGCAAGTTCCTATCGAAAGACGCGGCAGATCGAGCGATGGATAACGCCGATATCGGCACGGTGCGTCGCCTGAACGAACTGCTCGACTCGGAACGCGAGGCACGCAAGCTCGCAGAAGCCCGGGCTGATCAGTTCGCCAAGGAGCGCAACGACCTTGCTGCTACTGTTGGGCGCATGGAAGGAAAGATCGAGGCGCTGACCAGTCAAGTCGGCCAGCTCACTGAGCGCGTATCGCTGCAAAGCGAAGAGATCGCCCGCCTGCGCACCAAGCTCGGAGGTATGTCGTGATGGACAGATGCGCACTTGAATTCATTGCCCGGCGCTGGTGGCGTCGCGCAGAGGTCTGGATCATCGCCGGCCTGCTGATCGCAGGTGGCGCGGTGCTGGGTTGGCAGTCGGCCTACTGGGCCATGGCGAGCACCCAGGCCCATCAGGTGGATGAGATCCGCCAGGCCTATGACGCGGCCATGGCGGAGAGGGATAAGCGCCTCGATGAGTTGACCAGTAAGGCCGAGAGCGCCGCGACCAAGGCGTCCAGGGCCGCGACCACTGCCACCCAGGCCGCTGACAAAGCTGATGAGGCCCTGAATAGGGTCGCGCCTTAGTCCAAGACTATCGACCTATGAAAGTCGTAACTTGGCTTTCGGGAAACTGATATTCCGCACGGGCTACGCTGATACTTCCCCAAATATGCTGCAGGGCGTCTGCCGTCTTGCGACTCGCTAGTACCGGAACTGTTGTGTAGCCGAGATTGTGCAGGGTGAGAGTGCGATGCCTACCATCGCTGAACTCCGGCGTGCCATCCCAATTGACGTGGACCATCGGAATCCAAAGCTCTCCCGTGCGTGTCAGTGTGGCGTGATTTGTTGGCAGCCGTTTAGGAAAGCTTCCATAGGCTTCCCATTGATCGTTAGCAATCTGGACTGCGGACGCTGTATCCAAAATCAGAATGACGGCTTCATCGCTATCCATGAAGTTAACGATCGTCGCTGTCGGAGGCCAACTATGTCTGGTGAGGCAAATCATTGTCGTGGTCACGCCTGTGAAGGGCTTGAGATGCTAGCACAATGATGGTTCTGCAAATTGAGTGCGAGCGTTGAGCGTCTGAGTTAGTCAGCCCTCAAATGTGGGTTCTCGTCGAGGGGGGTATGTCATGCGTCAACCTGTTCCACCAGGCGATCTACTCAATTCGCCATCGCTCGCCCTTCTTCCGGCCCCTGAAGTCTGGGAGTGGATAGAGAGTGAGATCCTTGCCGCTACCGGCAGCATCCATAACCCCGAGCATGCCCACTTGATCGACGCCCACATCGGCGTGCTGTGGGCGTCGACTGGCTTCGCCAAGCAGGGAAGGGTGGTTCTCGGCCAGGCAGAGCAGCTCATGTTCCGCGCTGGCGGATGGCAGAAGGCCCGCCAAGAGCAGCAGATGCGCGAGTGGTTCGGCGAAGAGCCGCAGTTCCTCATCACCCTGGCAGCCGACTACTGCGCCCAGTGCACCGACGCTGAGTTCTGCGCCCTGGTTGAACACGAGCTGTATCACATCGCCCAGGCGACTGATCAGTATGGTGCACCCAAGTTCACCCAGTACGGCGTGCCCAAGCTGGAGATGCGCGGGCACGACGTTGAAGAGTTCGTCGGAGTGGTGAGGCGCTACGGTGCCAGCGACGACGTACAGCAGCTGATCGACGCTGCAAACCGGTCGCCTGAGGTGGCCAAGATCAACATTGCGAGGGCCTGCGGAACCTGCCTGCTCAAGTCGGCCTGATTTTTGACAGGTTTTGACGGATGACAAACCAATGGCAGCACTACGAAGCGAGGTCAAAGCCTTCATTGTTCAGGCTCTGGCCTGCTTCGATTCACCCAGCCAGGTGGTGGAGGCCGTCAAGAAGGAATTCGGGGTCGAGGTGAGTCGCCAGCAGTGCGAGTCGCATGACCCCACCAAGTATGCAGGCAGGGGGCTGGCCCAGAAGTGGGCTGACCTGTTCCATGAGTGCCGAAAGCGCTTTCGTGAAGAAACGGCAGACATTCCAATAGCCAACCGCGCCTACCGCCTTCGCGGCCTGGGGCGGATGGCCGAGAAGGCCGAGAACATGCGCAACTTGGCGCTGACGGCCCAGCTGTACGAGCAGGCAGCCAAGGAATGTGGCGACATGTACGTTAACCGCAAGATCGAACCCGACAAGCCCCTGGGCTCCCAGGCGGACCAGCAGCACGCCGTTGCTGAGTACACGCTGGAGCCAGACGAGAATGTCCCGACTACCCCGCACCTATGACCCACCGGTTAAGCTGACGCCCAAGCAGGCGAACATCTACTGCTGGGGCTTTCAACCAGAGGCGCGCTTCCGTGATGCGGTGTGCGGGCGTCGATTCGGCAAGACCTTCCTCGGCAAGGCAGAGATGCGCCGCGCGGCTCGGCTGGCTGCTGAGTGGGGCGTCAGCGTCGAGGACGAGATCTGGTATGGCGCGCCGACGTTCAAGCAGGCCAAGCGAGTATTCTGGCGCAGGCTGAAGCAGGCGATACCTGAGGCCTGGCGCGCGACCCGCCCAAACGAGACCGAATGCTCTATCACGCTCAAGTCCGGCCACATCATGCGTGTGGTCGGTCTCGACAACTACGACAACCTGCGGGGCTCGGGTCTTTTCTTCGTCCTGGTGGATGAGTGGGCCGACTGCCCGTGGGCAGCCTGGGAAGAAGTGCTCAGGCCAATGCTTTCCACCTGCCAGTACACGATTTCCCAGACAGGCAAGTCGAGGAAGGGCGGACATGCGCTGCGGATCGGCACTCCGAAGGGTTTCAACCACTGCTACGACACCTATCGCGATGGGCAGCCAGGCGGTGAGCCTGACCACAAGAGCTGGCAGTACACATCGCTGCAGGGTGGCAACGTCCCGGCCGAGGAGCTGGACGCAGCCCGTCGCAAGATGGACCCGCGCACGTTCCGCCAGGAATACGAGGCCGGGTTCGAGAATTACGCGGGTGTCGTCTACTACACCTTCGATCGGAATGAGTGCCGGACCAGCTCGCGCATTGAGCCAGGCGAGGCCCTACACATCGGCATGGACTTCAACGTCATGAAGATGGCCGCGGTGGTGTACGTCGTGCGTGACGGCCTGCCTCTGGCGCTAGACGAATTCCACTCGGTGCGTGACACGCCGGAGATGATCGAGAAGATCAAGGCGCGATTCCATGGGCATGGCATCTCTGTGTATCCAGATGCCAGTGGACAGAACACCAGCAGCAAGAATGCCAGTGAATCAGACCTGTCCTTGCTCAAGAAAGCCGGCTTCACCGTTGTGGTCGATTCGCAGAACCCTGGCGTAAAGGACCGCATCAACGCGGTCAACTCCATGTTCCTGAACACCTACGGAGAGCGCCGCCTCAAGGTCAATATTGACCAGTGTCCGCAGCTTACACAGTGCCTGGAGCGCCAGACTTACACGGATAAAGGCGAGCCGGACAAAGACCCGAAGAAGGGTCACGACCACATGAACGACGCCGCGGGCTATTTCATCGCCAAGCGGTTCCCGATCAAGACTCAGTCCGCCGGCACCCGCCGCATCGGAGGTTTGGCGTAATGCCTGTTCAATCCACTAATCCAGAGTACGACGCTCACATCGAAGAGTGGCGGATGATGGACGATGCTCTGGAAGGCGAGTGCGCCATCAAGGGCAGTCCACGCAACCTGCCCAAGCCAAGCGGCATGGTCGAGGCTGAAAAGCTGGATGGCCAGGGCAATGCCTATCTCTATCAGAACTACACGGCACGGGCCCAGTACGAGCATTGGGTGCGCGATTCGCTGCGCTCGATGATGGGCCTGGTCTCCCGGCTCATTCCTGAGGTGAAGCTGCCCAGTGGGCTCAAGGGCGTCGAAGAGAACGCCACCGCTGACGGGTTCGGCCTGACTCAACTATTCCTGCGCATCGTTCGGCAGACCATCTCCCACGGCCGTGTGCCGCTGGTGGTCAACGTGGACGATAAGGGCCAGCCTTACTTTGCAACCTATGCTGCTCGGAACGGCATTAACTGGGATACCGCCGATCAAGGCGGGCGCCAGGATCTCGTGCTGGCCGTATTCCGCGAGTTCCGCAAGAAGGCGGAGGACCGCTACAGCCATGAGTGCCAGACGGTCTACCGTGAGTTCTTCATGCAGGGTCAAGTCTGCTACACGGCGGTTCGTAACGAAGCAGGCGAGCTCATTGAGGATGAGCGCCCCCTTGGCACCGTTGGCGCCGGCAACCAGCTGGTGCGTGGGCTCGAGTACATCCCGGTCATCTACTGCGGCTCGACCGACAACTCACCGGACGTGGACGAGATCCCGCTGCTGACCATGGCCAGGGCTGCGCTGAAGTCGTACCAGCTCAGCGCTGACTACTTCACCGCTCTGCACCAGACCAGCCATCCACAGCCGTGGGTGTCTGGCCTGGACGAAAGCGTGGAGCTCAGTGTGACCGGGCCGTCTGCAGCCTGGGATCTGGGTCCCAAGGGTCAGTGTGGCTATCTGGAGTTCCAAGGGGCAGGCGTTGAGGCTGTCCGAACTGCCATGTCTGACCAGAAGAGCGCAGCACTAGAGGCTGGCGCCAAGGTCATGGACGTGTCCGGTACCGAGTCGGGCGAGGCGCGCAAGACGCGCCAGAACGATCAGCATGCCACGCTGCACAGCATCGTCATCACCGCAGCGGCAGCCATTGAGCAGGCCTTGCGGTACGCCGCCGAGTGGACTGGCTACAACCCGGACGACGTGGTCTTCACGGTCAAGCCGGAGTTTGTGATCCCAGAGGTCAACGCCCAGGTGCTGGCCGAGCTACAGAAGAGCGTCATGGTCGGCACGATCAGCGCCGAGACCTACTGGCAGTACCTCACCACCGGCAAGCTGCCCGAGCGGGCCTACGACGAAGAGGCCGAGCTGATCAGCGACGAGCGCGAGTCAGCCGGCATCAACTTGGACAAAGACGATGGCGACGAAACCGACGCAAACAGCGGACGAGATGCTGCTGGAACAGGTCAGTCGGCACGCGGTGCTGCTGGAGCGGCTTAAAGCGGGCGAGGTGAAGAAGTTCGAGACAGTCCTGCGCCAGGTGGATACCCAAGTGCGGGACCAGCTGACCCGTAAGGAGCTCACGACCTACAGCCGAACCCGGCTTGAGGAGTTCCTGGGTCGAGTTGGCGGCAAGCTGCTGGGCATCTACCAGGCGTTCGGCGATCGCATGCAGGTCGATCTAGTGGACATCGCGCTGTACCTGGCCGCGTTCGAGGGCCGGAGCCTCTCAAAGGCGCTGCTCATCGACGCGATCATGCCGACAGACTCGCTGATCCGGGCGGCGATCAACACGCAGCCTCTACAGGTCGCTGGAATCGACGGCGGTACGCTGCTGAAGCCCTTCCTGAGCGGCTGGACGCGCACTGAGTCCACTCGCGTGACCAATGCCATCCGACTCGGCGTCGTCCAGGGCCAGACCAATGCGGAAATCACTCGATCCATTCGGGGTACTGCCGCGCAGAACTTCACCGATGGCGTGCTGGCGGTCAGTAACCGCAACGCCAGGTCGGTTGTGCACACCGCCGTGCAGCACGTGTCCGCGACGGCACGCATGGAGACGCTCGCCGCCAACGCCGAACTCGTTCCGGGCTACCGTATCGTGGCCACCCTCGACCGGAAGACCAGCCAGCAGTGCAAAAGCCTTGACGGGCGTGAGTTCGAGATAGGGAAGGGGCCGGTGCCGCCGTTCCACATCAACTGCCGCACGACCATCACGCCAATCACTAAGCTGTCGGCGGCATTCGCGCAGGGTGCGACACGCGCCTCCGTGGGTGCTGCTGGCGGCGCGCAGGTCTCCGCCAGCCTCAGCTACTACCAGTGGCTGAAAACGCAGCCACCGGCGTTCCAGGACGCTGCGCTGGGACCGGTGCGCGCAAAGCTGTTCCGAGACGGAGGTCTCACGGCTGAGCGTTTCGCCTCGCTGCAGTTGGACAAGAACTTCAAGCCGCTGACGCTCGATCAGCTCAAGGAGCTGGAGCCGTTGGCGTTCGAGAGGGCTGGTCTTAACTGACCCGCGTCACAAAACACCTAGCCACGATTTCGTGGCGCGAACTACGGCCTCGCATTGCGGGGCCTTTTTCTGCCCGCCAGGCGGGCCTACTCAGTCCCCAGGGGATAGCCACATGCCTTTTGACTTCGACCCGGCCGCCCACGGTCTCACCCTCGACGAAACCCAAACTGCCGCGCTGAAGGCAGCGCTCGGTGGCGAGGTACAGAAATTCCTGGACGGGGAGGTCTCGGGCCTCAAATCCAAGAATGCCGAGCTGATCGGCTCAAACAAGACCATCAAGACCGAACTGGACAAGCTGAAAGGCCAGTTCGACGGCCTGGACATCGAAGCCGTCAAAGGCCTGCTGGCCAAGGCCGGCCAGGACGAAGAAACCAAGCTGATCGCCGAGGGCAAGCTGGACGAGGTCATCAGCCGCCGGACCGAGCGCCTTCGCACCGACCTGGACAAGCAGGTCAAAGCTGCGAACGAGCGTGCCGACAAGGCCGAGGCCTTTGCTGCCAAGTACAGCGACAAGGTACTGGCTGACTCCATCCGCGCTGCCGCCATCAAGGCTGGCGCGCTACCCGAGGCTGCCGAGGACATCATCCTTCGCGCCCGCGGCACCTTCAAATTGAGCGAAGACGGCGAGCCCGTTGCCACCGACCGTGCCGGCGAAGTCGTGTACGGGAAGGACGGCAAGACCCCGCTGTCTCCCCTCGAATGGGCGGAATCGCTGCGCGAAACCGCTACCCACCTGTGGCCAAGGGCTCAGGGTGCCGGACAGACCGGGGACAACGGTGGCAAGGCCACGAAGAAATGGGGCGAGTACTCCGAGCAAGAGCGCGCCGCGCTGGCTCGAGACAACCCTGAAGCGTTCAAGCGACTCCAAGCCACCCAAGGAACCTAATCCATGGCAACTACCCAGCTGTCGGACATCTTCGTCCGCGACTACTACGGCGCGTTGGCGCCGGTGAACACCCCCGAAAAAACCGCCGTCTTCGAATCGGGCATCGTGACCCGCTCGCCGACGCTGGACAACATCGCCAACAACGGCCAGGGCACCTCCGAGATCAGCTACTGGCAGGACCTCGATGCCGACGAAGCGCCGAACATCTCGAACGACAACCCGGATGACCTGGGCGAGGTCGGCAAGGCCGAGCAAGGCAGCATGCGCGCGCGCACGCTGTACCTCAACAAGGGCTACGGTGTCGCTGACCTCACGGCCGAACTGGCCAATAGCGAGCCGATGCAGCACATCCGCAACCGCTTCGGCACGTACTGGACCCGTCAGTGGCAGCGCTACCTGCTCGGTGCTGCACGAGGCATCATCGCCTCGAACATCGCCAACGACGGTGGTGACATGGTCAAGGATGCCGGTGCCAGTATCAGCGCCTCCGCGTTCCAGGATGCGGCTTTCACCGCCGGCGACGCGGCTGACATGTTCGGCGCTATCGGCGTGCACTCGGTCGTCATGAACCAGATGGTCAAGCAGGACCTGATCGAGTACCTGCGCGATTCCACTGGCAAGATCATCCTGGCTACATACCTCGGCAAGCCGGTATTCATGGACGACAGCCTGACCTACGCGTCTGGCCAGTTCCTGTCGGTCTTCTTCGGCCAGGGCGCATTCGGCTACGGCGAAGGCACCCCTCACACTCCCGTCGAGATGCAGCGCAAGCCTGATGGCGGTAACGGTGGCGGCGCCGAGGTTCTGTGGGAGCGCAAGACCTTCATCCTGCAGCCCGCCGGTTTCAGCTGGAAGGGCAGCAACAACCTGAACCTGAGCCCGAATGCCACCCAGTACGCCAGCGCCGCGAACTGGGAGCGAGTATTCGACCGCAAGCAGGTACCGTTCGCCGCCGTCATCAGCGGCACCGCCACCCCTTGACCCGCCAGGCGGGGCGCTGACCTAGCGCCCTGCGCAGGAGACCACCATGAAAGTCATCTACACCGACAAGCCCGGCCGTGAGCGCGGCGTTTGCTATCGACTCCTGAGCCAGTTCTTCGGAGTCATCGACGGAGCCACACAGGTTGTGATCGAGGGTGACGCGCCCGATATTGTCGAGGCCTACGAGGCGGCCGGTATCAAGGTCGGCGAGCAATCCGGGGGCGACCAGTCTGAGACCGACCCGCACAAGATGAACGTCCCCGAGCTGAAGGAATGGCTCACCGCGAAGGGTATCGAGTTCGACGCCAGCGCGAAGAAGCCTGACCTGCAAGCCCTGATCCCGCAGGAGTGACCGATGACCGACTTCATCACCGTTGCTGACGTCGATGAGGCGCTCGGGCAGGGCTGGGCTAGCGCCGGTGATGCGGTCCTTGCAGTGGCCATGGCCAACGCTTGGCTCACGGCCAAGATCAAGCGCTCGGTGCCCGAGGCAGTGCCGGACGCCATCAAATCCGCTGGGGTCCAGGCGGCCAAGCTGGCTGCGGCCGGCGAGCTCTACAAGGACACCGAGCGCGAGGTGCAGAGCAAGACCGTATCGGCCCAGTCCGGAACGTCGACCAGCAAGACCTACGCGGCAGGCTCCGTCGCGCGCTCGAGCGCCGAGTACTATGCGCTGGACCTGATCGCGCCCTGGACCCGCCGCCAGGGCACCGTGATGCTCAAGAGGGTCTAGGCCATGGGTATGCGTGAAGATATACAGGCTGAGCTTGCCGAGGCCTTTGACGACCCCGACGGACTCGCTGATGCAGTTCGCCCAGTGGAGGGATCGCGCTCCATCAAGGGCGGCTACGACCCTGCCATCGGCGGCACGGTGCCGGCATCCACGCTTCACTACACGGGCCGCGGTGTCTTTGGGAGCTATCTAGCCAAGGAGATCGACGGCTCACGTATCCAGACCCAGGACGTGAAGCTCCTGGTGCTGCAGAACGAATTGTTCGAAGGGCAGGCCGATGCGGTGACCGCCATCGCGGCAGAACTGAAGATCGGTGACCTGATCAGCGGGTTTCGGACGCTCAACGTCTCCGAAGACCCAGCCAAGGCTACCTGGACCGTCCAATTGAGGAAGTGACATGCCCCGCGGATCACATATGACCCAGCGCTATGGCGGGCTTGAGGGTGGGTTCGCCGAGAGCATCCGCGCATTCGCCGAGCAAGCACAGGAAGCGCTGGACGCCACCTTTCGCGAGATCGTGATCGAGATTGGCAGCAGCGTAATCCGCATGTCTCCGGTGGGTAACCCGGAGATCTGGGCGGCCAACCTCGCGCACCGAGAAGCCCGTACTGCTGAGGCTGACCGCTACGACGCCAAGGTCGCAGCGCGCAATGAGGCCATCAACCAGAATCCGAGCAACTTCACCAAGTCGGGCAACCTAAGGCGGGGCGTGCGCTACGCCAAGCCGCTTACCAAGACCGAGCGTGACCAGAACTTTTACGTCAATGGCCTGGTATCCGGCCAGGGCTACGTCGGCGGCCGCTTCCGGGGTAACTGGCAGTTCTCCATCGACTCGCCGTCAACCGAAGAACTGGACCGCATCGACCCGTCGGGCAGCGAAGCCATAGCCGCGCTCATCAGCCAGGTACAGGCTCTGACCATCGGCCAGACGGCCTACATCGTGAACAACCTGTCCTACGCGGTGCCGCTGGAATACGGCCACTCAACCCAGGCGCCAGCCGGTATGGTCCGAGTCACCCTGGCCAACTTCCAGCGCATCGTCGACCAAGCCATCCGGAGCAACCGCGTATGAGTCAGGCCAGAGCCCGCCAAGCGATCGAAATCAAGCTGATGGCCTGGGCCGCGGCGCGCCCGATTCGGGTGGCCAACTTCGAAGAAGGATTCGAGGCCGAACCTGGAGAGACCTACCTTCGCGCCTACCTGCTGCCGGGCAGCACCGTGTGTAACTACCTGGACGGCGAGGCCTACGAGTACACCGGCGTCTACCAAGTGAGCATCGTGTGCCCAGCTGGACAGGCACTGATAACTGCGGAGCTGCTGGTCGACGACCTGTCGAGCATCTTCCGGGCTGACTCTCCGCTGAGCTGCAATGGCTTTGTAGGCCTGATCACCGAGCCAGTCGAGCAGGGGCCCACCATCACCGAGTCGGCGACCTACAGCGTTCCGACCAGCTTCATCTACCGCGGCATCGCGGACCAACCGCCCGCAGGGGCATAACACCGCCGCCCGGCGGGCCACCAAGAGGAATACACCATGGCCGCACGCTTCCCGCTGCCGAACGGCTCCGTACTGGAGATCGCCGCATCTCTCGGCAACGCCGTCGCTTACACCGCGCTGACCAATGCCGCACCACCGGTGGCCACCGCCGCCGGCCACACCATCAAGAACGGCGACGTGCTGGTGGTCAACTCGGGCTGGTCGCTGATCAACGACCGCGCGGTCCGCGCCTCCAACGTGGGGACTGACAAATTCTCCATGGGCGGGCTCAACACCACCAACGCCGACAAGTACACCGCCGGCGCCGGCGTGGGCTCGGTGCTCCCGGTAAGCAACTGGGCGCAGATCTCCAAGGTGACCGCTTTCACCTCGTCCGGCGGCGAACAGCAGTACCTGACCGTGGGTTATCTGGAGGACGACGACGACCGCCAGTTCCCCACCAACCGCAACCCGATCAATCTGGCGATCACCGTCGAGGATCAGCCAACCGCCGCCTACGTCGCACTGGTCGAGGGCTATGGCGACACCAAGTCGCTGACCGTGCTGCGCCTCAAGCTCCCGAACGGCGACCAGATCCTTTACCCGGGCTATGTCAGCATCTCCAGCACTCCAACCATGGAGCGCAACAGCCTGATGACCCGCACCATCAACGTGGCCCTGTCGGGCCGTCCACTGCGTTACATCCAGGTCGCGTAAGGAACCCTCATGGCGAAGATCAAGATTGCGCAGAACCCCACGTTCAGCGCCGCAGTGCTGTTGCCGCGCGTCGGCGCCGAGCCGGTCGAAGTGAAGTTCGAATTCCGCTACTTCGACCGCTTGGCGCTGGCGGAGATGTTCGATCGCTGGAACCAAGCCCGCGAGTTGCTGGCCGACCAGGCCAAGGAGGGCGCAACCTGGGCCGAGGTCACCCGCAGCGAGGTGCAGCTGCAGGCCGACCAGATCAAGGAGATCGTGCACGGCTGGGGCTTGCAGGACGAGTACACCGACGAGACGGTGCGCCAGCTGGTGCTGACCTGCACCGGCGCCCCGAAGGCCGTGATCGACGCCTATCAAGCAGCCTACGCCCCGGCCCGCCTGGGAAACTGAGGGCGGCGGCGCGGGCCATGTATGAGCGTGGCCCCACCGCCGAGCAACTGGGTGCGCTGGGCCTGAGCCTGGCGGACGTGCCAGGCGAAGAGGTCGAGGTATGGCCGGATGCATGGCCAGCATTGCGCCTATTCGAGGCAATGAGCACGCAGTGGCGCCTTGGCCAGGGTGGGGCTTCTGGTCTGGATTACGCCGCCATCCCCTCAACGTCCTCAATGCTCGGCATCAAGCGCCGCGAGCTCCCCGACATTTTTCCCGATCTTCGCATCCTCGAAGTCGAAGCACTGGCCGTCATGGCCGAATCCCTGGAGTAGATCATGACCAACATTGCCGAACTTGGGATCAAGGTCGACTCGGGTGATGCCGTCAGCGCCGCGTCTGACCTTGATCAGCTCACAGATGCAGGCAAGCGCACGGAGGAGTCTGCCGGCAAAGCTGGCGGGGCATGGGAAGCCGCGCTGACAGGTATGCGCGGGGATACGCGCCAGATCGTACAAGAGCTGCAAGCCCTCAATGCTAGGCAGGGCGAAATGGCCCAGCAGATGGCGACGGTCGGCAGCGCTGTTACTTCGGCGTCTGCGGCATTCGTCAGCGCCGCAGCGAGCATGACCGCGTTTCGGTCTGCCACAGATCAGGCAGGCCAGGCCCAGGCCACGCTTACGAGCGCGACGGATGCTGTAAGCCAGGCAGAGGGCCGTGCTGCCGAATCGGCCGATGAGCGTCGAGCCCGGCTCGAGGCCATGGCAAAGGCCTCACTTGAGGCCAGCGAATACCACCAGAGCCTGGCCGCCAGCGTGGCCAAGGCCGGTACGGCCATGGAAGGCGCTCAATCGTCGGCGACCAACTGGGCCGCCTACCAGGGCGAGATCAACGCCCGCGGCCGCGCGCTGTTGGAAACTGAAGACCGGCTCGCCGAAGCTGCTCGCCAAGCAGCAGCAACCAACGGGCTGCAAGCTGAGGGGCTGCAAGAGCTGCTCGGCCGCATCAACCCAGTTGTCGCAGCGCTGGACAAACTCGATCAGCAACAGGCGCAACTGCGTCAATTCAAAGACGCCAAGCTGCTGGATGATGAGACGTTTCGCGAGTACAACACCCGCATCGAGGCTGCTCGACAAAAGCTTGGCGACTTCGACGAAGGTGTTCGCAATACGGGTGTTTCTGCAGGACAAACTGCCGCTGCGTTACGCCAATTGCCCGCGCAGTTCACTGACATCTTCACCAGCTTGGCCGGGGGCCAAAACCCGCTACTGGTGCTCATCCAGCAAGGTGGACAGATCGTCGATTCGTTCGGCGGTATTGGCCCGACTCTGGATGTGCTGGGTGAAAAAATCCGATCTGTGCTGGGTATCGGGGGAGGAGTTGGTTCAGTCAGCGAAGCGTTGGGCGCGCTGGGCGAGGGCGGCAAGGCGGCCGCTGAAGGTGCTGATGCAGCCGGCGAAAGCCTAGGGGATATGGCCGAAGGCGCCAATACCGCGGCGGACGCAGCGAAGAACGCCAAAGAGGCGGCGTCAGCTCTGGGGGCCGCATCTCCGCCTTTGACGCTGGGCTTCGGAGCGATTGTCGCCTCAGCGCTCGCAGCGGCAGCAGCAATTGGCGCTTTGATTTACGGGTACAGCCAGGGCAGCAAGGAGGCCGATAAGTACAACCAGGCTCTTATCTTGACTGGTAACTATGCGGGAACGACGGCGAGCGCTTTGGGCGATATGACCCGTCGGGTCAGTGACGTCAATGGCACAGTCGGAGCTGCTGCCGAAGTGCTGGCCAAGTTAGCCAGCAGTGGCAAAATCGCGAGCGAGAGTTTTGAGCTCATCGCGAATGCCGCGACTGCCATGGAGGATGCGACTGGGCGCTCCATCGATGCCACTGTGGCAGAGTTTATGAAGATCGCGGATGACCCGGTCAAGGCCGCCAAAGAACTCGACGACCAGTACCATTTCTTGACTGCCTCGGTTTACTCGCAGATCGTCGCGCTCAAGGATCAAGGCGAAACTGTAGAGGCAGCGAATTTGCTGACCGAAACTTACGCCGAGACCATCGACAAGCGAACTGGTGAGATCACTGAAAACCTTGGCTCTATCGAGAGAGCCTGGAAGAAGGTCAAAGATACCGCCTCGAACGCCGTTGACGGCCTACTCAATATTGGCAGGGTCGCGACCACAGCTGATCAGATCGCTGACTTGGATCGCCGCATTGCGATGACCGAGGCCGGTGGTTTCGGCCTGTCCCGTAACCGCGAGAGAACGCTGACAATTCTGCGGGACGAAAAGGCTTTTTTGCAGGACAAACTTACGGCCGAAGCGGATTTGGCAAAGTACGATGCAGAGCAGGCCAAGTCCCAAAAGGACGCCATCTCCGCGATGACGCGCGTCGACGCGCTCACCAAATCCGCTTGGACCAACGAGGAAAAACGTAAAGAGGAAGTCAAAAAATATCGCCGGGATCTTGAGGCGATTAGGAAGGCTGATCCGAACGATGCCCGTTTGAACTCGGATGTGGTTGCGAACAACATCGCCAACATCAATCAGAAATTCAAGGATCCGAAGGGGCGCACCGGCGAGGTCGACCTGTCCGCATTCAACGATCAAAAAAACGCTCTCAGCGCGATCGTAGCGGAGTACAAAAACCACCAAAAGGAACTGGACGCAGCACAGAAAGCAGGCATGGTTTCGGAGGAGTCGTACGCCTCCCAGCGCGTAGCGATCGTTGAGCAGCAGGCCGCTGACGTCGCGCATATTTACGAAAATCAGATAGCAGCGCTTGAACAGGCCAGGGGTCGCAGCACGACCAACGCTCAGCAGCGAATCCAGCTCGACCAGAAAATTGCCGACGCCCGTGCTGCGATGGTCAAGGCACAGAAGGACGCCGACTCAGAGCTGGCCGTGCTGGCCACTAACGAAGAGGGCCGTCTGGCTAAGCAGAAGGTCGCGGTCCAAGCCTACACCGATCAGCTTGAGAGGCAGCGCGAGGCGCTGGCGACATCCGGCACTCGCGCCGCCAGCAGCTTGAGCCTAGGTGACCGGGACGCCGGCCTGCAAAGCAACTTGGACGGCGCGACTGACCGCTTCAACGACGAGCGAGCTCGTCTGCTTGATCGCCGGCGCACAGCCCCTGACAAGTACTCCCAAGGCGACTACGAACGCGACCTGACCATCCTCAGCCAGGCCGAGAACCGGTATCGGGAAACCGTGGTCGACAACTACGACAAGATCACCGAAGCCCAGGGCAGCTGGGAGAGCGGTGCCAAGTCCGCGCTTCAGAACTACCTCGACCAATCCCGCGACATCGCCGGGCAGACCAAGTCGCTGTTCACTGACGCGTTTGGGTCAATGGAGGATGCGGTCGTGAATTTCGCCATGACTGGCAAATTCTCGTTCGCAGACTTCACCAAGTCCGTCTTGGCAGATATGGCTCGCATTGCAGCGCGCCAGGCCACGTCAAGCCTGCTTGGCGGCTTGGTCAATCTCGGCATATCGGCCGCGTCGGCCTATTTCGGAGGCGGTACCGGCAACGGTATGGAGGCGGGTTCGGCAGGCGCTGTGTCCTCCAACCTCGGCGCTTCCCAAGCCGGTTACTCATCTGCCTATGGGTTCTCTGACGGTGGCTACACAGGCGATGGTGGCAAGTACGATCCAGCCGGCATTGTGCATGGCGGGGAGTTCGTGCTTCGCCGCGAAGTCGTGAACCAGCCTGGCATGCGCGACTACTTGGAGACGCTGAACACCAGGGGGTACGCCGATGGGGGTTACGTGGATTCAGTTGCGCCCAAGTCCGCCCTTCAGAGCGCAGGTAGCAGGAGCGGCCTGAACCTCAACCTGTCAGCGCCTGTGACGGTCACCATTGAGGATCGGGGTAGCAATGGGATGCAGCTCGATCAAGATGCTCTGCAGAGAAACCTGCAGATGCAAATGAAGACAGCTGCCGAGAAGGCTGTTGCCGACTCTTGGCGTCCAGGCGGGACAAGCTACCGAAATGCTAAGGGGCGGTGAGTATGGCTATCGAGAGATTCGCTTGGCCAACAGAGCGCGGCAGCGCTCCGGAAATTAACTACCGCGTGCGCGAGTCGCGGTTTGGGGGCGGGTACCGACAGGTGGTCGGTGACGGGCCCAACAACAAGGAAGACAGCTACCCCATCACCGTCACCGGCACGAAGGCCCAAGTACTCAAAGTCATGGAGTTTTTCGACAGGCACGGCGGGGCTAAGGCTTTTCTGTGGACCACGCCGCTCGGGGATCTTGGCTTATTCACCTGCAAAGACCCCAAGCCTACCCCGGTGGGTGGTGGACGTTTCAAAGTGACCGCCACCCTCGAGCGGGCTTTTCACCCATAAGGAACCAGCATGTCACTGATCAAGGACATCCAGACCCTGGAGCCTGGCAACGAGGTACTGCTGTTCGAACTCGACGGTTCGGACTTCGGCGCCGACACCCTGCGCTTCCATGGCCATGCGATTCCTCATACCCCTGAGGAGCTGCGAGCAGCCGGCGCCAATGCCGACCAGCTGCAGGCCAAGTCCATCTGGTGGCAGGGCAACGAGTACAGCGCCTGGCCAGTGCAGATTGAAGGCATCGAGGCGAACTCCGACGGCACTGCGGTGCGGCCGACGTTCAGCGTGGGTAACGTCAGTGGCCGGATCACGGCGCTGTGCTTAGCCTTCGACAACCTGCTTGAGTTCAAGCTGACCATGCGACACACCTTCGCCGAGTACCTGGACGCTGCGAACTTTCCCGGCGGCAACCCCTCCGCAGATCCGGCAGAGGAGGCGATCGAAGTCTGGTACATCGACCAGAAAGTTTCCGAAAGCGGCACGACTGTAGCTTGGGAGCTTGCAAGCCCGGGTGATGTGGGTGGTGAGACGATTGGGCGCCAGATGACCCAGCTATGCCATTGGGCGATGACGGCAGGGTACCGGGGTCCGAACTGTGGCTACACCGGGCCCTACTACGACATGGATGGAAACCCGACCTCGGACCCGGCAAAGGACCAGTGCAATGGCTGCCTGGACACCGGCTGCACCGTCCGGCATGGCCAGGGCAACGAACTTCCCTTCGGCGGCTTCCCTGCCGTCTCGCTGATCGCCCGGAGCTGACCATGCGCAAACACATTCTCGCCGCCGTGCAGGCGCACGCAGCGGCTGAATACCCGCGTGAGTGCTGCGGCCTGATGCTGCAGGTTGGCCGAAGGCAGGTCTATCACCCATGCTCCAACGCATCCAACGATCCGACTGAAGAATTCAGGATTGCACCAGAGCAGTACGCTGAGGCGGAAGACTTGGGCGAGGTGATCGGCATTGTCCACTCACACCCGGACGCCACCAGCAGGCCGTCCCCGCGGGACTTGGCCATGTGCGAAGCTACGGGCCTGCCCTGGTACATCTTGTCTTGGCCGGAGGGTGACCTGCGCACGATCACGCCCACCGGAAGCACGCCGCTGCTCGGTCGCCCGTTCGTGCACGGTGCCTGGGACTGCTGGCAAACCTGTGCTGACTGGTACAAGCGTGAATGGGGACTGGAGTTTCCCGCCTACGCCCGGGAAGAGGGCTGGTGGGAGAATGCTCACGGACCGAGCCTGTACGAGCAAGCCTATGAAGCCGCTGGCTTCTACCCGGTGAGCGAGCCGCAGCGTGGTGACTTAATCGTCATGGCGGTGGGCCGCACCGCCCATCCAAACCATGCTGGGATCTATCTGGGCGCCGACCCGCAACTGCCAGGCGAGAGCGCAGAGGTCTTCGGGCCGGGTCCATTCATGTTGCATCACCTGCTGGGGCGACCATCGGAAATTATCGTGTTCGGGGGGCCTTGGCTCGACCGCACGCACCTCGTATTGCGTCATCGGGACGCCAAATGACGCGGCTTGCCGCATGGAGAAGCACATGGGCAGCACGAAGGCTGATTCAGTGGCGGTGAGCCAACTCGAGACTAGGATCGACCCTGGAGCTAGAGTCGCGCCATTGAAGTCGCTGGCTGCACTCGATTGGGACGACAGAGAGGTCGTTCCGTTGCGACAAGATGGGCCATGGGATCCACGAGAGTTGCTATTTGCTGATTTGACCAGCTACGCAATGGACCCAGGAGCGCCCGCCCTTGTGGCGATCACTGCGCGCATCGTCGTCAGCCCAAGTAAAGGCGAT
The DNA here is from genome assembly GCF_043106155.1 of Pseudomonas sp. FYR_7. Classification (NCBI taxonomy): domain Bacteria; kingdom Pseudomonadati; phylum Pseudomonadota; class Gammaproteobacteria; order Pseudomonadales; family Pseudomonadaceae; genus Pseudomonas; species Pseudomonas sp. FYR_7. The sequence continues at coordinate 133,621 of NZ_JBICMI010000013.1, forward strand.
AAATACCTTGCTTGAAGTCCAGCACAAGTCTGCCACATACGATTGAAAGCATGCCGATCACCATGTGCTCGGTCGCCGGGCTGTTACCAAGCTGAGCCGAAAAAATGTCGGTTTCAATTTGCAGTTGAAGCTCAGGAAAAAAAATGTGTGCTAGGTAGTGGGTTGAAGGTGCTGATGAAGTGCCGCCATGAACAGTAGAGGTTCCTAGCTGCGGACAGGCGGCCGCGGCTATGTAGGCTGGGGTGGCGTAATTATTGTCTGCGCCGGTATCCAGTAACGCATAGACGATCTTGGAATTTGTTGGGACCGGCAGGGTGCTTTTCCCGTGATTTGGATCGTTTCTCAAGACCGCTTTTACCACGGGCCGACCAGGAGGCGTGTCTGAGACGCTGCCGGCGTCGTTCATAAAACGCACAGGTACGAACTGCACATTGGCGGGTATGCTGTAATCGATCATCTCAGTTCCTAGAGATTGCATTTTTCCGGCAACGGACCGGGGCGGTTCGTTGGGAGGCACAACGCTACTACGGCAGGGTGCTGGGCGGTTACTGGGGATGCGTCCAGGGTGGACGGGTAGACAGGAGTGTGCCCTACCTAGGGCCGGAGCGGCGGTTATTCGTACGCAGATTTGAGGGTGATCATCTCACCTAGTGCCCAAACTCGGTGTGCTTCGGAGGTATGACCGTTTGTTTCATCGAAGCCGAGCGCAGCGGCCGCATGCCATCTAACGCCTGCAGCTTTTTCTTTGGCATAGCCGTTGAGATGCGTGTCACTATCCAGATCCTCAACCAAGCCTCGTATGGCGCTGTAAAGTGACGCGCGGTCGATGAGCGTCTTCGCGTTTTTGAGTTCGTCCACTAGCTCCTGAAGAGCTTCGACGCGGGCTTTGATGTGACTCATAGTGATCCTTCGGGGTTTTCTGCCTCGTGCAACAAGGCTTCGAGGAACGGGAATTCGATAAAGCAAATTTGCTCGATTTGGCTGCGAACCTTTTGGTGGGTCTCGGTGCGATGATTTGCGATTGTCAGGTAATAATTTTGGCCTTCATGCTTAGCAAACATTAACCACTCACCAGTCAGAGCCTGCTTTTCCGCCAGGCGCCTCCTGTTGCCGCTCACAGCATCGTCAATGATAGCTTCGATCTCATGAGGCTCCAGAAACCGCTCTTCGCCGGCTTCATGAGCTTCTTTGACTATTTTATCGAAGAGGGGGACCTTGTACCGATTGAGTCCCTTTTTGACATTCTGTGCAAGTGATGCCATACCATCTTGCATGTAGTGCTTATGCCAGAGCCCCTTTAGAGGCGGGTACCGGTTTTGTATCGGCGCCTTTTGAGAGCCAAGCTGACCTGCCTCCAGAAGCTCTATTTCCCTGACTATTTTTAGAGGATCCTGAATCTCTGCAAGGTAGCCCCCAAGTAGATTCAACGACAACAGCGCGCTATATCGGCCAGGCGCTGCGCGTTCAAGCCCAATCCGGCGCGCGAAGCGTACCAGGTCCTCCCCGGGCAGTTCATCTTCATCTGACGACATGGCCACTCCCTTGACTAGGTTTGCTGAATACCGAGGATGTTGAGTTGCGCACTTTTGATGTGCACTCTGGAATCTTGCGAACGCTACTACTCATTGGGCTTCAGCTGTTACTGGCCTTTCATCCACCCTGGATGTCTGGCCAGCCAGGCTGCTACAGTCGCGGTTTTCAAGGAGGGATCACATGCGAATTTTTATCGGGGCGTTGGCGGTGGCTTTGCTGGCGGGGTGTGTCTCGCCAGCGGATCTCGAGAAAAACGAGCCAACGATCGCCGCGGCCACCCCCAAAGACCCAAAGACATACGCGCTTTGTGTTTTCCCAAAGTGGCAGGCAGCACGCGCTGACTCGGCGATGGTTGAAACCTCAGACGGTTACCGACTCTGGGTTGCCCAGAGCAATATGACCGATGAGCTGCTTGATATCCGCAAGTCGGGTTCTGGCAGTGCTGTGACTCTCAAGCAAAGGATGGCCTGGAGCCCAGGTCTCGGTAGAAGCGCCATCGAAAAAGCTGCGAGAGATTGCTTGTAGCTTCCAAGAATACAGCCGCCTTCGGGCGGCTTTTTTACGCCTGGAGGAATCATGTCGGCATTCGCTCAGCATCATGTGAACATCAAACTCTCTGGATCACTGGCGCAGAAGTTTGGGAGGCTGCACTCGAAGGTCCTTGACACAGGGAAGGCTTGGGAAGCGTTCAAGGCCTTAAAGGTCACCATTCCTGGTTTCGAGGAAGAGGTTAAACGACTGGATCGGCTTGGGATGAGATTCGCTATTTTCCGTAACGGGAAAAACGTGAGCGAGTCAGATTTCGACAGGGGGGGAGTCCAGGAATTGAGAATCGTCCCAGTCGTACATGGCGGAAAGCGCGCCGGGCTGCTCCAAACAATCATCGGCGCCATTCTCATCGTGGTGTCTTTCATCCCAGGTTTTCAGGCTGCTGCAGCACCAGGTATTGCACTCGTTGCTGGCGGCGTCATTCAAATGCTCAGCCCCCAGGCCAAGGGCCTATCCCAAAGTGCGGCGCCGGAAAACCTACCGTCGTACGCCTTCGGCAGCGCCAAGAACACTACAGCCAGCGGCAACCCCGTCCCGATCTGCATCGGCGAACGACGCTGGGGTGGGGCGATCATCTCCGCCTCGATTGAGGCGCAGGACAAGGCATAGCACCAAAAGAATGAACAGACCGCCAGTTGGCGGTTTTTTTTCGCCCGGAGGAAAGCATGGGCCCAGTAGATCACCTGGAAATTGTCGGCGCCAAAGGCGGCGAGAGCCAGCCGAAGCAGGCAGTAGAGTCGCCGGACAGCCTGCGCTCGACGAACATCGCCAAGATTCTGCTGGCAGTAGGCGAAGGCGAATTCGATGGGGTGCCCACCGACCGGGACATCTACCTCGACAACACCCCGATCGCTGATGCCAGCGGCAATGTGAACTTCCCAAGTGTGAAATGGGAATGGCGCCCGGGCTCCGTTGAGCAGAGTTACATCCAGGGCATCCCATCGGTGGAGAACGAAACCTCCGTCAACGTTGAGCTGCGCAGTGACAATCCGTTCACGCGCGCCCTGAGCAACACCCAGCTCTCGGCTGTTCGCGTGCGCATGTCCTGGCCGCGCCTGGCCAAGCAGGAGAGTAATGGCGACACCAGGGGCTATCGCATCGAGTACGCGATCGATATCGCTACAGACGGTGGCGCTTATGTCGAAGCTCACCTGGGCGCCGTGGATGGCAAATCCACCAACGGCTACCAGCGCTCGGTGCGTGTGAATCTGCCCAAGGCAACATCCGGGTGGATGCTGCGTGTGCGCCGACTCACGCCGAACGCTAACAGCGGTACCGTGGCCGATACCATGACCGTGGCGGGCTACACCGAGATCATTGACCAGAAGATCCGGTACCCGAATACGGCCTTGTTGTACATCGAGTTCGATGCCCAGCAGTTCCAGAACATCCCGGCGGTGACGGTGAAGTGCAAGGCCAAGCGCTGGCCGGTACCGAGCACCTATGACCCGATCACCCGCACCTACAGCGGTGTTTGGGACGGCACGTTCAAGCTGGCCTGGACCAACAACCCTGCCTTCGTGACCTATGGCCTGTGCGTGGAAGACCGCTTCGGCCTGGGCAAGCGCATCAAGCCGTGGATGGTCGACAAGTGGGAGATGTATCGCATCGCCCAGTACTGCGACCAGCTTGTGCCGGACGGTGTGGGCGGTCAGGAGCCGCGCTTCCTCTGCGACATGAACCTGCAGGGCCGTGCCGAGGCATGGACGCTGCTGCGCGACCTGTCGGCGATCTATCGGGGCATGGTGTATTGGGCTCACGGTTCGCTGTTCATGCAGGCGGACATGCCGCGTGCGCAGGACATCGACTACGTTTTCACCAGGTCGAACGTGATCGATGGTGAGTTCGTTTATGGCGGGGCCGAGCGCAGCACGCACTACAGCCGCGCCCTGGTCGGCTACGACAACCCGGCCAACAACTACGACACCGACGTTATTCCGGTGACCGACAACGCGCTGCAGCGCCGGTACCGAGATCGCCCAATCGAGCTGTCGGCGATTGGCTGCACTCGGGCATCCGAGGCCCAGCGCCGCGGTAAATGGGCGCTGCTGAGCAATAGCCAGGATCGTACCGTTACGTTCAAGACCGGCATGGAGGGCCGTATTCCGCTGCCTGGGTTCGTCATTCCCGTGGCGGACGAGCTGGTAGCAGGCCGCCCAAACGGCGGGCGCATTTCCTCCGCCGCTGGCCGCGTCGTGACACTGGACCGTGACACCCCGATCAAGGCCGGCGACCGGCTGATCGTGAACCTGCCCAACGGTACCGCCCAGGCGCGGACCGTGCACTCCGTCGCGGGCCGGGCGGTGACCGTCACCACTGAGTACAGCCTGCAGCCTGAGCCTGAGTTGCAGTGGGCGATCGATTACGACGACCTGGCAGTTCAGCTGTTCCGGGTCCTCAAGACCACCCGCACCCAGGAGGGCAACTACGAAATCACCGCGCTCGAGTTCAACCCGAGCAAGTTCCCTGCGATCGACACCGGTGCGAAGCTGGACGAGCGCCCGATCAGCGTCATCCCGGTGACCACCGTGGCGCCTCCGGCCAGCGTATCGCTGTCGTCCGGCCACATGATCGACCAGGGCATCGCGGTCAGCACCATGACCATCGCCTGGCCGGCAGTGGCGGGCGCCGTTGCCTACGATGTTGAGTGGCGCAAGGACAATGGCAACTGGATCCGCTTGCAGCGCACTGGTGCCGCGTCTGTGGACGTGGTCGGTATCTACGCCGGCGCGTACCTGGCCCGCGTCCGTTCGGTGAGCGCGTTCGATATCACCTCGATCTGGAAAAGCTCGGACCTGACCCAGCTGAACGGCAAGGAAGGTTTGCCGCCGGCGGTGACGTTCCTGACCACCGAGAGCTTGCTGTTCGGTATCGGGATCAAGTGGGGGCTGCCTGCCGGCGCGGAAGACACCGAGCGTACCGAACTGTGGTACAGCGAAGGCACCGACCTCGGCGCGGCAACCAAGCTTGCCGATCTGGCCTACCCGCAGAGCGAGCACGTCATGCAGGGCCTGCGCGCGGGGCAGCGCTTCTTCTTCTGGGCGCGCCTCGTGGACCGGTCCGGCAATGCGGGGCCGTTCTTCCCTGTGGCTCCGACCGTGGTTACCGGCATTGCAAGTGCAGATGCCAGCCCGATCCTCGAGCAGATCAAGAACCAGATCACCGAGAGTGAGCTGGGCAAGGAACTCACGAGCAAGATCGAGAAAATCGCGCTTATTGATGGAAACGGCCCGGGTTCGGTCAACGAGCGGATCGGAACCGCCAAGACCGAGTTGGCCAAGCAGATCAGCGACGTAAACAACGCCCTCAGCACCACCAAGGGCAACTTGCAGCAGCAGATCACCGCTGTGAGTGGTGACGTGGCGGCGGCCAAGGCCGACCTGCAGCAGCAGATCGCCAACGTCTCGGCCCTGGCCGGCTCGTTGCCGTATCGCAAGGACAAGGCCTACAGCGTGGGGCAGAGCGCCCTGGGCAGCGACGGCAAGTTGTACCAGGCCCTGAAAGCGGTACCGCTGAACACGCCACCGCCGAACGCCACCTACTGGACCGACGTTGGCCAGGCGGTGGTGACTGCCAACGGCATGGCTGCGCGCGTTTCCAAGGTCGAGACCGATGTGTCGACGCTCGATGGCAAGGTGACCGCTCAGGCGTCTCAGATCAGCGGTCTGCAATCGAGCCTGACCACCACCAATGGCAACGTCTCGGCTGCCCAGCAGGCCGCGCAGGATGCGGCCACGCTGGCGGGCGGGAAGGGCAAGGTCATCGTTCAGTCGGCAGCGCCTGCTGTCGCTGATCGTTTGGCGCAGAACCTGTGGATCGACACCACTGGCAATGCCAACACCCCGAAACGCTGGAGCGGTTCTGCTTGGGTAGCGGTAACGGACAAGGTGGCAACAGATGCTGCAGCCGCGGCCGCTGGCGCATTGGCCCTGGCACAGACCAAGGCCGACGCTTCGGTAGTCAGCAGCCTGACCACCCGCGTCAGCGATGCCGAGGGCAAGCTTACATCGCAAGCCACCCGCATGGACGGCATGCAGACCAGCATCGACGGCAAGGCCAGTTCTCAGGCATTGCAGCAGGTCACCAGCCGTGTGACGGCGACCGAAGACAAGGACAAAGCCCAGGATCAGCAGCTGACCTCGCAGAGCCAGGCCCTGACTTCGCTGACCGACAGCGTAAGCAAGAAGGCTGAGGCCTCGACCGTCCAATCGCTCAGCAACACAGTTGCCCAGCAGGGCCAGAGCCTGACGGCTCAAGGCACGTCCCTGACCAAGATCGAGGCGAGTCTGCCGTCGCTCAGCGGCGAGAACCTGCTTCCCAACAGCTCGTACGAGGAGTTGGTTGCCGATGGCAGCAGGCCGCGGCATTGGGCGATATCTGGCGCGGCTGCGCGGGCCTTTGTGCCCTCGCCGTTGACCAGCAGCCTCAACGCTCTGCGCATCAGCGCAAGCGTCGGGGCCGGGAGCTACATCGAGGTGGTTTCGAGCCCTGCCGACGGTCGGGCGCGGGTCAAGGTTACGGCAGGGGCTTCGTACACCTTGAGCGTCTATGCGCGCGGGTCGGGTGCACCGGGCTTCTTGCGCATGTATCTGCAGTTCCTTGATGCGGCAGGCGGGGTGCTGTCTGCCCCGTCAACGTCCGATAAGCCGGTGCTGGGCGAGAATTTCACCCGTTACACGCTCACCGGCACGGCTCCTGCCAATGCCACGCAGGTCAACGTGTACGCTTGCCGCCTTTTCAACGATTCGAGCACTGCCGCCACCATCTGGGCAGAGGTCGACAACGTGCAGTTGCAGGAAGGTACGGTGGCCACGGCCTATCAGCCGTCGATCCTGGCAGCGGCCGATGTGTCCGCCGAAGCTGTCACCAGCCTGGGCGCGCGGGTAGAGAAAACCGAGCAGGGGCTCAAGTCTTCGGGCGAGCAGGTGACCAGTCTCACCAACAGCTTGAAGATCACCGACGGCAACGTGGCAACCGCTCAGCAGGCGGCCCAGGCTGCATCAAACTTGGCCGGCAGCAAAGGCAAGGTGCTGGTGCAGTCTTCGACGCCGGCAGCGGCTGACCAGGCTGCCCAAAATCTTTGGATCGACACCACTGGCAACGCCAATACGCCGAAGCGCTGGAACGGCAGCACTTGGGCGCCTGTGACGGACAAGGTGGCCACCGATGCGGCCGCAGCTGCGCAAAACGCTTTGAATCAGTTGGGCGGCAAGGCTGATGCAAGCGCGCTGGCCAGCCTCGGAAGCACGGTCGAGCAGCACGGTAAGGACATAACCGCCGCTGGACAGTCGATAACCCGAATTGACGCCTCTATCGCCTCGTCGGGCTCGGAAAATCTGCTGTTCAACCCGTCGTTTGACAGTCCATCTGCCGCCAATTCCAACATAGCCGCAGGCTGGTACTGGCGGTATACGGCTGGGGTGGTGGTGGCGCCTACGCTCCGCAACTCCGACTTGGGGGCAGAGGGCAAATGTCAGCGCCTCGAGGTATCTGGTCTGGCGGCGGGATCCGGTGCGACGTATGTGGACTTCGTGCCACTGGCCGACCGCCAGCCCCCTGCGTTTGAAGGGAGGGCGTACACCGCGTCCGTTTATGTACGTGGTAACACAGGCCTGCTTTTGCAGATCTATCTACAGTTCAAGGATGCAGCCGGCAATACGCTGAGCACCAACGGGCCAGCCAACTTGGCGCTCAATCCCGGCTATCAGCGCCCGTTACTGGTATCGGCACTCGCGCCCACCGGATCCGTTCGTGTCGACGTGCTCTACCGGATCCGTTCTAACGCGGGATCGACGCTCACGACAGGCTTCGTTGACTTCGACATGGCGCAGCTAGAGCAGGGTAATACCCTGACCGGCTGGCGCGATAACGGCAAAGCCAATGCTGACAACATTGCCGCCAACGCGGCGGCTACCACAGCGCTCACTGGTCGAGTCGAAAAAAATGAGCAAGGGCTGACCAGCGCCTCAAGCTCAATCGCTCAGCTTGAAAACAGTATTGGCGATGTAGGTGGTGAAAACCTTTTCTACAACCCGGCAATGGCCAAATTCGCAGGCTTGAATGGTGCGGCCGAGGGCTGGCAGGTCGAAGGCTCTGTGAATTCAATCGACACGCTCATTCCGTCGTGGCTCAATTCTGGGGAAAAAGCACAGCGGATTGAGGTGCCTTCGGGACTCACAACGTCGGGAACCTCGCCAACCGGCTACAAGTCGTTGCGACCAGCCTCCAGCGGAGCAGTGATAAAACGTCCAAAGGTCGCAGAGGGGGAGGTGTTTACGGCCTCTGCCTACATGCGCGGTACAGCAGGTTTAGCGTGCCGGATCTATCTGCAGTGGCTGAATGCCTCGGGAGTAGCAATCAGTGCGCCAGCCGGTGCATTGGCGTCGTTGACATCGTCATCAAAGCGTATCGAATACTCCGGGGTAGCTCCTGCTGGGGCGGTTGAGTGCAACGTCTACTATCGCGTGTTCAGCGCAACCGGCGCGGTCAGCAGCGGTTTCATAGAGATAGCGCGCCCCCAGATGGAACACGGTGCCCGCGCCTCAGGATGGTCGGATAACGGGCAAGTGCTAGGTGCCGATGTTTCGTCCAACAGTAAGGCCATCGACGGTCTCAACTCCAGCGTTGAGCAGCAAGGTGCGGCAATAACGGCAGTAGCCGGCAGAACTACTCAGCTGGAGACCAGCGTCAACAGCCCCGTCAACGGCCTTGCCACCAGAGCGTCCGCTTCCGCTGTGGAGGCTATTTCAGGTCGCGTGTCTGCAACCGAAAACAGCCTCACGTCACAATCGGGCCAATTGGTTGATCTACGCAATAACCTCGCAACTGTGACCAGTGGGTTGGGTGCAGCGGGTTTGGATCCTGCACCTGGAGCGCTTTGGCACTTCGATGGGGCCTTAGATGGGTGGTATTGCCAGGGTGCGAATATCACGCTCGGCGCTGGTTTCGTGACCATCAGTTCTACAGGCAATGACCCGCAACTCATAAGCGCGGCCGGTCTCGCCATTGAGGGCAGTGCGTACACGCGCATTCGTGTCGCGATAACTCGACGTGGTGGTTCGGGATGGGACGGGCAGTTGTTCTACTCGACCAAGGACCATGGTTTTGCCAGTGGCTATCGAAAGACCATCGCTAACCCAGGACTGGCAGTGGGCGCGAGCACGATTCTCGAGTGGGACATGGCGAACCTCAGTGCGGGAGGGACTGACTGGATCAGCAGCGTCATCGATCGTATCCGTATTGACCTGGGGGCCACCTCTAGCGATATCTTCGATGTGGACTGGATCGCGATTGGCCGCGTCGCGCCTTCGGCGTCGAGCCGCGCGCTGTCGTCGCTGGATTCCAAGGTAATACAGCAGGGAGCCAAGATTGAATCCGAGGCCAAGCGCACCGACGGGCTGTACACCTCCGTAGGCGACACAAACGCCGCGATCCAGAACGAAGCCAAGGCCCGCTCTGATGCTGACGGCTCATTGAGCCAGCAAATTCAGAACACCCAGTCTTCCCTGGGCAGCACAAACGCCGCTGTGCAACAGGTCAGCAAGGCCCAGACCGAGCTGAATGGGAAGGTCAACGCCTCGTACTCCGTGAAGCTCCAGGTGACCGCAGGTGGGCAATACGTCGCTGCAGGCTTCGGTCTTGGCGTCGAAAATAGTGGTGGCGTGCTGCAGTCAACGTTCGCTGTGATGGCGGACAAGTTTGCGGTCTTGAATCCCAGCGGCAATGGATTTGTGAACCCGTTCTCCATTCAAGGCGGGCAGGTATTCATCAATGAGGCGTTTGTGTCCAAGTTGTCTGTCCAAAACGCATTGGTGTCAGCTGATATCAACTCGTCTTGGCTGAACGCTCAGGGACTGCCAGTGATACAGATGATTACGCGAACAGCTCAAATCATCATCCGTCATCCGACCAGGATCAACACATATACGCTGATGGATGTAAACGGCATCGATGTTATTGTCGATGGTGTGCGGCGTGTGAGGATGGGGATCTGGTGATATGAATAGCGGGCTTCGGCCCGCCACTATTTTGGAGAAGCTATGGCCGCAGGCCTTGAAGTGTATGACCCTGCGGGGCGACTTATCGTCAACATGGCTACAGTGTTTAGTTTGCACCAAGGATACCTTGACACTAACGCCGTAAATGGGGCGGCAGCAATGCCACCGATGCCTGCAGGTAAGAACCGCTTTTACTACATAGTTTCACTGCAAGACACTAATAAATGGAGAGGGAAAAAGCCAGGTGTGACAATTTCTGGAGATACCATAAGTTGGGTCTATCAGCACAGCACATGGTTCGGGCAGTTCTCAGCAAATTGCAGAATCTTTTACGGCTACTATTGAGGTGACTATGGCTTCTGGGATGCAGGCCTTCAAAGACAATGGTGAGCTGCTCTGGGACACCAATTTGATATGTTATGGATTGCTCAAAAGCGGGCCTCTCAATGTGGTGGATGTGTGGCCTAGGTACCTATACAAATCCCTGGACCTGAATCCGAACGAGGAAAGCAGCTGGAGGGAGGACATACCCAAGCAGCCCATCACCGGTATCACTGTCTACGACAGCATCTCACCTGTTGTTTTTTTAGTAGGCGACGGATCGCGATGCGGTGAAATGGTGTCAGGCAATGCGCGCACGTTACTTTTTTATGGGACTACCCCGGAAACAAAGGCGTACGTTTTCGACCTCATGAGAGACGTAGGTGATTCATCTGGCCTGAATTGCTATTCGGACACCGGCGTGCTCACGTTCACCAGCGGTATGCCACCTCTTAACATCGCAGCGCTTGTGGCGGCACCTCCCTTGGACGATATTATCCCCGGTACGGAAAACATGCCGCAGCCCAACCAGCAATGGAATGCTTTCAAAAACGGGACTACGGAAGAAGTATTCAGCGGGCTCGGAACTTACACCCCGTATCTAAAGGGAATTGGCACGGTCCCAGTTTTCAATGAAGAGATAGCAGCGCATCTGACGTTTTCAAGATCAGGAGGCGTTGTTTGGAGATCAGGTTCTCCTGTTGGGGGCAGCACCGAAGGTGTCAGTAACGGGCCAGGCAGTGTGATGGGTATGCAGGAGGGATGCGGTGGCACCTCTGACGGCAAAGTAAGATTTTTCTTTATTCCCGCTCCTACGACTACAAGGAGAGGCCTTACCAACAACGCCAATATCTGGTTCGATATTCCTCGAGATAGAAACCCAAGCGCTCTGGTAATCAAAACTAGTCAATACCCTTATCCGTTTCGCTAGAAGCAAATATTTTATCAATAAGCCCTGGAGGGCAATCCAATGCCATACGTAACAATCAACCTAGCCAATGACTATGACGTGGCCAACAAAACCCGCTATGCCACTCAGGAAGAAGCCGACGCCCGCGCTCGCGAGATTCTGAACCAGTTCCCGACCGCGCAGGTTTGCGTGGCCCAGGTACTGAAGGACTACAGCGCCAAGGTATCGATCACTGCGAAGGAACCCGCAGCCGCGCCGGAGCCAGAAGCCCCGGCCGCGTAATCGGCCTCGTTCAACTCAAGCCCGCCAAGCGCGGGCTTTTTTTCGCCTGGAGAAAACCTATGACTACACCCCGCGGTGTCCGCAATAACAACCCTGGGAACATCGATTACAACCCGCGCAATGCCTGGCAAGGCCAGCTGGGCCTGGAGGTAGGCGTGGCCAAGCCGCGCTTCGCCCGCTTCGACCATCCAGAGAACGGCATCCGCGCCCTGGGCAAGCTGCTGCTCAACTACCGGGGCAAGGATGGGATGCCCGGTGTTGGCCGGCCTGGTATCGACACCCCGCTGGAGTTCATCAACCGCTGGGCGCCGGCGAGCGAGAACGACACCAATGCCTATGCCCAGGCCATCGCCAAGCGCCTGGGCGTCGGTGTGCGCGACTCGATCGACATCTCCAGGCCGCAGATCCTGCGCGAGCTGGTGGTCGGCATCATCGTGCACGAGAACGGCAGTAACCCGTATCCGTCCTCGTTGATTGATGAGGGTATCAGGCGGGCCCTGGCATGAGCCCCTGGGTCGGCCTGGCGGCTGCCGTGGTCCTGGTGGCCAGCCACTGGGGCGCCTACGAGCACGGTCGGAGTGTAGAGCAGGCGCAGGCCGGCCAAGCCTCGGCCCAGCGCGATGGCGGCGACCGTCTTGCCGAGGTGATCGGTGAGCGTGGCGCTCGTCAGCAAGAACATCAACGCGCCCAGGCGCAGGAGGAGGCGAGAGCCCATGGTCATGAGGAAAGATCTATTGCGAGTGCTGGCGCTGCTGGCGCCGATGCTGCTGGCCAGCGGCTGCGCAACGAAGGCGCCAAGCTCGCCGCCGCCGTCAGTTGCCCCGGCGCGGATACCGCCGCTGTCGCCCGAGGCCAGGCAGCCACCCGCGCCGCCATGGTGCTCTCCGACCTGCTCGCACGGGCTGATGCTCGAGCGGGAGAGCTGGCGAAGACTTATGACCAAGCCCGAATAGCGGGACAACTGTGCGAGGCGTCCTATAATGCCCTGACCAAATAAGGGTATTCCCGATGGACAAGGATGAATTTGCCGCTGCCGTTGAGGCAGGCGAACCGCTGATCGAGCAGTCGATGGAAGCGCTCAAACGGTACTGGGAGGCCAGAGACTATGGCGCGCCGGCCGAGGAGGTAGAGCGTCTGCGGCTGCATTCCGAGTCCTTGGCCCAAGCGGTTTCTGACTACCAGCTTCGCACCGTCTCCAAGCTGATGGGCAACAAACTGCCCCCGCTGCACTAACACGCCCCGCCTGTCGGCAGTTGCCGGCCACATTACAGGTCACTACCATACTGTTCATTCATACAGTATGGAGGCCCCGCCAATGAATACCGCCCTTGACTTCGAAATCGACGACATGCCTCAGCTCAGCCTGGACGATCTGATGCAGGTGCGTGCGCCCTGGACCTACCTGGTCAAGATCGAGGGCGAGAGCATGCAGGGTATCGGGATGTACTCCGGTGACCTGCTGGTCGTTGATCGAAGCGTCGAGGCTAAGCACGGCGACATCGTGATTGCGGCGGTGAACGGCGAGCCGGTCTGCAAGCGCATGTGCCGTGATCATGGTGTGCTGGTCCTGCGATCGGAAAACCCAAAGTACCCGTCGCGGTACATCATGGAGGGGGATACGTTTGAGGTGTGGGGTGTGGTCCGGTTTAGCATTCGGGATCATGATCGTGTTGCGGGGTAGGAAATTCGGGTCGGCAGAACGCCGGAGACAGGCAAAAGCCCGAGGGGAGATTTTCGGGGGATTGTTGAATCGGGTATGGCACAGTGCGGCACCGTTTGCAGCGAGCGACCGCTCAAGGCCTTGATCCGTAAGGCTTTATGTCTAAACTGCACGCATGGGGTGCAAGGGGTCGAGTGTTCGAATCACTCCGTCCCGACCATTATATTCAGTGACTTAGGCCATTTCCGAAAGGGGTGGCCTTTTTCATGTGCGTGACTTTTACGTAACTTCTTAGGTTGTTACGCCTGCCTCCTCTTCAAAATAGTTAGCACAGGCACGCACGAACCTGTGGCCGACAGTTCATTGCTGCCTCTAAGCCTTGGGCAGTGGCAATTTGGGAATGCCTGGATAATCTAGGTGTGAATTGCGGTCACCTGTGACCAGCGGGCCGGCGAGTACCGTGCTTATAGCTGTACGGGGTGTCGGGCGCGTATGGGTAAATGAGCCGGTCGTCAGGTGTTTTCCTGTAATACCGCTTTGAAGTTGCGCCATCCAGACAGAGAGCTACCTTCTAGGTTCACCATTCGAGTACGACTTAAGTCGGAGGAGGCTGGTATGCGGCGCCGTGGCAGCGTTTATTGGGGATGGCTGATGTGAATCTCCATCACCGAGTACACGAAGAAGTGTTGAACGACGGTACATACATTGATGTGCAGGTATGTCTCTCGCGCACAGGCAGCACTCAATTGTTCATAGGCATTTACGCCTCAGGAGGCTTACCGATCCTGGAAGATGCGTTCAACTCGACCCGGAGAATCCATGACCAGAGCCTTGGCTTGGGGGGTAGGTCGGGCACGCGGTATAGCCATCGATCAGAATGGCGAATTTGATCAGCTAGGCTCTGCGTGAAAGGTTATCTGGCTAATCGACTGCGATCTTAGCCCTTCGAATCAAGCGCAGCGCGAAGTGGGCGGATTGTCTTTTGATTTATCAATGAACTTGAGCCTAACCCCCCACTTGGTGAGTCCGCCAAAACCACATCCCGGCTTGAGCGTTTTGCCAAGTACATCGCGCATCAGCTCTTTTGAGCGCTTGCCCGACCAAAATATGAGGTTGGCGATCAGCGTTGAATCGAGAGCTCGGTGGACTTGACCAGTCAGTTGCACATTGGTTTGAAGCAGGTGCGCAAGCATGGCTACCCTGCCGAATACACGTGCATGTAAGCTTGGATGCCCACACAGATAATTGCAAACAGGAGGTTCGATATGAGCAAGGTAGCCAAACCATTTTACTTCGCTGCAATGCCGCTGCTCGCCGTAGGTGCGGCGTTTGCCGCCGTGGGCGCATCGGGGCAGGCCGCTTTTGGCTACACTGCAGTGGGGATGCTGGTGCCTGGGATGGCATTATTGATCGCCGGGTATCGTCGGCGTTCATGAAGGCTTGCAAGCGGGTGAATACTGGCTTCTTGCAGACCAGATAGATCCACGCGCAGGCTTCACCGCCGGCGCTTCAGTTGCCACCAAATCAAGCAGTCTGCAAGGAATGTCGGCTGTGGTGCCGAGTGCTTAGTGATGTCCAAGGCGGCAGGCAAGCCTGCCACCTTCGAACGGCTTACTTCCAGTCACCGCCTTCAACAATCACCGCAGCAGGATCGGTATCGGCCGCCAGTTGTGCACGCACGTACTGATCATACAACTTGAGCAGGTACTTCTCCTTGCCCAGGCTCGCCAGTTCGGTATTGACCCACTGTTGCAGCTCGGCATTGCCCTTTTTCACCGCTGGCGCGATCGGCGCTTCGTCGCCTAGTTTCTGCGGCAATAGGCGATAGCCCGGGTTCTGCTTGGCCCATCCGAACAGCACCAGGTTGTCTTGCGCATAGGCGTCACCGCGACCATTTGCCAGCGCTTGCAAGGATTCAGAGTTTTTCTCGAACTTGAGCAGCTTCCAGTCCGGGTGATTTTTCGTCAGCCACACGTCAGCAGTTGTTCCTGCAGTCACAATGACGGTTTTGCTTGCCAGGTCATCCAGGCGTTGGACCGTGCTTTTCTCCGGTACCAATGCCTGCACCGCCACACGCAGGTTAGGGTTGGTGAAATCCACTACCTGAGCGCGCTCGGGCGTCACGGTCATGTTGGCCAGGATCAAGTCCACCTTGTCGCTTTGCAGAAACGGAATGCGACTAGCTGGCTCTACCACGACGAATTCGATCTTTTTTTCATCGCCCAGCAGATCCTTTGCAAAGCGGCGGCCAAGGTCCGTGTCGAAGCCAACGTAATCGCCTTGTTCGTTGACAAAACCGAAGGGGGGCTTGTCGCTGAATACGCCTACGATCAATTTATCCCGAGCTTTTATCTTATCCAGATACCCTTCAGCGTGGGCAGCGGCGCTGCCGATTAGCAGACCGACAGCCAGCAGTGGAAAAACGAGGGCAGATTTTAGTTTCACGATGCATTCCTCTTGGGCAGATTTTCTACATAGGAAAACTTCTCCAGAAACTGCTGCGCGCGTGCGGTCTGCGGGGAGCTGAAGAATGTTTCAGGGGTACTCTGTTCAGTGATACGACCGCCGTCCATGAACAGGACCCGGTCAGCCACTGCACGGGCAAAGGCCATTTCATGCGTGACGATCAAAAGCGTCATGCCACTGTCGGCAAGGTCCAGAATCACCTCCAGCACCTCCTTGACCATTTCCGGGTCGAGGGCGGCAGTGACCTCGTCGAACAGCATGACCTTCGGGTGCATGCACAGGGCACGAACAATCGCGATTCGTTGTTGCTGACCGCCAGACAACTCGCGGGGCCAGGCATCGCGCTTGTCCAGCAGTCCAACCCGCGCAAGCAGCGTTTCGGCCTGGGCGCGCACTTGGTGAACGGGGCGTTTTTGTACGTTGACAGGGCCCAGCAAAATATTGTCAAGCACGGTCATGTGCGGGAACAGGTGATAGCTTTGAAATACCATGCCTATCTCTTGGCGCACCGCACGCCAACCGCCATTGCCGGGCAATTGGCGTCCAGCAAAGCGGTATGTTCCCGCGTGACCCAGTTCGAGGCCATTCAGGCAGCGCAGCAAGGTACTTTTGCCGCAGCCGCTGGGGCCGAGAATCACCACCACCTCACCCTCACGAACGGACAGGTCGATATGGTTTAAAACCGGATTACTGCCAAAGTTCTTGGAGAATCCCGCCAGTTCGATCAATGCAGTCATGAGTGATTCCATCGCCGTTCGAGCACACGCGACGCGGCTGACAGCGGATAACAGGCCAGAAAGAAGAATGCGAAGAGAAACCCGTAGATCAGCACCGATTCATAAGTACGCTCGATGATCTGCTGCCCGATCTTGATCACGTCCACCACGCCAATCAGCACTGCCAGCGAACTTGTCTTGATCAGCCGCGTGAACACGTTGATCAGCGGGGGCGTCATTCTGCGCAAGGCTTGGGGCAGGAGCACTTTGACGTATAATTGCGGCAGGTTCAGGCCGATCGCCAGGCCCGCCTCACGTTGGCCGCGGGGTAGGGAGCGTAGCGCGCCACGGACCACCTCACCCACTTCGCAAGCGCCCCATAGCGACAGCACCAGCACAGCGCACCAAAATCCCGAAATACTCCATCCCAGAAAGATCGGCATACCGAAGAAAAACAGGTAAAGCCAGACCAGCACCGGTATGGCCCTGAACATCTCCAGGTAGACGATCAGCACAACGTCGATCCAGCGCACCTGCAAGTTGCGCACTACGCCGTAGAGCATCCCGCCCAAGCTGCTGAACACTATGGCCAGCAACGAGATTCCTAGTGTGCGGCCTATGCCGATCGCCAGTTGTGGCGCGGACACCCACAACAGATCAATGCCCGAACTGGCCATGTTGCAACCTCCTTTCTAACGTACGCAGCAGCAGCGATAGCGGGACGAACAGCAGAACGCAGAGCAGCGTCATGACCGCAAGCATTTCGTAGGTCTTGTAGTAAAGGGCGATATAGTTCTTGGTGGTGTAGAGGATTTCCGGCACCGCTACAGCAGACACTACTGTGGTTTCCTTGAGCAGAAACACGAAGTTGGCGAACAGCGCCGGTGTACTGAGGATGCCGGCCTGCGGCAGGATGACGTGGCGAAGCAACTGCCAGCGAGACAGACCAATGGCCAGACCTGCCTCGATCTGGGCGGCAGGCACGGCGTCAATGCCCGCGCGCAGAATTTCCGTGAGGTAGGCGCCACCGAGGAAGGTCATGGCGATGATCGCCGAAGCGAACCCAGAGACCCGTATGCCGATGCTGGGCAAGGCGAAGTAGATGAAAAACAGTTGGATCAGCAGCGGCGTGTTCCGTGCAATTTCAACGTACACCCGCACCATCGGTTGAAGCACAGGCACTCGGAACATCACAATCGCGGCGTTTAGAGATGCCACGCCGAGTGACGTGACGATGGCAATCAGCCCCACTTGTAATGTGACGCCGACTGCCGAAACGAACGCGGGTAAGGTGGACAGGGCGAAAGCAACATCGAAACTCATTATGTGAAACCGACAGGAAGTTGACCAAGTCATAGGCCGCTGCCTAGTAGTGCGCAGTGACAGCCCAGTAGATGAAATGACTTGTTACATCAAAGTCACCTGTCAGAATCTAATGGAATAAAAGAAATTTCTTAAATATCTTTTATGAATAACAATATGCCATCACCTAGCGCGTACCGAGCGATGGTGCCATTCAGGAGGGTATTAGACTGGAGCGTCTGCTTCATGGGACATCAGGGTGGGCGAGCCCGCAAGCATGTACGAAACAAAGCTTGTTGCCCTCAATATCCCTGCAGTAGGCACCGTAGTAATCCTGCCCATACTGCGGCCTCAACCCAGGTGCGCCCTCATCCTGAGCACCCATCGCCAACGCTGTGCGCCATGCCGCCTGCACCTGATCCTGTGAGCTGGCGGCAAAGCTTATTTGCACGCCGTTGCCCCATGTCGCAGGCAGTCCGTTGAATGGCAGTTGCACATAGAACTGCGGCCATTCCCTGTCCGGCCTTTGCCATCCAGCGCCGCAGGGGCCGCCATCGTGGTTGTCGGGCATGCGGACAAGCCCCAGGGTGGCGAGTACGGCATCGTAGAACCTGATCATGGCCGGCAGGTCCCGAGCACCGAGCTGAATGTGGCTGAACATAAACGCTCCAGAAGACCTGTTGATCGACAGCAGTTACACACAGCTCATCTGAGAAACGCAATGCCATCACTCACCAAGCCGAACTTCACACTACGGTGTCCTGCCCCAGCGAGCTTCAGTCTGACCGCCGATGCGGTGTTGCGCCAAGTAGCGCTCATGTAGCCCTCATTTGGCAAATGCCGCAACGATTGCGTCCACTACAACCCTCACCCTTGCCGTGTGCGCCAGGTCCCGATGCAGCACAAGCCAGGCTTCATATGGCGTGGCCCGCTTACGATCAGGCCAAATTCGCACCAAACTGGTATCTCGCCGGGCCATGTATTCCGGCAACTCACCGAGGGCCAGGCCGGCGCGTACGAAGGTTGCCAGCATGAGGCTCGAGTCCAGCTCCGCGACAACACAGCCTGCGGATCTGGGTTCTCCTGCCAGCGTGTCATCCTGACGCTCGGTTACACCTTTCTGGTAGAGGGCGATGTCATGCCCCACCAGGGCGCTACCAGGCTCTGGCTTCCCACGCAATTCAAGGTAGCGCTGTGTCGCATACAGTCCGACAGTCCAGTGAGCCAGCCGTCGCACGATCAGGTCAGGTTGTTCTGGGCGTACCGTGCGCACGGCTACATCGGCCTCCCTGCGCCCCAAGTCCAATAGCCGGGTAGTGGTGGTCAGAATGACCCGCACCTCAGGATGAGTGGCCCGCAGTTGCTCGATCGCGGGTATGACGAAATCAACGGCCAGCGCATCGGTGGTGGTGACGCGCACCTCACCCGACGGATGAGGGTCGCTGCCTTCAGCCTGGCGCTCGAAGGAGACGGCCATCCGCTCCATTTCCTCAGCCTTTTGTACGAGCTGTTGTCCGGTGGTCGTCAACGCCAGCCCCCCAGTGCTGCGGAGGAATAGACGGCTGCTCAAGGTTTGCTCAAGCCCCGCCAGCCGCCGACCGACCGTAGTCTGGTCGATGCCCAAAGCTTTGGCTGCAGCCCGCAGGGTGCCGGCGCGGTGCACTGCGAGGAAAATGCGTATGTCATCCCAATTCATCGTGGCGCGCTTCCTGAAGATGCAAATATGCAGCCCTGGGCTGCGATTACGTGCATTTTCGCATTGATGCAGGCTGCATAACATAGCGAGGTTCATTCATCGTCCATCACGCAGCCGGCCCAAGCCGGATGCCAGGGAGCACAATGCCTCGCTTATCCTTCATCCTGACAGTCGCCATGCTGAGCGCCTTCGGCCTCGTCGCCTCGGATATCTATCTACCCGCGATGCCCGGCATGGCTACTGAATTTGGCATTGCCAGTTGGCAAATGCCGCAAACCGTTTCGTTCTATCTACTGGCACTGGCCATTGCGCAGTTGGCTTATGGCCCAATGTCAGACCGAGGAGGACGCAAGCCGGTGCTGCTTGCCGGTGGCGTTCTCTATCTGCTGGGCTCCGTGGGCTGCGCGCTGTCCAGCAGCTACATGGACTTCATCGCGTGGCGCATGGTGGAAGCGGTGGGCGCGGCGGCGGGGCTGGTGATTGGTCGTGCGTTGATCGCCGACACCTGCGACAAGCGAACCTCGGCGAAAGTCTATGCCGTGATTTACCCCCTCGTATCACTCTCGCCGGCATTGGCCCCGGCAATCGGTGGGCACTTGGCCGTCGCATTCGGCTGGCGAGCCGACTTTCTGTTCGTCGCAGCATTCGGGGCGGTAGCGCTGCTTTTGGCGCTGTTTTTAATACCTGAAACGCTACCGGTCGCGGCGCGGAGCAGGAACGCCCCCTTTGCGGGTTTTAGCCGTGTGCTGGGTGACCGCAGCTTTTGCCGCTACACGTTAGTGGTGTGTTCTATCTATTGTGCTTGGTTCGTTTATCTGACGCAGTCGCCGTTCCTTTTCGTACAAGCAGGCTTGAGCGAGGCGCAAAGCGGTTGGCTGTATATGCCGCTTACCTTGGGCATCATCGGGGCCAACCTGTTGGCCCGGCGGCTGCTTGACCGCTTACCTTACGACCGGATCGTTGCGATCGGCATCACCTGCTTCGTACTCGGCGCCATGGCGTTTCTCCTGGCGTACGCCATGGGGTGGCACAGCGTTACGGCCGTGGTGCTGCCTATGTGCCTGGTCAGCCTGGCCAATGGGTCATCGCTTTCACTGGCAATCTCAGGTGCTATCGCCAGTGAACATGGGCATGCAGCCACCGCTTCGGGGTTGGTGGGGTTTTGCCAGATTGGCAGCGCAGCCGTTGTGGCGATGGGTGTGAGCGCGGTATTAGGCACAGGTTTCGGTGTGCTCGCCGGGGCGGTGGCGGTGTTGAGCTGTTTGGCATTGTTTGCTTGCATGCAGTCGCTCTATCGCAAGCAACCGGCGCAGCCAGGGTAGCGCTCGGGCGGGCCTGCACGCTTAATGCTGGCCCAGCGCTCGCTGACTCAAGCAGAGCTTTCAGCGTTTCGAGCTCATGCAGAGACGTCAGCATCAGCACCGAAGAGGGCGACCTGGAACCCAGTGACAAGGCCTGTTGCACTACAGCGGCCGCGCACGTAGCGTACTCGGTGGCCTGGATCAGAATGTCTTCTAGGCAGGCATTGTGGGGAGGGGGGGCGGGGACGATCTTGAGCATGGTTCAACTCCAACGTAGGAAGTGGAGCCGCCTCACTGTTGCTGTCAAACAATAGGGTGGCAGCTGTACGCGGGTTGACAGACCGAGACGTTGGCACTGGGCGCACCACAGGGGTGCCCACACGTACAGCCACCATAGAAAGTGTGGAAGGGCTTAAATCTGATTTTTTCGCAATGCGCTCGCTGCACCCGTCACCGCCGCGGTGCCTTCCACGATTGAATGCGCACCTGTCAGGCAGGTACACCTGTGTGCACAGTATCGATACGTAGCAATTGGATAACAGGGATTTGAAGTCGACCGCTCAGTTCATCTGAGAGTGAGGCGATCTCCACGACGGTGACCGTCGAGCAGCGCATCTCAAAGCCGGTGGGTCCCCAGGCAGGAGATGCCGGTGGCTCATCCAGGGCTGCCTGGAAGCCCTGGATGCCGCAGTCACTATGTCCGGCAGGGGCTGTGCCCCCGCCACCCCTCAGAAGCGAACCGTGATGCCTGCATTGACCGAATGGAACCGTGTATCAGAGCCAAACTGCCCTTGATACGACAGCCCTACATCAGTCTGACGGTTCAGCTGTACCTTTGCCCCCACTTCAGTGAGTGTCACGTTTCGCGTCTGCGCAATCCCTTGCACCTCAAAGTTCGGTCCACCGGCAAACGCCTGCTCATTGCGTGGGTCCAGGTCGCCGTAGGCCCGGCGCCAGCCCAGCGAGCCGAACAGCTGCGTATCGTGATTGGCCACACGTGTGTGGGTCGAAGCCCGCATGCCGACCGTGGAGAACCAGGTGTCCTGTTTCTCGCTCGATACGTTCAGCGCCGCTGCGCCGCCCTTTTCGCGGAAACGGTCGGCGTCGTAGTTCACGTAGGACACCCCTACGAACGGCTCCAACGCCACCGCGCCCAGGCCGATGAGGTAGGCCGCCTCGCCACTGGCTTGCAGCGTTTTGGCGTCGCGCTTGCCCTTGAGGTGGTCGCTGTAACCGGCAAACGCCACGTTGCGGCTGCTGTCGAGCTTGTGCCAGGTGTAGCCCACATCTGCACTCAGGCGCAGCGCGTCGATCTGGGCGCCGGTGTACAGGCCCAAGTGATAGTTGTCACTGTGGCCCTTGGCATCGCGGTCATCGGCATCGAACTTGGAGCGGCTGTAACCGCCGTACACGCCGGCACGCCAGTCCTGGGTAATGCTGCCGTCCGCGCCGATCAGCACACCACCGGTGCGTTGGTGCAGGCCGCTGGCGCCGCTGTTGCCATCGAGCTTCGACCAGTTGCCGAACACTTGCGCCCACGCGCCGCCTTGCGCCTCGGGGGTGGCCGGCATCAGGTTCGATGCCCCTGGCGGCATGCGCACGGTGTTAGTGTCCAACAGGCCGCGTACGCGGGTGCCGAGCACGCCCGACACGACTTGACTATTGGCAATCAGCGCGGTGCCCGTACTGCTGTGGTAATCACCGGACAGTTGGTCGATGGCATCGCGGGCACTGGCTGCATCCAGTACCAGCAAGTTGTTGTACAGGCGCAGCGGGTCGCCGCTCTGTTGCAATGCACTCAGGGCGCCCGCCGTATTCCACTGGTTCTGTGTGAGCGCCACCGTCTGGAAGATGCCCGGGGTGCCTGTGGTTGGCGGTTGCACCGGCGGCTGAACGGGTGGCTGTACCGGTGGTTCTACTGGGGGCTCGACCGGCGGCTGTACCGGGGGCTCGACAGGCGGTTCTACAGGCGGCTGCACCGGGGGTTCAACAGGCGGCTCGACCGGCGGCTGTACGGGCGGTTCGACCGGGGGCTCTACAGGCGGCTGTACCGGCGGCTCCACGGGAGGCTGTACAGGCGGCTCCACGGGTGGTTCAACAGGCGGTGTAGTGCCTTTCTGCGCAATGGTCAGGTTCAGTTCATTGGCGGTGCGCTGCAGGCTGACATTGAGAAATGCCGAGTTGGTAAACGCTTGCGCATACGCGGTACCTGCCGCTGCGCCCTCCACCACACCGCCTTGCGCGGCCAGCAGGGTATAGGTTTGCCCGGTCTGGTAGCTTTGAGCGTCGTTGAGGGTGGTCACGTCCACACGCGTACCGCGCAGGGTGGCTCTGCCGCTTACGTTGACGCGGTCCGAGCCGCCATTGCCAGCAATGTCGGCGGCGTACCTGGAACCTTCTGCCATGTCCAGGTCGCCCTTGATGTTCAAGGTGCCCAGTGCTGCTTCACCTGGCGACAGCGTACCGCCCGAGGCCACTTGCGTGCTCCCGACCTGTCCGTTGCCCGCCAGCACGCCACCGGCCAATACTTGGGCACGGTTGCTGTAGTTGCCTGAAGCGTCGGTATGCCCAACGGTGCCGTTGACCACCAAGGTGCCGTTGCCCACGCTCAGCAATGATGTGCCTCGTGGGTTGGTCTGGTCCACGTCGCCGCCCAGTACCAGCCGCCCACCACGTACCACCGTGCTCCCCGAAAGGCCGGTCAGATCGCCGCCCAAGGTGGTGTCGCCGCTGAACGCGTACACACGGCCAGCGCCACTGATGCGGTTGTTCACTTGCAGGTTGCTGTCGGTATGGTTGAACGCCAGTGCACCGCTGCCGGCGCCGAAGCGAATGGCCGTTTGCGGGTCGAGGCGGCCCGCCGCCTGGGCGGTACCGGCGCTGATGGCATCGATGTCGGTACGCGCATCGTCCCGCACGACGGCGCCACCGATGCTGAGCGTGCCACGGGCGGCGGAGTTGATGCTGGTCAGCTCGCTGATGTCGATCCCGTCGGTGCTGCTCAGCTCGGCGCCGTTGGCCAGGGTCAGGATGGTACTGGAAGTCGTGGTGCCCAGTGTCATGGCACGCGTGGCCAGGCGGGTGCCTTCACCGGAGACATTGACCTGGGTGTTGCGGCTGACGTTGGCCGACCCCAGCGCCATGGAGTCGCTGGTCAACACGGCGCCGTCGCTCAGGCTCAGGTCGTTGCGGTTTCTGAAGGTGCCGGTGTTGTCCCAGCGAGTACCAGCGCCCGACAGTTCGCTGATCGAGTTGATGGCCACACGCTCACTGACCAGTTGCCCGCCATCCTTGAGGTTGATGCGCGAGTCGTACAGGAAAACGCCACCGGAGGTGACGTTGACCGTGTCCACTTTCGAGCCCTGGCCGCTGACCAGCAGGTTGGCCCGGGACAGTGCGTTGCCGGCATTGCCATTGTCGCTCAACTGCAGGTCCCGGACCGACACCTGCCCGCCGCTGAGCACGTTGAGAGTGCCTTGCCCGGCGCCGCCGATCACGATGGTGTTGCCCAGCACCGCGCCGGTGCGTGGCACGTTCCAACGTGTACCAGGGCCCTGTACGACGACCGTGGCCATGGCCGTACTGGCAGTGTCGTTGGTGGACGATCCACCGATCCGGCCGCCGAAGCTGGTGACTTGGGCGCCATTGTTGAGGGTGAGGGTGGACGGCGTGCCGTTGCTGGGGCGTAGCACCACAGCGCCATCAATGCCTCGGTCGCTGCTGAAAGTGTCCTGACCGCTGTCGAGCACGTAGTCGGCTGCGTACGCGCCGGGGGCCAGGGCGAGCGTAATCGCGAAGGTGAGGGGGGATAACTTGAATAAGGGGTTCATAACGGCTCCGGAGACTCCATGAGATGCCACCAGCGTGGCCACCGCGCCCCAAGGGCTTGGCGTTCCTGTGTACGGCGGTAAACAGGGGGAGTATCGGGAGCGACCCAAGACGGTGAAATAGTACGGATGTGCTAGTTAGGCGCCCAATGTGACGCACGCCACACTCCGCGGTAACGGATGGCCGATTCGCCACGTCCAAAGGCTGTTACGCCAATGATGGCCTTATGATTATGCTTTTTGGCGCTCAGCTGGCCGGGTCTTGCCCTAGCACCTTGCTCAGCGCCAGGCGGGCATCTTCGAGCTGCACCAGGGAGGCATGCCGGGCGCCGAGGGCGTCGCCGTTCTGGATAGCCGTCAAAATGGCTTTGTGCCGGGGGAGGGCGAGCTCATCGAAATTCGGACGCTGGTTGGAAAAGCGCACCGATTCGCGCAACGCCATCGACAGCATGTTGCACAGGTAGGCGAGCAGGTCATTGTGGGTGGCATCGGCGATACGGGCGTGAAAGTCCAGGTCTGGCTGCAGCCGCTCATCTGGCGTGCGCGCCGCTTCCATTCGCTGGTAGGCCTCGCCGATCGACGCCACGTCCTCTGGCGTGGCACTGGTGGCGGCCAGGGCAGCAGCAGCAGGCTCTATGACCCAGCGTACGCTGGACAGGGTATTGAAGAACTCCTGCTGCGGCGTTGCCTGCATCAGCCAGTGCAGCACATCGGGGTCGAGCATGTGCCAGTCATGGCGCGGCCTGACCAGGGTGCCGACCCGGGGGCGCGCTTCGACCAGGCCCTTGGCCGTCAGGGCACGCATGGCCTCACGAAACACAGGCCGACTGATCGCGTAGCTTTCGCACAGGCTTGCCTCGGACGGCAGCTTCTGCCCTGGGGCGAGTTGACCGGACACGATCTGCAGGCCCAGGTCCTGGACCAAGGTAGCGTGCATGCTCTTGCGCGTTGAGGGCTGGCGGTAATTCATGAGGGGTGTGCGAGGTCCTTCTGGCGGGGCTCGCATCATAGCACTGATGGATGCAGGGCTGTTTTGCAGCGCCTTGATGGCGGACATAGGGGGGCTGGCGGGCCGCGGCTCTAGCGGGCGCGGAGCTGTCGGTGCATAGACAGCTCCACGGCGTTCAAGCGGCAAGCGGCATCAAGCGACCTCGTGCCGTTCAGCCAGTCACGGTCGCGCTTAGGGTGATGTCCCTGGGCTAATGAGAGTGCTTGGGCACTGCCGCCCCGCGGCAGCCGACGAGAAAGTCGAAGTCGCAGCCCTCATCAGCCTGCATCACATGGTCCAGGTAGAGCTTGGCATACCCCCCGCTGATCAGCTGTGGCGGTGGCTGCAGATCCGCCAGGCGACCGGCCAGTTCCTGCTCGTCGATGTCCAGGTGCAAGCGGCCTTGCTGGCAGTCCAGTTCGATCCAGTCCCCCTCGCGTACCACGGCCAAAGGCCCACCTGCGGCTGCTTCCGGTGCAACGTGCAGCACCACGGTCCCATAGGCCGTGCCACTCATGCGCGCGTCGGAGATGCGCACCATGTCGGTTACACCCTGGGCAAGCAACTTGGCCGGCAGCCCCATGTTGCCCACCTCGGCCATGCCGGGATAACCCTTGGGTCCGCAATACTTCATCACCAGGATCGAGTTGGCGTCCACATCCAGGTCCGGGTCGTTGATGCGGGCCTTGTAGTCTTCGAAGTGCTCGAAGACCACGGCGCGCCCCCGATGCTGCATCAGCGCGGGGGTGGCCGCAGAAGGCTTGAGCACTGCGCCCTTGGGCGCCAGGTTGCCCCGCAGAATACAGATACCGCCGTCGGCAACCAGCGGTTTGTCCAGCGGGCGGATGACTTCCTCATCATAAAGTGGTGCGGTGTGGCAGTTGTCCCACAGGCTCTTGCCGTTTGCGGTCAGCGCAGTCGGGTTGGGCAACAAACCATGCTCACCCAGGCGCCGGATCACGGCCGGCAGACCGCCCGCGTAATAGAACTCCTCCATCAGGAAACGCCCCGAAGGTTGCAGGTCGACCAGCGTCGGCGTACCACGTCCCACCCGCGTCCAGTCCTCCAGTTGCAGGTCGACGCCAATGCGCCCGGCAATGGCCTTGAGGTGAATCACCGCGTTGGTCGAGCCGCCAATGGCGGCATTCACCCGGATGGCATTTTCGAAGGCTTCGCGGGTGAGGATTTTCGACAGCCGCAAGTCTTCGCGCACCATGTCGACGATGCGCATACCCGACAAGTGCGCCAACACGTAACGGCGTGCGTCCACGGCAGGGATGGCGGCATTGTGCGGCAGCGAGGTGCCCAGCGCCTCAGCCATGCAGGCCATGGTCGAAGCCGTCCCCATGGTGTTGCAGGTGCCGGCTGAGCGCGACATGCCCGCCTCGGCGGAGAGGAATTCGTTCAGGTCGATGTGGCCGGCCTTATAGGCCTCATGCATCTGCCACACGATAGTGCCGGCGCCAATATCCTTGCCTTTGTGCTTGCCGTTGAGCATTGGCCCGCCGGTCACCACGATGGCCGGAACGTCGCAGCTGGCAGCGCCCATCAGCAACGCAGGCGTGGTCTTGTCGCAACCGGTCAGCAGTACCACGGCATCGACCGGGTTCCCGCGAATGGCTTCTTCCACATCCATGCTCGCCAGATTGCGCGTGAGCATGGCCGTGGGGCGCAGGTTGGATTCGCCGCTGGAGAACACCGGGAATTCCACCGGGAAGCCGCCTGCTTCCAGCACGCCTTTCTTGACGTGCTCGGCGATCTTGCGGAAATGCGCGTTGCACGGGGTCAGCTCCGACCAGGTGTTGCAGATGCCGATAATCGGTTTGCCCTGGAACTCGTGGTCCGGAATGCCTTGGTTCTTCATCCAGCTGCGGTACATGAACCCGTTCTTGTCGGCGGTACCGAACCATTGGGCGGAGCGCAGCGACGGCTTGCTATCGGACATGATGGACACCTTATTAGTATTACTATTTATCGTTATGGTGCTCAATGTATCGCCAAAAAACCAACATGTGAAGGGTTGTTGCTTCAAATAGTAATACTATATGATCGATTTCCTAGGTCAGCGGTCTGCCAAAAAACCTCGGCCTGGTGTTGTACCCATTACAAGAACAATTGGAGACATCGCCATGATTCAGGAGCAGCGGCTCGTCCGCCTGATCACACTCAAGCTCATCCCTTTTCTGGTTCTGTTGTACCTGGTGGCTTATGTCGATCGCTCGGCGGTCGGCTTTGCCAAGCTGCACATGGGCGCCGACATTGGCCTGGGCGACGCGGCCTATGGCCTGGGCGCCGGGTTGTTCTTCATCGGCTATTTTCTATTCGAAGTGCCGAGCAACCTGCTGCTGGACCGCTTCGGCGCACGCCGCTGGTTCGCGCGCATCCTGCTCACATGGGGCGCCATCACCGTTGGCATGGCATTCATGACCGGGCCGAACGGCTTCTATGTGATGCGCTTTCTGCTGGGGGCAGCCGAGGCGGGTTTCTTCCCGGGGGTGCTGTACTACATCACCCAGTGGTACCCGGTGCGTCATCGCGGCAAGATCCTGGGCTTGTTCATCCTTTCCCAGCCGTTGGCGATGCTGGTCACAGGGCCGCTTTCCGGCGCATTGCTGGGCCTGGACGGCACCTATGGCCTGCACGGCTGGCAATGGCTGTTCATCTGCATCGGGACCCCTGCGGTGCTGTTGGCCTGGCCCACCCTGCGCCTGTTGCCAGATGGCCCGGCCAAGGTGCGCTGGCTCAGCGACGCGCAACGCACCTGGTTGCAGGAGCAGCTGGCCAATGACCTGCGTGAATACGGCCAGACCCGCCACGGCAACCCGCTGCATGCACTCAAAGACAGCCGCGTGCTGCTGTTGGCGCTGTTCTACCTGCCCATGACCCTGAGCATCTACGGGCTTGGGTTGTGGCTGCCCACCTTGATCCACCAGTTCGGCGGCAGCGACTTGGTCACCGGTTTCGTGTCGGCGGTGCCCTACCTGTTCGGCATCATTGGTTTGCTGGTCGTGCCACGCAGCTCGGACCGCCTCAATGACCGTTACGGTCATCTCGGTTTGCTGTACGCCCTGGCCGCAGTCGGGCTGTTTCTCAGTGCCTGGTTGAGCGTGCCGGCCTTGCAACTGGCGGCGTTATGCCTGGTGGCGTTCGCCTTGTTCTCGTGCACGGCGATCTTCTGGACCCTGCCTGGGCGGTTTTTCTCCGGGGCCAGCGCTGCGGCCGGCATCGCCCTGATCAACTCGATCGGCAACCTGGGCGGCTACCTGGGCCCATTTGGCATCGGCGCCCTGAAAGAACACACGGGGCACCTGTCGTCCGGGCTGTATTTCCTGGCCCTGGTCACCGTGTTCGGGGTGCTGCTTACCGGAGTTGTCTACGCCCGCCTGGAGCGTCGACAGCGTGATGCATCCACCCAGGTGGCTGGCGCCTCCCGATAATTTTTCGCAACCGACAAGCGAGTACGACCATGCGACTGATCCAATTTGAAACCGCCACCGGCGAGCGCCATGTCGGCGTGGTGGAAGGTGACTACGTCTTGCGCGTGTGTGGCATCGACACCACCCGCGAGCTGGCCCTGCAGGCCATCGCCGCTGGCCTGACCCTGGCCGATCACGTGCAGGTAGTGGGCCTGGGCGAGCGTCACGATTACCAAACGCTGTTGGCCGAGCGCCGGGTGCTACCGCCGCTGGATCACCCCGATCCGGCCCATTGCCTAGTGACCGGCACTGGCCTGACCCACTTGGGTAGCGCCGCCACGCGCGACAAGATGCATCAGCAACAGGCCCAGGACGCCGTGACCGACAGCATGCGCATGTTCCAGTGGGGCATGGAAGGCGGCCGACCGCCAGCAGGGCAGGTGGGTGCACAACCGGAATGGTTCTACAAGGGCGATGGCGCCATCGTCGTGCGCCCGGGGGCCGACCTGCCGCTGCCGACGTTTGCCGAGGATGCAGGCGAAGAGCCGGAGTTGGTCGGCCTGTACCTGATCGGCCCTGATGGCACGCCGTACCGCCTGGGCTACGCGCTGGGCAACGAGTTCTCCGACCATGTGATGGAGCGGCGTAACTACCTTTATCTGGCCCACTCGAAGCTGCGCGCCTGCAGTTTCGGACCGGAGCTGCGGCTCGGTGCACTGCCGGCGCACCTTGAGGGCACCAGCCGCATCCTGCGTGATGGCCAACCGGTATGGAGCCAACCCTTCCTGTCAGGTGAGCAGAACATGTGCCATAGCTTCGAGAACCTGGAGTTCCATCACTTCAAATACGACCAGTTCCTGCGACCTGGCGACATTCATGTGCACTACTTCGGCACTGCGACGCTGTCGTTCGCCGACGGCATCCAGGCGCAGCCTGGCGATACCTTCGAAATCAGCCTGCCAGCCTTCGGCGAGCCGCTGCGCAACGGCATTGCGCCAGCAGCGAAGCAGGTGCAGCCAGGGAGCGTGAAAAGCCTGTAAGCCCACCTCTGGCCGTCAGGGCGCGTGCCCCGTGCCCTGGGCAGCGGTCAGGTGCGGCAACTTCAATCTCTTAATTCAGGAGTCCATCATGACTGGAAGCAATTTCATTGGCGGCCAACGCAGCGCCGCTGGCAGTGTGCGCCTGCAAAGCCTCGATGCCTGCACGGGGGAGGCCCTGCCGGTCACCTTCAGCCAGGCAACCCCCGAAGAAGTGGACGCCGCAGCCCAGGCCGCCGAAGCCGCCTTCCCCGCATACAGTGCCCTGGCACCTGAGCGCCGCGCGCAGTTTCTCGACGCTATCGCCGATCAGCTCGATGCATTGGACGATACCTTCATCGCCACCGTCTGCCGAGAAACTGCCCTGCCAGCGGGGCGCATCCAGGGCGAGCGTGCCCGCACCAGCAACCAGATGCGCCAATTCGCCAAGGTGCTGCGGCGCGGCGACTTTCTGGGCGCCCGCATCGATCGCGCGCAACCCCAGCGCCAGCCGCTGCCACGGCCTGACCTGCGTCAGTACCGCACTGGCCTGGGCCCGGTGGCGGTGTTCGGCGCCAGCAATTTCCCCTTGGCCTTCTCCACGGCCGGTGGCGACACCGCCGCTGCGCTGGCGGCAGGGTGCCCGGTGGTGATCAAGGCGCACAGCGGGCACATGGCTACGGCCGAGTGGGTGGGTGAAGCCATCGAACGGGCCGCTGTAGCGACCGGCATGCCCGCTGGCGTGTTCAACATGATCTACGGCGCGGGGGTAGGTGAAGCCCTGGTGCGTCATCCGATGATTCAAGCCGTGGGCTTTACGGGCTCGCTCAAGGGTGGACGGGCCCTGTGCGACATGGCGGCCGCTCGCGCGCAGCCGATTCCGGTGTTTGCCGAAATGAGCAGCATCAACCCGGTGCTGGTGCTGCCAGGCGCGCTGCGAGCGCGAGCCCCGCAGATTGCCAGGGAGCTGGCCAATTCGGTGGTGATGGGGTGTGGTCAGTTTTGCACCAACCCGGGGCTGGTCATCGGTATCGCTGGCGAAGCCTTCAGCGACTTCCTGGCGCAGTTAGGCGCGCACCTGGCTGATCAGCCTGGCCAGACCATGCTCAATGCCGGAACCCTGCGCAGCTATTGTGCCGGCGTGCAGCGCCTGCACCAGCACCCAGGGATACGCCACCTGGCCGGGTCCGAACAGGGAGGTAACCAAGCCCAGCCCCAGCTGTTCATGGCGCAGGCGAGCCTGTTGTTGCAGGGCGATGAAGTCCTTCAGGAAGAAGTCTTCGGGCCTACCACGGTCGCCATCGAAGTGGCTGACGAAGCCGAACTGCGTCGCGCCCTCGAGGCGCTGCAGGGGCAACTGACGGCCACGCTGATCGCTGAGCCTGGAGACTTCCAGCGCTTCGCCGCGCTGGTACCGGTGTTGCAACGCAAGGCCGGGCGCCTGCTGGTCAACGGCTACCCAACGGGCGTCGAGGTCTGCGAGGCAATGGTGCACGGCGGACCTTATCCCGCCACATCCGATGCGCGCGGTACGTCCGTAGGCACCCTGGCTATCGACCGTTTTTTGCGGCCGGTCTGCTTCCAGGACTATCCCGACGCACTACTGCCCGACGCCCTCAAAAACGCCAACCCGCTGGGCCTGCTGCGCTTGATCGACGGCCAGCATAGCCGCGAGGCGCTTGTATGACGGCTTGACGGTTCTGGCACCGGAGCACGTGCCGCCTGGTGAGGGTCAGGCGGCTGTCAGCGGTGGAAGTCCCAAGTGATCACTGAAGACTGCTGAGTGTCAGGCAGTGAATGAGGCTCTCAACCGATTTGGGAGCTATCGAGCGTCCAGGCCTGCCTTGAGGTTTTGACAAAGCGCAGTACCTGGATGGCTAGATCCACAGATCATTGGGCGCCGTTCGCTCACCACCCTCATGGCCAGTGTTCAGGACCCCACATGGCTCGATCATCAGCAGTTTGGCCTCGCCCTCGGCTGCCGTGCGATGCTGTACACCCCGGGGTACCACGAACAACTCGCCAGGCGCTACATGGACGCTGCGTTGCGGCAGATCGATGCGCAGCGTGCCTTCGAGCACCAGAAAGGCTTCATCGGTTTCCGGGTGCGCATGCCAGATGAATTCCCCCTCGATGCGCACAACCTTGAACTGGTAGTCGTTCATCTGTGCAACTACCCTGGGGCTCCACTGACTGTCGATCATCGACGCCTTCTGGTTCAGGCTCACAGGGTGCGGCTGGATGTGCTGATTGGATTCGAACATGGTGATTACTCCTGGTTGGAGTACGCAGCCTATTGCAGCTCGGTGTCTGCAGGCTTGTACGATCCTGCACGTTGCTGGCCTGGCCGCAGGCGTTCGAGCCAGCGTAGCGGCGGCACCCCATAACTGCGGGTGAAGTGTCGGGTCATGTGGCTTTGATCATGAAAGCCTGCCGCCAGGGCTGCGTCGACCAGGGTGAAGCCATCGAGCAACAGCCGTCGCACATTGTCCAGCCGCCGGAGGGTGACGAAGCGATAGGGGCTGGTGCCGTACAAAGCCCGGAAGTCCCGGGACAGGCTCCATTGCTCACGGCCGCTGGCGCGTTCGAGCATCTCCAGGGTAATGCCCAGGTGGAGGTGCTCCAGAATGAACGCCTTGGCGCGCTCGGCGGACCGGTAATCCAGGCGCTTGCGCCCGCGTGGTTTGCCCGCGACAGCGCGCAACGCCATGGCCAGGTCGTAGACAGCGTCTTGCTCCTCCAGCCTTTCCAGAGGGTGGTCCACGGCCTGAACGAACGTTTCGCTGGCGTGGAAAAGGCGCGGGTCACTGGAGAGCCCACCGGGCACGAACGGTAGCGGCTGGCCGCCCAATGCGGCCTGAATCAGCGCAGGGTCGATGTAGGCCATGCGGTAACGGAAACCCGTCTCGGTGCCGGCCATGCCGTCGTGCAACTCATCGGGGTGCAGCACCAGCGTGTTGCCCGGCATGCCGTGGCGCAACGCGCCTTTGTAATGAAAACTCTGAACCCCGGCCAAGGTACGGCCGATGGAGTAGTGTCATGCCGATGGGGATCATAGCCGTGGCTACCGAACCACGCCTCGATCCGCTCGATGGCGCCAGGCTGCGTGCTGCGGATGACCCAGTCGGAAACCGGGGGCATGCTGGGCGAACGTTTCATGGCACAGGCCCCGGCGGTTCACGGAAAGGAAAGACAACGCGCTATCATAGGCCCCATTCCTCCTCACCAGAACCCACCATGAACCGTCAGAAGAAAATCAAGCAACTGCTCAAGGCGCACGCCAAGAAGGCCAGCGCCAAGCTGGCGCCGCGCAGCACCAAACCCAAGTACATCAGCAAGGCCGATCGCGAGAAGCTGGCGCTGCAAACGGCCGCAGACGCCGCAGTGCAACCCGAACCCCAGGCCTGAGCCTCAGGCTTCCGACGGGGTTTGTTCCTGCTTGTAGATCTTGAAGCCGCGCGCTTGGTAATTGCCCAGCGCGGCAGGGTGATCCAGGGTGCAGGTATGCACCCATACACGCTGCGTACCGGGCCACGCCCAGGCGCAACGCACCGCCTGGCTCAACAACGGGCCGCCAAAGCCTGCGCCCAGAAACTGCGGGGCCAAGCCGAAGTAACGGATTTCGGCGTTACGCCCGTCAGGGCGATACAGTTCGTAATACCCGGCGATGGCGCCCCGGTGGTAAGCCACCCAGGTGCGGTGAGCTTCCTGCTCGACCTGCGCCTGCCACTGCGCCTCGCTCCACGCGTCCAGGTCACCCCAGGACCAGGGCGTGCCGACCAACGCGTAGAGAAAGCGGTTGAAGGCCGGTTGTGGCACCTCGCATTCGACGATGTGCAAATCCGGGCGCTGGGGTTTTTCCACCAGTTGCTCTGGCGAGGTCATTTCTAGGTAGTACGTGGTACAGGGGGATTGCATCGTCATCTCGCATCGTCCGTTGGTCAGCTTGCCAGCATGCCTGTGGCGTAACGCCTTTGCCACCTACGCATAGGGTCACGACGGGCATGGTGCGTTGGCAAGCCTTTGACAGTCGTTGGCGCAACCGCTGGCTTGATAGGGAACGCCGCCGAAAGCTTCCGATTGAACGTTTCAGCGCGCAGGTACGTCGGTATTTCTAGTCTTTTGCTATGGAGGTTTCCATGAAATATCGCGCACTCGGCAACACCGGCCTGCTGGTTTCGGAACTGGTCATTGGCACCGTACCATTTGGCGGGCGAGGCTCGTTCGAGAAGACCGGCAGCGTCGATGTGGACCTGGCCAAGCGCATGTTCGCGGCGGCGTTCGACGCCGGGGTCAACCTGGTCGATACCGCCGACCTGTATTCACATGGGCTGGCTGAGGAAATTGTCGGCAAGGCACTGGGCGAGCGTCGCCACTCGATCATCCTGGCCAGCAAGGCGCGTAGCCCGATGAGCGACAACCCCAATGACAGCGGCGCTTCGCGCTACCATCTGATTCGCGCGTGCGAGGCCAGCTTGAAGCGCCTGGGCACCGACCATATCGACCTGTACCAAATCCACAACTGGGACGGCGTCACGCCAGTGGAGGAGACCCTGGCAGCACTGGATCACCTGGTGCAAAGCGGCAAGATTCGCTACTTCGGCACGTCCAACTACACCGCCTGGCAAATGATGAAGACCCTGGGCAGCGCGCAATTGAACGGCTGGCAACAACCCGTTTCCCAGCAGATCTACTACACGCCCGAATCGCGCGAGGCCGAGTACGAGTTGTTGCCGATGGCGATTGACCAGGGCTTTGCCACGCTGGTCTGGGGGCCGTTGGGTGAAGGGCTGTTGACTGGCAAGGTGCGTCGTGGCCAGCAGACGCCCAAGGGCACTCGTCAGGGTAACGACTGGCCGGAACCCTATGTGCATGATCGTGAGCGCGCCTACGACATCATCGAGACCTTGATCGCGGTCGGCGAACGCCACGGTTGCTCGCCTTCACGCGTCTGCCTGGCCTGGCTCAAGGATCGCCCGGGCATTACCAGCGTGATTACCGCTGGCCGCACCCTCGATCAGCTGCAAGACAATTTGCAGGCGGCAGACCTGGTGTTGACGCAAGAGGACCTGAAGCAGATCGAACAGGCCACCCGCATCGCGCCGCAGTATCCCTACTGGCACCGCATTGCCGCCGGCATGGACCGCATCGATCCGGCTGAAGCGCCGTTCATCGAGCTGTACCGAGAGACCATGAAGTAACACCTGCGCCGCTTGATACCAGGTCGTCTTGCCCGCTTGGCAAGGCGATCTTGGTGGTGGTGTGAATTATTTCCTGTCTCGCCGGTCAAGTAATGAGTTCCCAATCTAGACCGAGGTGCTCATGCACGCCTTCACTGTTCGCTACTCGCTCAATGGCAATTCGACAGAACATACCTTCGAGTTGGACCAGCCTGACCTGGCCCTGCACGAAGCGGCCTTGCACCTGATCGTGCTGCACTTTGGCGACGGCGAGAACAGCTTGGTGATGCCCGCAGCCGATGCCACGCCCGATGAAATCCTGGCGCAAGCCCAGGTGCTGGGGTTGACGGATATCGTAGTGGTCTAGGTTGCTCGCTGGTGGACGCTAGGTGGAACTGTCTTGCGCCGCCTTCGCAAGCTAGCGAGTCTCGCGTAGGAGCGGTCTTGTACCGCGATGGGCTGCGCAGCAGCCCCAGGATTTCAGCTCCGCAACTGAGATTGCCGGGGCCGCTGCGCGGCCCATCGCGGTACAAGACCGCTCCTACTCTTACATCGGCAAGCCTTCAGGGGCGGCATCAGGCAGTTCCTTCCGCAAAGTTCAGGCCTCCGCTCTCTAGGCCAATACAGAATCAAGACTGTATTTACACGGGATTTGCCGGGCGTCAAAGATAGCCCAAGGCACTCACTTGCACCCTAAGTTATCCAGCAGTCAACACCTTCGCCATGACCACCGTTCGCTCATCTCCATGGCGGACTTCCCGAACCACCCCATAACCTAACTTGGTATAGAAACCTTGAGCAGTGAGTGAAGAGGGCACCTGCAACTGCAAGACCCCACTGTCCAGCGCTTCCTGCTCGATGCAGCCCATCATTTGTTCACCGATACCCCGGCGCTGATAGGTCGGGTCGACGAATACACTGCGCACCTCATCCTTCTCAAGACCTGCCGTTGCGACGATCAGGCCGCCCTCCAAGGCCACCCATACAACCCGCCTGTCCAGCAATGTGGCCACCGCCTGGGGTGTGAAGGAGCGCGCCACGCGCGCCAGTGTTGCGGCGTCATAGTCTGCCGCGTTGCTGTGGCGCAGGGCAGCCAGGATCACCCGGCTGATGCCTTCTGCGTCCAGGACGGTCGCCGCTCTGATCACACTTGCATCAACCTCGGCCTCCTCGATTGCGACGGACGGGCTTCATCCCGATCGAACGCCTGCGCCCGCGCTGTTCTCGAATAACTGTAGGCCTCATCCATTCTTTCGAGGTACGCGGCAATGAACAGAGACCCCATGGCACAGGACGGCGCTGACGATGACATGCCCGTTTCACCGGACCCGTCGGTGAACCCTGACAACCCGACCATACCTGATCCGGACGATGATCCGCTCATGAACGAAGAGGAGGGTGGTGACATGGAGGATTCCGAGCAGCCGCCCATGGATGTGAATACGCCCAGAGAATAACGGGCGTAGTGCAGTTTCCACCCATACCTCGCCGCCTTGGTATGGATGCCGGCGGCAACAGCGTTAAGCAGACTCACGCTATTACAGCGCCTCAATCAGGAGAATGCGTATGCCAATCGATAACAATGGTCCTGCAGCACCCTACCCAGGCCCGGCCCAGAACACTCCGGACACTGGTGAGGGTCATGGTTCAGGCCTTGAACAGGCCCCTTCGGAACCCAAGCAAGGCGCCGGCCAGGCAGGCGGCGAGCGCCCCGAGGACTGGAATCCACCCCCCGGAAACCCCGGCTCCGACCAGGACAGCCAGGTGCCACGCGACAACGGTACCGCACGCACCCATGAAGACCCTGGCGCAGGGGATGCAGCGCTTGAGGAAGACATGAAGGACGTGCAAGCCAACAACTCTGTTTCGCAAGAACATCCGTGACACTGGCTTGAACCCGAGGCGCTGGGGCTGTCCACAGCGCCTTTGGGCAACGCTAGCGGCCGCGCAGCAAGCCTGCCAGCACTACCGTCAACGCAACCGCCGTCCCCATGGCCAGCACGATGGTCGGAATGACCCCCAGCGCTTTCATCAGCCCCGACAACATCAGGTAGAACGCCAATACACCCACTGCGCCAATGGCATTGCCGCGCACCATGGCCGCCATGCCCGCGCGCCCATTCTGCACATGGGCAAACACCATCAATGGCCAGGCGATGACGGGGATCGGCGCGAGCATGCCGCTCGTCTGGGGTCCAAGCCAGGCGGCCAGGTGCGTGGTGATCATCAGCAACGCCGTTGCCGAGACCATGCGCAAGGGAATTTCCCAGTAACGATGCCGTACACGTGCCAGGGTTTCAGGCTTGGGCTCGCGCCCGCTGGCGATAATCAGCAGTACGATCAGCCCCAGCGCCACCCCTATCGACACGTACAAATGGCCCCAGTGCGTAAGCACATAGGCGACCAAGCCGTAGAAGACGATCGCCAGGCCCGCAGCAGCCCCGATGGCGAGCCTGCGTGTGGCATATAGATAGAACGCGTAGGTAGCGAGCACGGCTGCCAGCCCCCCGAGTGCACCAGGCACGGCGTTCAGGGCAAAGTCCGTCCCTTGCTCCAGGCTCAGGAAGGTCATCACCAGCCCCGAGGTAATGGGCATGCCCGCCAGCAGTCCCCCTAGCAGCCCGCCCCAGCGCCTGGACGCGAGAGAAATGGCCCACATCAGCAAAGGGGTAATGGCAAGTTTCAGGTAGAACAAGGTCATCGCGGCGCGTTCCGGCTCTCAAGACAGTGCCGACTTTACCCTGTTGAATGCCCGGGTGCTCGCCACTGATGCCTACCAGGGGATGTTGCGACCGTCCCAGCCCCAGAAGCTACCCGTAACGTTGGGTCCGAGACGCCCGATCAGTTCCACGATGCACTGCGCGGCAAACGTCGTCTCGAACAGTTTTCCCTCAGGCACATTGCCCTGGAACGGCCTTGATAGTTCTGTGTCCGTGGTACCCGGGTGCAGGGCCAGAACAGTCGCATTCGGGTTCAGGCGCTTGAGTTCGATACTGGCTGTGTGCAGCAACTGATTGAGCGCCGACTTGCTGGCCCGGTAGCTGTACCAACCCCCCAGACGGTTGTCGCTGATCGAACCCACACGCGCGGACAGTGCAGCGAAGGTTGCAGGTTGCTTGCGCAGCAGAGGCAGCAGGTGCTTGAGCAGCAGAATCGGGGCGAAGGCGTTGGTGGTGAAGCTGGCGTGCAAACTGGCAAGGTCCAACTGCGCCAGAGACTTTTCGGCCTTGGCGTTTTCCTGGTGCAGGATCCCCAAGGTACTGATGACAACGTGCAAGTGCGCACATCGCTCGCCGGCTTGCGCGGCCATGGCGGCCAGGCTGGCCTCCTCGCGCGCGTCGCAGTCCACTAGCAATATACGATTCGGATTAGCGTCGGCCAGCGCCCTCAATGCCGGATTCTGCGTGGCATGGCGCGATACAGCGATCAGCTGATCGACGTCTTCGCGCCTCGCCAGCGCGTTGCACAGCGCGAGCCCGATTCCACGGCTGGCCCCGCAGATCAGTACGCAGGCTTTATCGTCCAACCCTGGTATGAGACTCATGACAAGCACACTCTGGCCATCGTTTCGGTCATGGGTAGACCGCCTTAGTCATCCGAATTTCCATCGACATGAGGTTCAGCCGTCGGTATCCGGTTCGCCACCCCAAACGGCACGTGCACCATCGGCAAATCGCCCGCAGGCGAGTGCAGGTGGCTGCGCTGGTCATCAAAGAAGACGTGGGGCTTGAGAATCGACAAGACGCGCGGTTTCTCCATGCCACCCAGAAAGAAACACTCGTCGGGCGATACTCCCCAATCTTTTAGGGTCGTCACCACCCGCTCATGGGAAGGTGCATTGCGCGCCGTCACGATGGCGATACGCAGGATGCGCTTGTAGTGGGGATCATCTTCGAGCTTGCGGTCTTCGAGGGTGCGAATCAGCGACAGTTTGCGGTACAGGTCGGCCAGGGGCCCAGGTGTGTGGGGAACGCGCTGGTGTGCCTGCTCGTGGGCCTGGAACTCATCCAGGCTGTTGCCACGCTTGTAGACGCTTTCGGCTTCGTCGTCGGCGATCACGCCATCGAAGTCGAACGCCACGCGCAGCTCGGTATCGATTTCGTCATCGTAGATGCGGGTCGGCAGAACACGGCCTGCGGGGTAATTGGCGTCGATGGCTTTCTGTACGTCCTCTTCGTTAGCGCTTAGAAACAGCGATGCGTTGAACGCTGGTATGTACTCGTATGGAGAGCGGCCGGACATGAACGCGGCGCGGGTGATGTCCAGGCCGTAGTGGTTGATCGAGCGAAATACCCGCAGGCCTGTTTCCGGCGAATTACGCGATAGCAACACCACCTCGACGGGCAGCTGCTCCGGGAATGCCTGGTTGATACGCAAAAAACGACGGATAAACGGAAACGCCACGCCTTTGGGGAAAGGCTCATCCAGATTCTGTTCCTGGTGCCGCCGGTACGCTTCGACGCCGTCCTGGGTGTAGATGTCGTCCGAGACGGTCAGGTCGAACAGCGCACTGGAGGCAACGCCAATCACCAGTTTCTGTTCGATGGGGTAAGGCATGGGAGACTCCCTAGGGCCCCGGCAGAGGCGCAAAGTCAGAGGGGAATATAATCGTTACGCGAAACGACAGGTTTGTGCGGCCCTTCGACCAGGTGCACGTACAACCCGTCTACGCAGTCGATCGCCAGGCAGTCGTCCACGCTCAGCACGGCATCGGTATGCGGCTTGAGCCAGCCGGTTTGCATGTGTTGCTTGCCCAATGCCTTGGCATCGGCCTTGTTGCGGGCGCTGACCAGCACGTAGCGGTGCGCTTCGCCGAACACGCCGCGTTCGTAGCCGCCCAGGTTGATGAAGTACAGGCGCAGCGCACCACGTTTTGCCGGGTGGGGGTGCAACTCCACCCGCATGCCATCCACGCCGTCGACTTCCAGCCAGGCATCGATATGCAGCCCCTGCTGGCTGCCGAACCATGCGTCGCGCAGCTGCGGGTAGGCCTGTTGCAAGCTGGGGGCCTGGGCGAACACCATGTCGTGGACCTCGATCTTGGCCCCTGCATGGCGTCCCCCCAGCATGACGATATAAAGCATGAGGTTTCCTTGTTGAACCGGTCATCGCAGGGCGTCATTTTGCAGCATCCGCAGGCGGCTTCAAGCGCAGTGCTTGGCGCGTGAGCACAAGACGGCTAGTGTGGGCGAACCTTTGACTGCGAGATAGCAAGATGCGCACTCCTTTTCTGTTCCTGGCGATGCTCTGTGCACCCCTGGTGCAAGCCGCCGAGCACTGGACCTTGAATGACCAGTTCGACCAGGCATTCACGTTGGACGACAAGACCCGTGTGGTCATGGTTGCGCGCAGCATGGCCACTGCACGGTTGGTCAACAATGCGGTCGAGCACACGCCAGAGGGCTATCTTGAAGCGCGGGGCGTGGTCTTTGTCGCAGACATCGAGAAGATGCCCAGCATGGTGGCAGCGGTGATGGTACCTGCCATGCGCTCGGCCAATTACCGGATCTTACTGGATCGGGACGGGGAGGTGGCCAAGGGCTACGGCGGGGACCGCGAATCGGTGCAATGGCTGGAGGTTCAAGACGGCAAAGTGATGGCCGAGCAGCGGTACAGTGATTTGCCCAGTTTGAGGCAGGCGTTGGTGAAAATGGCTGGGCGGGTGGCGGGAGGGTGATACACGGGCATGAGGGTTGATGCACGACGTACAAGCGTCTGGATTGGGAGCGAGGGCACCTTTCTAACCGCACCAGGGTATTATCGCATCACGCTGAGAGCTCAGCGATATGTTGCAACGGACCGCGAAGCAATCCAGCATTCAGGCTTCCCAGCTCAAGTGTGTGACACCGCTCACCCAGACCTCGCACGGCCA
>NZ_JBICMI010000014.1:0-105049 GCF_043106155.1 Pseudomonas sp. FYR_7
ATAGTGGGGCTCCTTGAAGGCAGCGCCGTTCCTGTGGGAGCGGCCTTGTGCCGCGAAACGAGGGCGAAGCCCTCGCTGGTCAGGTCAGCATTGTCAGGTTACAGCGCTGCAATCCGCGCATGCTGCTCGGTGAAGTTCGCCAACGCCTGCTCGGACTCGGCCAGCTTGGCACGTTCCTTCTCGATGACGGCAGGCGGTGCCTTGTCGACAAATGCGGCGTTGGACAGCTTGCCACCCACGCGCGCCACTTCGCCTTGCAGGCGCTGGATTTCCTTGTTCAGGCGGGCCAGTTCGGCATTTTTGTCGATCAGCCCGGCCATCGGTACCAGCACCTGCAGGTCGCCCACCAACGCCGTGGCGGACAATGGCGCCTCGTCGTTGTCGCCCAGCACGGTGAACGATTCGACCTTGGCCAATTTCTTGAGCAAGGCTTCGTTTTCCTGCAGGCGACGCTGGTCGTCGGCGCTGGCGTTCTTCAGGTACAGCGGCAGGGGCTTGCCGGGGCCGATGTTCATTTCGGCGCGAATGTTGCGCAAGCCGACCATCAGCTCCTTGAGCCACTCGATGTCGCCTTCGGCAGCCACGTCGATGCGTGCATCATTGGCCTGGGGCCAGGGCTGCAGCATGATGGTCTTGCCTTCGACGCCGGCCAGGGGCGCGATGCGCTGCCAGATCTCTTCGGTGATGAACGGCATGAACGGGTGGGCCAGGCGCAATGCCACTTCCAGCACGCGAACCAAGGTACGGCGCGTGCCACGGGCGCGCTCCACAGGGGCCTGCTCGTCCCACAACACCGGCTTGGAAAGCTCCAGGTACCAGTCGCAGTACTGGTTCCAGATGAATTCGTACAGCGCCTGGCTGGCCAGGTCGAAGCGGAACTGCTCAAGCTGACGGGTCACTTCGGCTTCGGTGCGCTGCAGCTGCGAGATGATCCAGCGGTCGGCCAGCGACAGCTCGTAGGCTTCGCCGTTCTGGCCGCAGTCCTCACCCTTGTCCAGCACGTAGCGGGCAGCGTTCCAGATCTTGTTGCAGAAGTTGCGGTAGCCTTCGACGCGGCCCATGTCGAACTTGATGTCGCGACCGGTCGAGGCCAAGGAGCAGAACGTGAAGCGCAGGGCGTCGGTGCCGTAGCTGGCAATGCCCTCGGGGAACTCGGCCTTGGTCTGCTTGGCGATCTTCTCGGCCAGCTTGGGCTGCATCATGCCGCTGGTGCGTTTTTCCAGCAGGGCATCGAGGGTGATGCCGTCGACGATGTCCAGCGGG
The DNA here is from genome assembly GCF_043106155.1 of Pseudomonas sp. FYR_7. Classification (NCBI taxonomy): domain Bacteria; kingdom Pseudomonadati; phylum Pseudomonadota; class Gammaproteobacteria; order Pseudomonadales; family Pseudomonadaceae; genus Pseudomonas; species Pseudomonas sp. FYR_7. The sequence goes on from NZ_JBICMI010000014.1 coordinate 1,264, forward strand.
TCCAGCACGTTGCCCTTGGACTTGGACATCTTCTGGCCCTGGCCGTCACGCACCAGGCCGTGCACGTACACGGTCTTGAACGGAACCTGGGGCGTGCCGTCCTCGTTCTTGATCAGGTGCATGGTCAACATGATCATGCGCGCAACCCAGAAGAAGATGATGTCGAACCCGGTCACCAGTACATCGGTGGAGTGGAATTTCTTGAGGAACTCGGTTTGCTCCGGCCAGCCCAGGGTCGAGAAGGTCCACAGGCCCGAGCTGAACCAAGTATCGAGTACGTCGTCATCCTGACGCAGGTTCACGTCCGCGCCGAGGCCGTGCTTGCTGCGCACTTCCTCTTCGTTGCGCCCGACGTAGACCCGGCCCGCCTCGTCGTACCAGGCCGGGATACGATGGCCCCACCACAGCTGACGGCTGATGCACCAGTCCTGGATGTCGCGCATCCAGGAGAAGTACATGTTCTCGTACTGCTTGGGCACGAACTGGATACGACCATCTTCGACCGCAGCAATGGCAGGCTCGGCCAGTGGCTTGGTGGAAACGTACCACTGGTCGGTCAGCCACGGTTCGATGATGGTGCCCGAGCGGTCACCCTTGGGCACTTTCAAGGCATGGTCGTCGATGCCGACCAGCAGGCCCTGGGCTTCCAGGTCGGCAACGATCTGCTTGCGTGCAACGAAGCGATCAAGGCCGGCATACTGGGACGGCAGGGCGGTGTCTACCTGGTCATTGAGCGAACCATCGAGGTTGAACGCCTGAGCCGCCGGCAGCACCACGGCATTCTTGTCGAAAATGTTCAGCAGCGGCAGGTTGTGACGCTTGCCGACTTCATAGTCGTTGAAGTCGTGGGCCGGGGTGATCTTGACGCAACCGGTGCCGAACTCAGGGTCGCAGTAGTCATCGGCGACGATGGGGATGCGACGGCCAACCAGCGGCAACTCGACGAACTTGCCGATCAGGGCCTGGTAGCGTTCGTCGGTGGGGTTAACCGCGACGGCAGCGTCACCCAGCAGGGTTTCCGGACGCGTGGTGGCGACCACCAGGTAATCCAGCCCCTCGGCGGTGGTGGCACCGTCGGCCAGCGGGTAGCGCAGGTTCCACAGGTGGCCTTTCTCGTCGTGGCTTTCCACTTCCAGGTCGGAAATGGCGGTGTGCAGCTTGGTGTCCCAGTTGACCAGGCGCTTGCCCCGGTAGATCAGGCCGTCTTCGTGCAGGCGCACGAACGCTTCCTTGACCGCTTCGGACAGGCCATCGTCCATGGTGAAGCGCTCGCGGCTCCAGTCTACGGAGGAGCCAAGGCGACGAATCTGCCGGCTGATGTTGCCGCCCGACTGGTCCTTCCACTCCCAGATTTTTTCCAGGAACTGTTCGCGGCCCAGGTCATGACGGTTCAGGCCCTTGGCTTCAAGCTGGCGCTCGACCAGCATCTGCGTGGCGATGCCCGCGTGGTCGGTACCCGGCTGCCAGAGGGTGTCGCGACCCTGCATGCGACGGAAGCGGATCAGGGCGTCCATGATCGCGTTGTTGAAGCCATGACCCATGTGCAGGCTGCCGGTCACGTTTGGCGGCGGGATCATGATGGTGTAGGACTCGCCTGCACCTTGTGGGGCGAAATAGTTCTCGGCTTCCCAGGTGTTGTACCAGGAAGTTTCGATGGCGTGCGGCTGGTAGGTCTTATCCATGCGCGGCGGGACCCTGTGCATTTATTCGGGAAAGCCGGGAAGTATAACCAAGCCGAAGGGCGCAGGCGACAAGCGGCTGCTGGGTGGGCAAGCGGTCTTCATCGCAGTTGGCGTTAGCGATTGGCGCGTTGGAGCGGCCTCGTGCCGCGATGGGCCGCGAAGCGGCCCCAGTATTTGAATCACATCTTATAAAATAGGGCCGCTGCGCGGCCCATCGCGGCACGAGGCCGCTCCTACCAGAGGGGCGTAGCTTGCAGGGGTTGTAAAGGCCAGGTGCTCAGCAGCCCTTTCACTCCGAACGCTTGATCAACCGCTCGATGCGCGCATCGAGGCGACGCTTGATCTCGTTTTCGATGTGCGGGGTAAAGTCGTTGATCACATCCTGCATGATCATCTGCGCTGCAGCGCGCAGTTCGCTTTCAAGGTGCAGCAGGGTGTCCTGGCGACGTGCTTGCGGGTCATCAAGGGGGTTGTCGCTGGCAGCCGGGTCGGCAGCGCTGTCAACGGGCGAGGGCGCCTGTTCCACCGTGTCGGTGAGCAAAGGCGGTTGCAGGTCGGCATCGCCAAGCAGTTGGCGGATCGACTCGAGGTCGTCGAGCAGGTGGGTGGAGCCGGGCAGGGGAGCGTGCTTGTCCATCGTTATCAAAATCGCTGTAAGCGGTGGTCTTGCAGAGCATAGCCTTGTTCACGGTAGAAACGGAATCGCTCACGCGCTGATTGGCGGATGGCGGCCTCTTCAACCACGATCTCGGCAACCCGCTCGAACTGGCTGACAAAACCGGGAACATTGGCGCCCAGGTTGATCAACAAGTCCTGGTGCCCCTGTGCATGATCCCCGACACCAAGCGCCACGCGCGCATCGGCGTGGTCTTCGGCCAGGTCATGGGGCACGAAGGCTTCGCCCCTGAATGCCCACAAACGCCTGTCCAAGGCGGCACGCTGATCGTCATCCTGGCAATGCAGGTAGACGCGATGGCCTAGACGCCAGGCTTTGTCGCACAGCTTGCAGGCGAAATCCAGGCGCGCCTCCAGCGAATCGGTGGGCAGTATGTAGAAGTCGACTTTGCTCATGTGAGTTCCGTTGGCCGGCAGTGCCCGAGGCGCTGCCGGCGCTCGCCGTCAGGCGCCGGCACGGTCCAGCAGGTACTGGGTCAACAGGGGCACTGGCCGACCGGAGGCACCCTTGTCCTTGCCACCGCTGATCCAGGCGGTACCGGCAATATCCAGGTGCGCCCAGTCATAGGCCTTGGCGAATCGCGACAGGAAGCAACCGGCGGTGATGGTGCCGGCTTTCGGCCCGCCAATGTTGCCCATGTCGGCGAACGGACTGTCCAGTTGTTCCTGGTACTCATCGAACAGCGGCAATTGCCAGGCGCGGTCATCGGCGCGCTTGCCCGCTTCGAGCAGTTGGCTGACCAGCTCGTCGTTGTTGCCCATCAGGCCGCTGGTGTGGCTGCCCAGGGCGACGATGCAGGCGCCGGTGAGCGTGGCGATATCGATCACTGCCTGGGGCTTGAAACGCTCGGCGTAGGTGAGGGTATCGCACAGCACCAGGCGACCTTCGGCGTCGGTGTTGAGAATCTCCACGGTCTGGCCGCTCATGGTGGTGACGATGTCACCGGGGCGAGTGGCGCCGCCGCTGGGCATGTTCTCGGCACAGGCGAGCAGGCACACCAGGTTGATGGGCAGCTGCAGTTCCAGCACCGCACGCAGGGTACCGAACACGCTGGCTGCGCCGCACATGTCGTATTTCATCTCGTCCATGCCGGCACCGGGCTTGAGGCTGATGCCGCCGGTGTCGAAGGTGATGCCCTTGCCCACCAGCACGTAGGGCTTGTCACCTTTCTTGCCGCCTTGGTAGTTAAGCACGATCAGACGCGGAGGTTGATCGCTGCCCTGGCCGACGGCGTAGAACGCGCCCATGCCCAGGTCCTTGATCTTCTTCTCGTCCAGCACATCGACTTTCAGGCCCTTGTGCGCCTTGCCCAGCTCCTTGGCCTGCTCGGCCAGGTAGCTTGGATGGCACAGGTTGGGAGGCAGGTTGCCCAGGTCACGGGTATAGGCCATGCCGGTGGCAATGGCACTGGCGTGGCGCACGGCGCGCTCCACGTCGGCCTGGTTGAGTTTGGTGGTGAGCAGGGTGACTTTCTTCAGCGCCCGAGGCTCGGCCTTCTGGCTTTTGAAACGATCGAATACGTACTCGCCATCGAGTAGGGTTTCGCCCAGCAGGCGATATTTGCCGTAGCCTGTATCGCGGTTGCTCAGCGCAATGTCATCGAGTGCCAGAACGGCGTCGGCGCCGTTGAGGCCCTTGAGCACACCGGCAACGCTGGCCACCAGCTTGCGCCAGGTGCGATCACCCAGCGCCTCGTCCTTGCCGCTACCCACCAGCAGCACACGCTCGGCCTTCAGGCCCGCAACGGCGTGCAGCAGCAGCGTCTGGCCAGGCTTGCCGACCAGGTCGCCACGCTTGAGCGCAGCGCTGATGGCGCCCTCGCTTGCCAGGTCCACGGCCTGGGCCACGGTGCCCAAGGCACGTTTTTCACCGACTGGGATGACCAGCGTTGCGGTCTTGACCGATGCAGCGGCTACGCTTTTTACAACCAGTTCCATCTCAGGGTCCCCGAATGATCGATACGTGTGGCGCCGTGCTGGCCGGCGCTTGGAACGCGACTGGCTGCGCGGTGGCAGGCCAGTGGAAAAGCTGCCAGTTTGAGCCTGCGGCCGGCGTGCTGACAACCCCGGCGTGCTGTGCGATGTGCGGCCAAGTGACAGGCGCGGTCAATCACAGGATAATGCGCGCACTTTATATGGAGGTTCGCCTTGGGCGAACCAGCATTGGCCTTGGATGTACTAAGTCATCGTCTGGTGCCATCGATTGGCAGTCCGTGCTGACAACCCAGGAGTGTCTGGTTTGATCGTCTTTCGTTATCTATCCCGCGAGGTCCTGGTGACCTTGAGCGCCGTCAGCGCCGTGCTGCTGGTGATCATCATGAGCGGGCGCTTCATCAAATACCTGGCCCAGGCTGCACAGGGGGTGCTCGACCCTGGCGTCCTGTTCCTGATCATGGGGTTCCGCCTGCCGGGCTTCCTGCAACTGATCCTGCCGCTGGGGTTGTTCCTGGGTATTCTGCTGGCCTATGGCCGGCTGTACCTGGAAAGCGAAATGACCGTGCTGTCGGCCACCGGCATGAGCCAGCAGCGCCTGCTGGCCATGACCATGGCGCCCGCGGCACTGGTGGCGCTGCTGGTGGCGTGGCTGAGCCTGAGCCTGGCACCCCTGGGCGTGGCCCAGGTGCAGAAGATCATCAGCCAGCAGGATGCCCTGACCGAATTCGACACTTTGGTGCCGGGCCGCTTCCAGACCCTGCGCGATGGTTCGCGGGTGACCTACACCGAGCAGCTTTCCGATGACCGGGTAAACCTGGGCGGCGTGTTCATCTCGGAAAAACGCTTCAACCAGGACAAGACCAAGGACCGCGCCCCGTCGGTGCTGGTGGCCGAGCGCGGGCACCAGGAAATCCAGGCTGACGGCAACCGTTACCTGGTGCTCGAAAACGGCTACCGCTACGACGGCAACCCAGGCCAGGCCGACTACCGCGCCATCAAGTACGACACGTATGGCGTGTTGTTGCCCAAGCCTGAAGTCAGCGAGGAGGTCACCGAGCGCGAGGCGATCCCCACCACCGATCTGTTCGGTGCCCAGGATTTGCGAGAGCGCGCCGAACTGCAATGGCGCCTGTCCCTGCCGATCCTGGTGTTCATCGTGACCCTGCTTGCCGTGCCGCTGTCGCGGGCCAACCCCCGGCAGGGGCGGTTCCTCAAGCTGCTGCCAGCCATCCTCCTGTACATGGCGTACCTGACAATGCTGATTTCCGTGCGCGGTGCACTCGAGAAGGGCAAGTTGCCCATCGCCCTTGGCATGTGGTGGGTGCATGGGCTGTTCCTGCTCATCGGCTTGGGCCTGATGTACTGGGAACCCCTTCGCCTCAAGCGCGCAGCCCGTCGTGCGGAGGTGGCCCGTGGCTAAGCTCGATCGTTATATCGGCCAGAGCGTGCTGGTGGCTATCCTGGCTGTGCTGGGCATCATCCTGGGGCTGGCCTCGCTGTTTGCCTTCATCGACGAAATGGGCGACCTGAGCGATACCTACACGGTGCTCGAAGCAGGCAAGTATGTGCTACTTACCGCGCCGCGGCGGCTGTACGACATGCTGCCGATGGCGGCGCTGATCGGCTGCCTGATCGGCCTGGGTACGCTGGCCAGCAGCAGTGAGCTGACCATCATGCGCGCCGCTGGGGTGTCGATCGGTCGTATCGTCTGGGCGGTGATGAAACCGATGCTGGTGCTGATGCTGGTTGGTCTGCTGATCGGCGAATACGTGGCACCGGTCACCGAAAACAAAGCCCAGGCCGATCGCTCCCTGGCCCAGGGTGGCGGTGAAGCGCAAAGCTCCAAGCGTGGCATGTGGCACCGGCAGGGCGAGGAGTTCGTGCACATCAACTCCGTGCAGCCCAACGGCCTTCTGCTGGGTGTGACCCGCTACCGGTTCGACGACCAGCGCAAGATCATCAGCTCCAGCTTTGCGCGCCGGGCGCGTTACGAAAACGATCACTGGCTGCTGACCGATGTGCGCACCACACTGTTCCATGGCGACCGTACCGAAGTCGTGCAAAACCCTGAAGAACAATGGGATGTGTCGGTCACGCCGCAGTTGCTCAACACGGTGGTGCTGGCGCCTGAATCGCTGTCGATCACCGGCCTGTGGGACTACATCCACTACCTGTCCGACCAAGGGCTGAACAACGCCCGCTACTGGCTGGCCTTCTGGACCAAGGTCCTGCAACCGGCCATTACGGCAGCCCTGGTACTCATGGCCATTTCGTTCATTTTCGGGCCGCTGCGATCGGTGACGCTTGGCCAGCGTGTCTTCACCGGCGTGCTGGTGGGCTTCGTGTTCCGTATTGCCCAGGACCTGCTGGGCCCATCCAGCCAGGTGTTCGGCTTCCCGCCTTTGCTTGCGGTGGTGCTGCCAGCCGGCATCTGTGCTGTGGCAGGCTTGTGGTTGTTGCGCCGCGCTGGATAAACCCGCTGCGCAGCCGCATGGCTGCGTGCTTGACCCTAGGGGCCGCTATAGCGGCCCCTCGTGTTTCAGGGCCGCTGCCGCTTGAGTAGAGCGCTTCATTTCTTCGGCTTGGGGACTCGAACCAGTTGGCTCTCGGAGTAGATGTCGTGCCAGCTGCGTTTGCGCTTGTCGACCAGGGCCCAGAAGAAACCCAGCCCCAGGCATAGCCACGAGGCGATGGAAACGACAAACCGCAACAGCGCCTGCCAGAGCGTGATGGGCGAGCCATCGGCGTTCTGCACACGCACGCCCCAGACCTGCATGCCTAGTGTTTGCCCGCCATGGGTCCAGAACTTGGCGAAGAAACCGAATAGCACGAACAGCAGCACCGTGGACAGCAAAGGGTCGCCGTCCAGCGCGCCTGCTTCGGTGAGTTCGCGCATACGCTGCTGGCCGATGATCGCCATCTGGACCATCTTGTAGAGGCCTGCGGTGACGATCAGCAAGGCCGTGCACAGCAAAAAATCATAGAACACCGCAGCCAGACGCCTGCCGAGGCCGACCGGAGGGAAATCACCTTGGGGATGCAGCACAGGCTTGGACATGCAGAATAGCTCCATCACGCAAAGCCGCCATTCTACGGGCAAAAAAAAGCCCCTGCACTGAGCAGGGGCTTTTTTGGGGGTAACAAGGCTTATTCAGCTACCTGTACCTTGTCAGCCTGCATACCTTTCTGGCCTTGTACGGCTTCAAAAGTAACTTTCTGGCCTTCTTTCAGGCTCTTGAAGCCGTTGCCTTCGATGGCGCGGAAGTGCACGAAAAGATCAGCACCGCTTTCTGGGGTGATGAAGCCGAAACCTTTTTCGTCATTGAACCACTTGACGGTACCGTTCTGACGCTGAGACATGGTCTTATTTCCTATGAAACTTAGGTTTGGATGACAGTTTTCTTTCGCTTTCAAACAAGCAAAAGAGTACTGGGCTGGGTTGCAGGAAAGTAAGAGACGTCGAACGGGTTGTAGCAGATTGCGGCTACTGGCCCAGGTCACGAACTGTTGCGACCCATGCAAACACAGTGCGTTGACTCTACGCCAACTACCGAGCGAAAAACAAGCCTTGCAGCGGGTGTAAAAGTGACTGTTTTACAACCCTTGGTCAAATCGCCGAAAAGTGCATGGCGCCTGGCCTGGCGCCATGTTCGCAGTGGCGCGCGCCACGTTCGTAAACGAAGATACCGAGCACTGCCACGTCGTCGATGAAACTGCCTTAACCGCGATAGTAACGGGGCGCTACGAACGGCGTTTTACTGACTTTCAAGGCCACCTTCTTACCGCGCACAAGGGCATATAAAAGCGTGTCCAGGGCGGCATGTTCGGTGTCGACATACCCCATCGCCACAGGGGCGCTGAGTGTGGGCCCAAAGCCGCCACTGCAGATGGTGCCGACCAGGGTACCTTCTGCATCGACAATCTCGGCGCCTTCGCGCACAGGTGTGCGTTCCTGGGGCAGCAAACCAACCCGCTTGCGTTTTACACCCTCACGTTGCTGGCCGAAGATGGCCTGCGCGCCCGGAAAGCCGCCGGCACGGGCACCATCGGCCCGACGTGGCTTGGACATTGCCCACACCAGGTTGGCTTGCACGGGCGAGGTGTCGCTGCTCATGTCATGGCCATACAGGCACAGGCCAGCTTCCAGGCGCAACGAGTCACGGGCCCCTAGGCCGATCGGCTGGACCTCTGGCTGCTTGAGCAGCTCCCTGGCGAGCGTCTCTGCGCCCGCCACCGGCACGGAGATCTCATAACCATCCTCCCCGGTGTAACCCGACCGACTGACCCAGCACGGATGGCCCAGTAACGTGACAGGACGCACCTGCATGAACGTCATGTCAGCCACTTCATGCGCCAGACGCTGCAGAACCTTGACCGCTGCCGGCCCTTGCAAGGCGAGCAGGGCACGCTGGTCGAACAGCGGCTGGACCTCGCAACGTTGGCCGATATGCCGCTGCAGATGCGCCAGGTCCTGATCCTTGCAGGCGGCGTTCACCACCAGCAGCAGTGTTTCGTCACCCAGATTGGCGACCATCAGGTCGTCGAGGATGCCCCCGTGTTCGTTGGTGAACATGGCATAGCGCTGCATGCCAACGGGCAGGTCGATGATGTCGACCGGTACCAGCGTTTCCAGGGCACTGGCAGCGTCGCGACCTTTGAGCAGAACTTGCCCCATGTGCGAGACGTCGAACAACCCGGCTTGTTCACGGGTGTGCAGGTGCTCTTTGAGCACGCCCAGAGGGTACTGCACCGGCATGTCGTAGCCCGCGAAGGGCACCATGCGCGCACCCAGTTCCAGGTGCAGGGCATGCAGTGGGGTTTTGAGCAGTGTTTCGGACATCGATGACTCCTTGCATGGGTTTCGGTCAATGTCCGGGGACATTGACCGCCAGGCGAATGACACACTCAGGATCCGGCGCTGTCAGACGTCCTGGTAGCTTTCGATCGACGGGCAGGCACAGACCAGGTTGCGGTCGCCAAAGACGTTGTCGACCCGGCTCACAGGCGGCCAGTACTTGCTTTGCACCAGGCCAGGCAGCGGGTAGACCGCTTGCTCGCGGGAGTAGCCATGGGCCCATTCGCCCACCAGTTCCGCTGCGGTGTGCGGCGCGTTCTTGAGCGGGTTGTCGTCCTTGTCCAGCGTGCCGTCCTCTACCGCGCGGATTTCCTCGCGGATCTGGATCATGGCTTCGCAGAACCTGTCCAGCTCTTCCCGTGATTCGCTTTCGGTCGGCTCGATCATCAGTGTGCCTGCCACCGGGAACGACATGGTCGGGGCATGGAAGCCGTAGTCGATCAGGCGCTTGGCCACGTCGTCGACGCTGATGCCACTGCTGTCCTTGAGCGGGCGCAGGTCCAGGATGCACTCATGGGCGACCAGGCCATTGCTGCCGGTGTACAGCACCGGGTAGTGCTCCTCCAGGCGGCGAGCGATGTAGTTGGCATTGAGGATGGCCATCTGCGAAGCCCGCTTGAGCCCCGCGCCCCCCATCATGCGAATGTACATCCAGGTGATCGGCAGGATGCTGGCGCTGCCGAAGGGTGCGGCGCATACCGCGCCTTCGGCAGTGCCCAGGGCGGCATGGCCCGGCAGGAAGGGCGCCAGGTGCGATTTCACGCCGATCGGCCCTACGCCCGGCCCACCGCCGCCATGGGGAATGCAGAAGGTCTTGTGCAGGTTCAGGTGCGACACATCGCCCCCGAACTTGCCCGGCGCGCACAGGCCGACCATGGCGTTCATGTTGGCGCCGTCGATGTAAACCTGGCCGCCGTTGTCGTGGACGATGGCGCAAATCTCGCCGATCGCTTCCTCGAACACCCCATGGGTGGACGGGTAGGTGATCATCAGCGCCGCCAGGCGTTCGCGGTGCTCGATGGCCTTGGCACGCAGGTCGGCGACGTCAACGTTGCCGCGCGCGTCGCAGGCCGTGACCACCACCTGCATGCCGGCCATGTTGGCCGTTGCCGGGTTGGTGCCATGGGCTGAAGAAGGGATCAGGCAGATATCGCGATGCCCTTCGTTACGGCTGCGATGATAGGCGCGGATCGCCAATAGGCCCGCGTACTCGCCCTGAGAACCGGCGTTGGGTTGCAGCGATACGGCATCGTAGCCCGTGGCTGCGCAGAGCATGGCCTCCAACTCCGACGTCAATTGCAAGTAGCCCTGGCTCTGCTGCGCTGGGGCGAAGGGGTGCAGGTTGCCGAATTCTGCCCAGGTGACCGGGATCATTTCGCTGGCCGCGTTGAGCTTCATGGTGCACGAGCCCAGCGGGATCATGCTGCGGTCCAGGGCCAGGTCCTTGTCGGCCAGCTTGCGCAGGTAGCGCATCAACTCCGTTTCGCTGTGGTAGCGGTTGAACACGGGGTGTTCGAGGAACGTCGAACGACGCAGCAAGGCCTCGGGCAGTAGTGTACCGCTGCTGGCGGCCAGCGCCTGGAAGTCAGGCTGCGTTTGACCAGCGCCGAACAGCTGCCACAGCGCCTGCACATCGGCCGGAGTGGTGGTTTCGTCCAGCGATACACCTACATGGCCGGCATCGACCTGGCGCAGGTTGATGCCTTGGGCGCGCGCTTTCTCGTGCAGGCTGAGGGTGGCATCGCCGGTAGCCAGGGTCAGGGTATCGAATGCCGTGTCGCTCACGACCGGCACAGCCATTGCCCGCAGGCCCTGTGCCAGGATGGCGGTCAGGCTGTGGGTACGTTGGGCAATGCGCTTGAGGCCTTCAGGGCCGTGATAGACGGCGAACATGCTGGCAATATTGGCAAGCAGCACCTGGGCGGTGCAGATGTTGCTGGTGGCCTTTTCGCGGCGAATGTGCTGCTCACGTGTCTGCATGGCCAAGCGCAGGGCCGTCTTGCCGAAGCGGTCTATCGACACGCCGACCAGGCGCCCTGGCATGTCGCGCTTGAAGGCATCGCGGGTCGCGAAGTAGGCCGCATGCGGCCCGCCGAAGCCCAGGGGCACACCAAAGCGCTGGGCGCTGCCGATGGCCACGTCGGCCTCGAACTCGCCAGGTGGGGTCAACAGAGTCAAGGCCAGCAGGTCTGCCGCCACGGCCACCAACGCATTGGCGTGATGGAACCGCTGCACCACCTCCCGGTAATCGAAGATACCACCGGTGCTGGCGGGGTACTGCAGCAAAGCGCCGAAGAATGGGCTGGCATCATCGAGCGCCTGCTCGTCGCCCACCAGCACCTCGATGCCCAAGGGCTCTGCGCGGGTACGCAGTACATCGAGGGTCTGCGGGTGGCAATGCATCGAGGCAAAGAAGCGGTTGCTGGCCTTGTTCTTCGACAGGCGCTTGCAGAACGTCATGGCTTCGGCAGCCGCCGTGGCTTCATCGAGCAGCGAAGCATTGGCGATCGGTAACCCTGTGAGGTCGCTGATCAGGGTCTGGAAATTGAGCAAGGCTTCCAGCCGGCCCTGGGAAATTTCTGGCTGGTAGGGCGTGTACGCGGTGTACCAGGCCGGGTTTTCCAGCAGATTGCGCAGGATGGGCGCGGGCGTGTGGGTGTTGTAGTAACCCTGGCCTATGTAACTTTTGAAAAGCTGGTTCTTGCCGGCGATGGCCTTCAGGGCGGCGAGCGCATCCGCTTCGCTGTGCCCATCGTCCGTGCCCAGCACGCTGGTACCCTTGATGCTGGCGGGGATGACGGCGTCGGTCATGGCCTCCAGTGAATCGAAGCCCAGAGTGGCGAGCATGGCCTGCTCGTCTTCGCTGCGTGGCCCGATGTGACGGGCAATGAACTCATTGGCAGTGCCGAGGTTGATCGTCATGGCGTGGTTCCTCAGGCGTCGTCGTTGGCGTTGAGCAGGCGGTCGTAGGCACCCTGGTCGAGCAGGGCGCTCACAGCGCTGGCGTCGGCAGGCTTGAAGCGGAAGAACCAGCCTTCGCCCAGCGGGTCCTCGTTGACCAGCTCGGGGCTATCTTCAAGCTGGGCGTTGACCTCAATCACTTCGCCGGCCAGCGGCATGTACACGCCGCTGGCAGCCTTGACCGACTCGACGGTGGACGCTTCGCTGCCTTTGTCATAGTGCTGCAGCTCCGGCAGCTGCACGAACACCACATCGCCCAGTGCATTCTGGGCATAGGCGGTGATCCCTACGGTGACGCTGCCATCGGCTTCTACACGCAGCCATTCGTGGTCGTCGGTGAAACGCAACTCGCTCATGAAAAATCCTCGTGGACCGGGTGGCACGATTAGGTTCGCGCTCTGGTGGGTTTTCAGTAAGCAATAACGTGGCCAACTGGGCATGGACCCATGAAAGCGGGGGAGGGAGTGCTGGCTCGCTGATTACCGAATAGACTTCTGTAACGAAATCGATACGATCAAGTCCTGGTTATTCCTTTGGGCGCCGTTCATCTCTCAGCGCGGCGTGGGATGGGCGGTGTACCGTTTTTGATACGGTGTATTGAATTTGATACGGCTGATTTCATGTTCCAACTTGAGAAATGGATGACGCTGCACAGCAATAGTCAAACATTAAATCTGGCAAACAATAACCAGAGTTCCCTGACGGGGTCGACAACGTTTTAGCAGGATCTACTTCCTGTATAACTTTAGTTGTCGGGAACTTTGACCCTCTCATTGCCCGCATGGATCGCCTGTACGGTTCACGCGTGATCCTCTACATGCCTGAGTGACAAATCAGGCGGATCGCTCATGACGACCGTCAGGCATATTCATGATGCCTGGCTTGTTTGTAAGCTTGATTAAGGATGATGTATGACACGCAAGCGCAGGCAAGTTGAATTGCCTCCTACCTATGTGGGAGGTACACCCTCAGGGCCCAATCTTCTTCCTCCCGGCTATTCAGGGCCATTGTTTCCCGCCGACCAGTATCACCCAGGCAGTACAATAATTGAACATTTCCGGTATGTGATAAACAGTGAACCGCAGATTCTGGAAACTGTAAATGACCATGCCAGTGCAGTATTTACCCAAGCGCTGGGACGTGTGGCTCAAACCCTCGAGCATGATGTCGCTTTGGTAAAACAGACGCTAGGGCCGCCACCCGCGTCTACCGCCGGCATGCTCGCACACGACATTGCCGCGCGTAACCTGTTGATCGCGCGTAAAGTTGAAGACCGTCATGTTCAGACTGAAGTAGCAGACCGATATTTTGGATCGACGCCACTGGGCAAGACGCGAAAAGACTATATCGACGCCACCTACAGATGGTTTGAAAAAGGTGTCGTGCGAAAGGACGATTTGCGCACGCTGATCCAGGAATCGTTCACGGCTGCCTATCAAACGCAACTGCGCGATGCCGAAATTCAAATGCTCCAGGGTCAAATCGGCGCATTGCAGCACGCGCTTGCACAAGCCGAGGCGCAGGCGCTCGCTGACGCGCAGGCGCAGCGGATAGCCGAGGCTCAGGCACGCGCCCAGGCTGAGGCACAGGCACGTGCCGAGGCTCAAGCACGGGCACGTGCTGAGGCCCAAGCCCAGGCACGCGCTCAGGAGCAGGCCCTCAAACAAGCACAGGCCCTGGCAAAAGCAAAAGCCGAGGCCGAGGCTATTGCGCGTGAAGCCGCCGCCAAAGCCGCCGCTGAAAAAGCCCTGGCCGAGCAAACCCTCAAACAGGCCAATACCTACCCAGTGCCGCTGGCCATCGCAAAGGCACAGGCGCATCTCAGCCTGTCCGCTGGCGCTACGCCGGTTAGCCTCGCTGCTGGCGTTTCGCTTGGAGCCGCTGTACGCGGTGCCATCTGCGCGTTGAACGCCGCCTCGTTGGAAGCGGTTGCCACCCCGTTCCTGATCGGCATTGCCGCACTGTTGCATGCGCCCAAGCTGGGTAATGGGGAGCGCAAGGCAAAGGTGTTGCCGCTTGGCAACTATCTGCTGAGTGTGCCCCTGACCGAATTGTCGATCGAGCTTGATTCCGCCGCTCAAACGCAGGCGGTCGAGCGGGCAGTGATCGACCTGCCGTTGCGCATGGGCGAGGTGCAGACGCTGGGCGGGCCAATCGAACTGTTCGTGGCCAATACCGATGGCCAGGTGATCCCTTCTGCAGTGCCCGTATTGAAGGCCGCTTACGACGCCCAGAGCGGTCAGTACACGGTCGTCACCGACGATGTGCCGCCCAGAACCCTGACCTGGACACCGGCGATCGAACCGACAGACAGTTCGACAAGCCTGCCACCTGCACTGCCGTCTCCTACCCACCTCATTGGCCCCATCCTCGAACCCCTTCAAGTCCGGTTGGACACGTATCCGGACTTGCCGGACTTCGGGTTCGATGACGTTGTCATCATATTCCCAAGCGACTCCGGGCTGCCACCGCTCTACGTGATGTTCAAGAGCCGTCGGAACATGCCGGGGGTGGTGAAAGGTAAAGGACAGCTGATCACAGGCACCTTTTTGACGGCGGGGAACCGCGAGGGGGTGCCGATTCCGCAGCAAGTTGCCAGTAAATTGAGGGGTAAGAAGTTTAGCAGTTGGGCGGCGTTCAGGCGTCGCCTGTGGCAGACTATTGGCCGAAGCCCGTTGTTCGAAAATGAATTTACGCCAGCTGAACTACAGATCATGCGCAGGGGCCTTGCACCCTTTGCAGAGCTTGATGAGGTTGTCGGTAAAAATATCAAGTATGAAATTCATCACGTGATACGTATTGCTGATGGTGGAGATGTGTATGACGTTGATAACCTGAGAATAATATCTCCAAAATTCCATCGAGCCTTGCATAAGCGGAAATGAGACTAATGCCTAAAGAAATAACTGATTATACCGAGCAAGAGTTTTTTCAATTGGTGTATGCCTTGTATCACGGTGACCCGAAATACTTTCCGAATGATAAAGAGCATACGCGCGGCGTACTCGAATTTGATCGTTTGGCGCAGCATCCTGCAAAGTGGAACTTAATATATCGACCCCATAGAGTCGGAATTGCAAGCTCCCCTCAAGCGGTAGTTGACGAAGTGAAACGGTGGCGCGCTGAGCAGGGGCTTCCAGGTTTCAAGCCATCCTGAATCCAAAACAGACGACTCCCGCAGCTCATCGTGCGGGAGTCTTTCAGCTTACCGGTTCGGCAACGCCATCACAGGTTCATTATTGAAAAAACGGCAGCGCCAGATACACCTTGATCACCACCACATTGATCAAGTCAATGAAGAACGCCCCCACCATCGGCACCACCAGAAATGCCACGTGCGAAGGCCCGAACCGCTGGGTCACCGCTTGCATGTTCGCGATTGCGGTAGGCGTTGCACCCAGTCCGAAGCCGCAATGGCCGGCGGACAGGACAGCCGCGTCGTAGGTGCGGCCCATGACCCGGAAGGTGATGAAGATGGCAAACAGCGCCATCAGCAGGGTCTGCGCCGCCAGCAGCACAAAGAAAGGCAGTGCCAGTGCAGCCAGGTCCCACAGTTTCAACGACATCAACGCAATGGCCAGAAACAACGACAGGCTCACATTACCCAGTACCGACACTTCCCGCTCGAACACCTGATAAAAGCCGAAGGCTGACAGGCCATTGCGCAGCAGTACGCCCACGAACAATACGCAGACGAAGTTTGGCAACTCGAAGGCAGTGCCCTTGAGCAGCTCATTTAGCACGGTACCGGTCAACAGGCTCACTGCAATCAGGGCAAGCGTCTCGATCACGGAAAACGAGGTGATCAGGCGTTCTTTCTCCGGCTGCTCGAAGCCTGAGGGCAACTGAGGCGTGTTGTTAGCCAAGCCAGGGGTCGCGACCCGCTTGATCAGTAGGCGGGCCACGGGGCCGCCAATCAAGCCGCCCAAGACCAGCCCGAACGTGGCGGAGGCCAATGCCAGCTCCGAGGCCGAGGCCAGGCCGAACTTTTCAGTGAAGGTGGCGCCCCACGCAGCACCGGTGCCATGGCCTCCCGACAGGGTGATCGAGCCGGCCAGCAGACCCATCAACGGGTCCAACCCCAGCGCCGTGGCCAGACCGATGCCCAAGGCGTTCTGCACCACCAGCAGGCCGGTCACCACCGCCAGGAACAGGACCACCGCACGCCCACCTTTTTTCAGGCTGGCAAAATCGGCGTTCAGGCCGATGGTGGCGAAGAATGCCAGCATCAAAGGTGTCTGCAGGGAGGTGTCGAAGTGAACTTGCACGTCGAAGGTGCGCAGCACCAGCAGGGCAATCGCGACCACCAGGCCACCGGCGACCGGTTCAGGGATGTTGTAGGCACGCAGAAAACCTATGCGTGCGACCAGACTGCGACCTAGCAGCAGCACCAGGGAAGCGGCCACCAGCGTGCCGTAAAAATCGAGTTCGAACATCAGGTACTCTCGTTGAATCCATAACGGACCGCTGACCGCTCTGGGGCGGTCTGGCGGGGTGACAGGCAGGATTGCACTGGCACCATTCTACGAGGCGTGACGAAAGACGTATCCGGGGAACGCCTAGGACAAGTCTGCTAAAACAGAGGGAATTGTCGTCAACCTCAGGTTTTTCCAGGAATTCCGTATTTGCGCAGGCGTTGGGCAATGGCGGTATGTGAGGTCTGCAGCCGGGCCGCCAGCAATCGGGTCGAGGGGTAGCTGGTATACAGCCGTTGCAACAGCTCACGCTCGAAATCACCCACGGCCTGTTCCAGGCTGGCCACGTCGCCCTCATGGGTGCGACTGACAGACGTGCCAGCGATGTCCAAATCGCCGATGTCCACCAGGTTGCTTTCGCAGATAGCGGCGGCGCGAAAGATCACGTTCTGCAATTGCCGCACATTGCCCGGCCAAGGGTTAGCCAGCATGGCGCTGTGGGTGGCGGGGGTGAGCCTGCAGGCAGGCCGCTGGATCTGTGTGCAGGCCTGCTGCATGAAGAAGTGCGCGAGCATCAGGATGTCCTGGCCGCGGTCACGCAGGGGGGGAACCTGCAGGTTCAGCACGTTGAGGCGGTAGAACAGGTCCTCGCGGAACGTGCCCTCGGCCACCATCTGCTCCAGGTTACGGTGGGTCGCGCTGATGATACGCACGTTGACCTTCACTTCCCGGTCGCCCCCCACGCGGCGGAAACTGCCGTCACTGAGAAAACGCAGCAGCTTGGCTTGCAGGTAGGGGGACATCTCGCCGATCTCATCGAGAAACACCGTGCCCTGGTTGGCCAGCTCCATCAGCCCTGGCTTGCCGCCGCGCTGAGCGCCAGTGAAGGCGCCTGGTGCATAACCGAACAGTTCGCTCTCGGCCAGGCTTTCAGGCAAGGCGGCGCAGTTCAGGGCCAGAAAGGGAGCCGCGTGACGGCTGCTGATCGCGTGGCAGGCGCGGGCCACCAGTTCCTTGCCGGTGCCGGTCTCGCCATGCACCAACAGCGGTGCATCCAGGGTAGCCACACGCAAGCCCCGAGCCTTCAGGGTACGGATGGCGGGTGATTCGCCCAACAGGGCGTCGAAACCCTCGGCATGATCGTGGCGCAGGGCTGATAGCCGCTCACCCAATCGCGTGGGCGGGTAAAGTGTCAGCAGGCCGCCGGTGTGGGTGATTGGCATGGCGTCGAGCAGCAGGCTCTGGCCATTGAGCTGCATTTCGCGCATGGGCAGGTGAAAGTTGCTGTCGAGCAACGCTTGCAGCAGGCCCGGGTCGCCAAACAACTCGCCTACGCAGCGCCCGGCCGACTCCCGACCACACAACGCCACCAGCGCAGGGTTGGCCAGCAACACCTTGCCGGCCCTGTCCACCGCCAGCACTGGGTCGCTCATGGCGGCCAGCAGTGCATCGAGCTGCAGGTGACGACGTTGCCCCGGCAGGATGTCGACCACCTCCACTGCCTTCACACCCTGTACGTCGAACAAGGCGTCATGCAGCTCTTCCAGCACGGCGGGGCTGAGGGTCGGTGCGTCGATGTAGACGTTCGGCGGCACCATCTCCACGGCATCGAGGTTGAGGTTGCGCGCACCGAGCAGCGCCAGGACTTCCTGAGTGATGCCGACGCGGTCGATGAAGCTGACATGGATACGCATGGGGCAATACGAAATGGCCGGGTAGGGCGCTAGTATGCCTCAAGCGGATCCTGCTCGTGACGGGTCGCGTCCTACTCCAGATGCTCAGGCTTGATGGGGTCACCGGACTTCACGTCCAGCTTGGCGCGGATGTCCTCGAACATCCAGTCGTAGATCCTGTGGGGTGAAGCCAGGCTTTCGAATTTCTTCGGTGGGGCCAGGTAAGCCTGGGCGCGGCGACTCAGTTGCATCAGAAAACTGGGCAGCACCTGATCCTTGGGCAGAAAGAAAGCCTCGTCGACAGGCTTGCCCTCGATACTGCCCTTCATGTGGAATTGAATACCCCTGCCCTCACGGGGGTCGGTAAAGGCCTCGTAGTCCACCTTGAGGTCATAGCTGTGGTCACTGCTGTTGAGCGCAGTGCGCTCGATGTGGACGTGACCGGGTTCATATTTGGCCATGGGCTCTCCTGTATGAGATTGAGCGGGCACATGGCCCGCCGACGGTATTCAACGGTAGCTGATCCCAGGGGCAGCGGTCGAAACCCGCGTGCCGGCGGTACCGGTCACGATGCGCTCGATATTGGCCAGCGAGCTGATCACCGCCACCTTGCCCGTGTGCCGGGCAAAGTCGCTGGCCGCCTGCACCTTGGGCCCCATCGAACCTGCCGCGAAACCTAGCGTGTCCAGCTCGTCAGGGTGGGCCTGGGCGATGGCGCGTTGGGTCGGCTTGCCAAAATCGATGTACGCCGCCTCCACATCGGTGGCAATGATCAGCAGGTCGGCCTCGAGCTGTTCGGCCAGCAGTGCAGAGCACAGGTCCTTGTCGATCACCGCCTCGATACCCTTGAGCTTACGGTGTTCATCGTAGAGGGTCGGGATGCCGCCGCCGCCGGCACAGATCACGATGCTGCCCTTTTCGAGCAGCCATTTGATAGGGCGGATTTCGAAGATGCGTTTGGGCCTGGGGCTTGCCACCACCCGGCGGTATTTGTCCCCGTCAGGCTTGACCACCCAGCCCTTTTCAGCGGCCAGGCGCTGGGCTTCATCCTTGCTGTAGACCGGGCCGATGAACTTGCTCGGGTCCTTGAACGCAGGGTCCTCGGCGTCCACTTCGACCTGGGTCAGCAGGGTGGCAAACGGCACGCCGACGTCCAGCAGGTTGCCCAGTTCCTGCTCGATCATGTAGCCGATCATGCCCTCGGTTTCGGCGCCCAACACGTCCAGCGGATAGGCCTCGTCGGGCTTGTACGACAGCCCTTGCAAGGCCAGCAGGCCCACTTGCGGGCCATTGCCATGGGCGATTACCAGCTCGTTACCGGGGTGGATCTTGGCAATCTGCTCGGCAGCGGTACGAATGTTGGCGCGCTGGTTTTGCGCGGTCATGGGCTCGCCACGGCGCAGCAGGGCATTGCCGCCTAGTGCAACAACGATACGCATGGAGAATGTCCTTTATCGAAAGTCGTGAGCGGCTGCAGGACGGCTAATGCGGCCCGCTAACAGCCGCAATGCCAAAGCAGGCGGCGATCTACAGATCGGCCAGTGTCGACACCAGAATCGCCTTGATCGTGTGCATGCGGTTTTCCGCTTGCTCGAACGCAATGCAGGCCGGGGACTCGAACACGTCATCGGTCACTTCGATGCCGTTAGTGAGGTCCGGGTACTGCTCGGCGATCTGCTTGCCCACCTTGGTCTCGCAGTTGTGAAACGCCGGCAGGCAGTGCATGAACTTGGTCCTGGGGTTGCCGCTGGCCTTCATCAGCTCGGCGTTGACCTGGTAGGGCTTGAGCAGCTTGATGCGTTCGCCCCAGGCTTCGATGGGTTCGCCCATCGATACCCACACGTCGGTATGAATGAAGTCCACGCCCTTGACGGCGGCCTTGGCATCTTCGGTGAGGGTGATGCGGGCACCGCTTTGCTCGGCGTACTGCTTGCAACGTTGCACCAGGTCATCGTGGGGCCAGAGGTCCTTGGGCGCAGCGATGCGCACGTCCATGCCCAGCTTGGCGCCGATCAACAGCAGCGAGTTGCCCATGTTGTTGCGCGCATCGCCCAGGTAGGCGTAGCTGATGTCATGCAGCGGCTTGTCGCTGTGTTCGCGCATGGTCAACACGTCGGCAATCATCTGGGTAGGGTGATATTCATCCGTCAGGCCATTGAATACTGGCACGCCGGCATACTTGGCCAGTTCTTCGACGATTTCCTGCTTGAAGCCGCGGTATTCGATTGCGTCGTACATGCGCCCGAGCACGCGAGCGGTGTCCTTCATGCTTTCCTTGTGGCCGATCTGCGAGGAGTTCGGGTCGATGTAGGTGACGTTGGCGCCTTGGTCGTAAGCGGCCACTTCGAAAGCACAACGGGTACGCGTGGAGGTTTTTTCAAAAATCAGCGCAATGTTGTTGCCCTTGAGGTGCTGCTGTTCGGTGCCGGTGTACTTGGCCCGCTTGAGGTCGCGGGACAGGTCCAGCAGGTAACGCAGCTCACGGGTGCTGTGGTGTTCCAGGCTGAGCAGGTTGCGGTTGTGGATGTTGAACGCCATGACTTTTCTCCTGGGTGTGGTGAACGCCGGGCCGCTACCGGGTAGGGGCGGCCTGGTTGATGGACGTCAGTAATCGATGGGGTCGCGAACGATAGGGCAGGTCATGCAGTGGCCTCCGCCGCGGCCGCGGCCCAGTTCGCCAGCACTGATGGTGATCACTTCGACCCCGGCCTTGCGCAGCAAGGTATTGGTGTAGGTGTTGCGGTCGTAACCAATGACCACGCCTGGCTCCAGCGCCACCACGTTGTTGCCGTCATCCCATTGCTCGCGTTCGGCGGCAAAGCTGTTGCCGCCGGTTTCGACCACCCGCAGGCGCACACCCAGCTGTTCGCCCACAACCTCGATGAACGACTTGTGCTCGCGGCGCACGTCCATGCCATAGGGCCGGCTTTCGTCGGGCTGGATGATGAACGGTACGATCTCGCTGACCACCTCGGGGAAGACCGTGACCAGGTCGCGGTCGCAGAAGCTGAACACGGTGTCCAGGTGCATGGCGGCGCGGGACTTGGGCAAGCCGGCGACGATGACCTTGTGCACGGCGCCCTTGGCGAACAGGCTCTGCGCCAACTGGCCGATGGCCTGGCGAGAGGTGCGCTCGCCCATGCCGATCAGCACGATGCCGTTGCCGATGGGCATGACATCACCGCCTTCGAGGGTGGACTGACCATGGTCCTTGTCCGGGTCACCGTACCAGACCTGGAAGTCGGCGCCTGTGAACTGCGGGTGGAACGTGTAGATGGCGGTGGTGAGCAGCGTTTCCTGGCGCCGTGCCGGCCAGTACATGGGGTTGAGCGTGACGCCCCCGTAGATCCAGCAGGTGGTGTCGCGGGTGAATTGGGTATTGGGCAACGGTGGCAGGATGAAACTCGAATGGCCCAGGTAGTCGTTGTACATCTTGACCACTTCGGCGCCTTCGCTTTGCGGCAGATCCTGGCCAGCCACACCGCCAATCAAAAATTCAGCCAGATGACGCGGCTCCATGCCTTCGAGCCAACTGCGCACCTCATTGGTCAGGCCTACCCCGACGGTGTCGGGGGTGATCTTGCGGTCCAGTATCCATTTGAGCGCTTCGGGTTGCTGCACGATGTCGGTCAGCAGGTTGTGCATTTCCAGCACATCGACACCCCGCTCGCGCATCTTGGTGACGAAATCGAAGTGGTCACGCTTGGCCTGATCCACCCAGATCACATCGTCAAACAACAGCTCGTCGCAGTTGGTCGGGGTCAGGCGCTTGTGCGCAAGGCCCGGCGCGCACACCATGACCTTGCGCAGCTTGCCGGCTTCGGAATGCACACCGTATTTCTGTTTTTCAGCGGACATGGTTTGAATCCTCCATTGAGTCGAAGAGGGATCACAGCGTCAGGAAGCCGTCGTACAGGCCGAAGGCTGCCACCAGGGCACCGACGACCACGGCTGCGAAAATCAGTTTTTCCACGGGGGTGAAGACGGGTTGGCCCACTTCACGCTTGGCCTTTGCAAACAGGATGGCGCCAGGGGCATACAGCAGCGCCGAGAGCAGCAGGTATTTCACTCCGCCGGCATACAGCAGCCAGATGGCATAGAGCAGGGCGACGCTGCCGATGAACAGGTCCTTGCGGCGTTCGGCCAGCGCCTGTTGGTAGGTTTCACTGCGCGCCGCCAGCAACACGGCGTAGGCCGCCGACCACAGGTAGGGCACCAGGATCATCGAAGTGGCCAGGTAGATCAGCGACAGGTAGGTACTGTTGGAGAACAGCGTGATCACCAGGAAGATCTGCACCATGGCGTTGGTCAGCCACAAGGCGTTGGCAGGCACCTGGTTGGCGTTCTCGCGGCGCAGGAAGGCCGGCATGGTGTGGTCCTTGGCAGCGGCGAACATGATCTCGGCGCACAACAGCACCCAGGACAGCAGCGCACCGAGCAGCGAGATGATCAGGCCGACACTGATCAGCACGGCGCCCCAGTGGCCGACCACGTGCTCGAGCACGGCCGCCATCGAGGGGTTCTGCAACCCTGCCAGTTCAGGCTGGGTCATGATGCCCAGCGACAGCACATTGACCAGCACCAGGAACAACAGCACGGTGATGAAGCCGATGACGGTGGCCTTGCCCACATCGGAGCGTTTTTCCGCACGGGATGAGAAGATGCTCGCGCCTTCGATGCCGATGAACACCCACACCGTCACCAGCATCATGTTGCGCACCTGATTCATCACGCCGCCCAGTTCAGGTGTACCGGTGCCCCATATATCGGCGGTGAAGACGTCCAGCCGGAAGGCGAACAGGCAGATCAGCGCGAACAGCACCAACGGCACCACCTTGGCCACCGTGGTAACCAGGTTGATGAACGCCGCTTCACGGATGCCTCGCAGCACCAGAAAATGCACTGCCCACAGCAGGATCGAGGCGCCGATGATCGCGGCCGGCGTGTTGCCCTCGCCAAATACCGGGAAGAAGTAGCCCAGGGTACTGAACAACAGCACGAAATAGCCGACGTTCCCCAGCCAGGCACTGATCCAGTAGCCCCAGGCCGAAGAAAAGCCCATGTAATCGCCGAAACCGGCCTTGGCATACGCATAGACTCCGCCGTCAAGGTCAGGCTTGCGGTTGGCCAGCGTCTGGAATACGAAAGCCAGGGTCAGCATGCCCACGGCGGTGATAGCCCAGCCAATCAACACTGCGCCTACGCCGGCGCTGGCGGCCATGTTCTGCGGAAGGGAAAAGATGCCGCCACCGATCATCGAGCCGACGACCAGCGCAACTAACGCACCGAGTTTTAGTTTTGCGGGAGAATCAGACATTTAACAACTCCTGCCAGGAGGAAGTTGGCCACAGATTAAATCTGATGCCGTGGCCATACGCTGATATGGATCAGTGCATTGCAAGGTAAGGGCGTTGAATTACCTTACCGAACTCCTGGAGATTGCCGACTGCCATGGCTGCAGGCCTTGTACGCTGGCACCTCCATGTCTTGCTACGCTTCATCCCTCTGCCCTGCGAAGGTTGAAACTAGTCGCTTCTGGGCAGAGCGCAAATTTTTTACCGGTATTTATGCTTTTATCGAAATAGTGTGAACCGGTTGGCACTCTGGAGTTCTTAACAACCGCACGCTTAGACGTTAATGGCTTAGTGGCTAAATGAGAGTACGGCTGTAATTGAGGTCAGCCTCTATTAATAAACAGCGTCTTGTTACAACTGCAACACTGTCAGGAAATATTTGGAGACCTATGGGCGAACAAGGACAGAAACTGCGTCTAGGGGCATTGGTGGCGCTGGTCGTGGGTTCGATGATCGGAGGCGGCATTTTCTCCTTGCCCCAGAACATGGCGGCCCGTGCCCAGGCCGGGGCGGTGCTGATTGGCTGGGGGATCACTGCCGTGGGCATGCTGGCCCTGGCCTTCGTCTTCCAGACGCTGGCCAACCGCAAGCCTGAACTGGATTCAGGCGTGTATGCCTATGCCAAGGCTGGGTTCGGCGACTACATGGGGTTTTCCTCTGCGTGGGGCTACTGGATCAGTGCCTGGCTGGGGAACGTCGGCTATTTCGTGCTGTTGTTCAGCACCCTTGGGTTCTATTTCCCGGTGTTCGGTGAAGGCAATACCCCAGTGGCCATCGGATGTGCCTCGGTGTTGCTGTGGGCGGTGCATTTTCTGGTATTGCGCGGGATTCGCGAGGCGGCGTTCATCAACCTGGTCACCACGGTGGCCAAAGTGGTGCCGCTGGTGCTGTTCGTCGTCATCGCGGCCTGCGCTTTTCGCCTGGATATCTTCACCCAGGACATCTGGGGGCTGGGCAATCCGGCGTTCGGCAGCGTGCTCGAGCAAGTGCGCAACATGATGCTGGTAACGGTGTTCGTCTTCATCGGTATCGAAGGCGCCAGTGTGTACTCAGGCAGGGCTCGGCGGCGGGCCGACGTGGGCAGGGCCACGGTCATCGGCTTCGTGGGTGTGCTGGCACTGCTGGTACTGGTCAACGTCCTCTCCCTAGGGGTCATGACGCAACCGGAGCTGGCCGGCTTGCAGAACCCTTCGCTGGCGGCGGTCCTGGCCCACATCGTCGGCCCTTGGGGCGCGTTGCTGATCAGCCTGGGGCTGGCGGTGTCGTTGCTGGGGGCGTTACTGTCGTGGGCGCTGTTGTGTGCCGAGATTCTCTACGCCACGGCGCGCGACCAGACCATGCCCCGTTTCCTTGCCCAGGAGAACGCCAACCAGGTACCTGCCAATGCACTGTGGCTGACCAACGGCATGATCCAGGGTTTTTTACTGATCACGCTGGTGTCCGCCGGTACCTATACCAGCCTGATCTACCTGGCCTCGTCCATGATTCTGGCGCCGTACCTGTGGTCCGCCGCCTACGCCATGTCGCTGGCCGTGCGGGGAGAGACTTACGAAGGCCAACCGGCCCAGCGGCGCAAGGACCTGCTCGTGGCCGCGCTCGCGGTTGGGTACGCCGTCTGGCTGCTGTATGCCGGTGGCCTGAAGTACCTGCTGCTCTCGGCACTGTTGTACGCGCCGGGGGTGATCCTGTTTGCCCGGGCCAAACATGAGCAAGGGCTTAAGCTTTTCACGCTGACAGAGAAGCTGATCTTCGCCGCCGTGCTATCGGGTGCGGCGCTGGCAGGCTATGCCCTCTGGTCAGGGTTGCTGAGCCTGTGAGCCGGCTGTGAACGGCCGTTCCGGTCGCGACCAGATCCACAGGTTGCCCAGGCTCATACCGGCAATGGCCAGGAATACCGGCCAGTGATGCTCAAGAAACACCAGCATCA
The DNA here is from genome assembly GCF_043106155.1 of Pseudomonas sp. FYR_7. NCBI lineage: Bacteria > Pseudomonadati > Pseudomonadota > Gammaproteobacteria > Pseudomonadales > Pseudomonadaceae > Pseudomonas > Pseudomonas sp. FYR_7. Next base: position 26,741 of record NZ_JBICMI010000014.1, read on the forward strand.
AAACCGCGCAGAGCAACATGCTGACCGTCGCACTGACCTTGGCCCGCCGCTGGATCACCTTGCCGTTGCGCCAGTTGTACAGGATAGGGCCAAACAACCGGTGGCTTTCGAGCCAGGCGGACAGGCGAGGCGAGCTTCGCGTGGCCGCCCACGCCGACAACAGGATGAATTCGGTGGTCGGCAAGCCCGGAACGACAATGGCGACCAGGCCTACCCCCAGGCTTGCGTAAGCCAGGATCGCATACAGCAGACGGGCAATTTTGGAGCGGGCAGGTTGGGTCATGGGCTCACTGCTAGAACGAACGGCCCCCGGTCAGAGGGCCTTGAAAGTGTTTCAAGCCTGCTCGGCATTCATGGCATAGGCCTGTTTGAGCAAGACGGTGAAGCGCTCGAACGCTGCGACGGCGCCGTGTTCGGCAGCCGCCTCTTCTTCAGCTGACAGTATCAGGCCATCGAGTGTTCGCGTGAACTGCTTCCAGCCTTCGGCGCGCCCACCGGCGGGCTCGCCCAGGTGACGGGCGCCGAAGGTCTCCGACAAGCCCAGCGCCGCGGCCCGCTTGATCAGAAACGCGGCGCCCAGTTTGGAGCCTTCGGACACGAAGATCCAGCCTAGTGCCTCTGCCATGCTTGGACGTTGCACCGCCCCCGGTAGCTCGGCAGGCGCCTGCATGTCCAGGTCCGCCAGGTCCTGACGCGCCTGACGGGCTCGACAGCGCTCGGCAAGGTCGGGTAGGAGGGCGATCAATTGCGGGTCGTTGTAAAGCGGCTGCAGTTCGGCCTGGAATAGGTACTGGGCAACCACGAAGCGGGCAAAACTTTCGCGGCTATCGAATGGCGCATGGGATTTGACCAGGGCGTCGAGTGCGGCATGGGGCGCCTGGGTCACCAGGTTCAGGCGTTGGGTAAGCGAAGAAGCGCGGTTGTTCATGATGCAGTCCTTGGAAAGCAAAGCGTTTCAATACAAGACGAATCAACAGGAGCGGGGGCGTAAAAAGCCTGCAGGAGCAGGCGTGGGTGCTGGGAGCCAAGCCGGGTGCACAGCGGCCCGGCCGGCCCCAGCTGCGCCAGCGCCTCAGATATCCCACACCACGTTGATGGCGAAGTTACGGCCCGGCATGCTCAGGCGGTCGATGTTGGCCGGCTGGGTCACCGCGGCCTCCCCCTGGCCGTCGTAGCTGCGCACCGAGTCCCACTGCCAGTATTTCTTGTCGGTGAGGTTGTACAGGCCAGCGTTCACCGTGATGTCATCGGTGACGTTGTAGAAGCCGGTCAGGTCCAGTACGCCATAGCCGGGCGTGCGGAACTTCGACGCCGAGCCATCGGGCGAATAGAAGGTGCTGTCGTCGACCCGCGTCTTGCGCTTGACCAGCGTCCAGCTCAGCAGCCCACCCATGTCGCCCTGCGTGTAGCCCAGGCCCACGACGCCCTTGAGCGGGTTGACGGTGTTGAGCGGCTGGCCGCTGTCGTCGTTGCGCCCGTAGGTGTACGCCAGGGAGCCTTGTGCATACAGCCCCGCTGGCGCGCCAAACCGGTCGAGTTCCAGCTGGCCTCTTACCTCGGCACCTTTGATGGTCGCGCGCTTGATGTTGTTGGCCTGGAATGTCTGCTCGAGGTTGGCGCCTTGCACGGCGTCTTCGTCAATGAAGTCGCGGTACTTGTTGTAGTAGACCGCCACATCGAAGCTGCCCGCGTCGAAGCGGCCGCGCAGGCCGGTTTCCAGGCCCTTGCTGCGCTCAGGCTGCAGGCCAGGGTTACCCTCCACGCGGTAGCCTTGCTCCAGGTTCACGAACTTGCCGTACATGGACTTGGCCGTGGGCGTGCGGAAGCCCTGGGCGTATTGCGCGTATCCGGTGTAGTGGTCGTTGAAGGCATAGGTCACCCCCAGCTTGGGCGACACGCGGTGCCACTTTTTGTCCGAATCATCCTGGAAAGCCGGGGCCGTACCGCTGGCGTCAAGCCCGCGCAGGAAGGCGTCGGTAAAGTGAGGCGCCATGCGTGTGTAGTCGTAGCGCGCACCTGGCAGGAACGTCCAGTTGCCCCAGCGAACCTCGTCCTGAACGAACAAACTGTAGGTATTGACGGTCGGGTCCGGGAAGTCGCTGACCAGCGCCTGGCCGTCGCGCGGGCTGTCCTGGCCGATACCCCGGCAAGTGCCGCCGATGTTCACGCACGTGCCAGTACCGCTGCGCGCCCCGGTGACGTTCTGGTGCTTGAGGGTGGTGCCATAGGTCAGCGAGTGATCGGTCTGGCCAAGGCTGAAGGCCTTCTCCAGCTGGGCATCGAAGATCCACTGGCGTTCCTTGTAGGTGGTCTGGCGGTCGCGCAGTACCTGACGCCCCGAAGCGACGTACAGCTCGTCGGTGCGCTGATCGGTCTTGGCGATCTGGTAGTTCAGGCTCCACTTGACCTCGTCCGCGAAAAGGCTGTCCAGGCCGAAACGGTGGTTCAGGCCGAAGCGCTCGCGGGTGATGGTGTCGTTGCCCTGGCGCATGCGGTACGAATTCCTGGCACCAAAACCCGGGATGAACGGCCCGCCTACTGCGCTGAGCAGGTTCTGGTCGCGGTCGTCCTTGAAGCGTTCGTAGGTCACGCCCAGCCGGGCGTCGTCGGCGTAATCCCAGCCCAGCTTGGCCAGCACGTTGGTGGTGCGCGCATCCACCGGGTTGGCGCGGGTGCGTGCAAGGCCCACGCCGCCGTGATCGGCATGGCTCTGGGTTTCGTGACCGTTGCGCTGGCTCAGGTGCAGCAGGCCGTCCAGGCTGCCCTCACGACCAGCTACGGTGGCGGACGTCAGCCAACTGTCATCGGCTGAGCTGTAGCCGGTTTTCAGTCGTGCACCAGCGTCTCGGCCGGGCTTGATGATGTCTTCAGGATCAAGGGTGAAATAGCTCACCGCACCGCCGATGGCATTGCTGCCGTAGAGCACCGAGGCTGGGCCGCGCAGGATTTCCACACGCTTGATGATTTCCGGGTCGACGTAATTGCGCTGGGTCTGGGCGTAGGGCCCGTAGAAGAAGCTGTCCGGGATGGCCACACCGTCGATTTGGGTGAGTATCCGTTCGCCGTCGATGCCGCGAATGTTGTAGCCGTTCAGGCCGCTACGCTGCCCGGTCCCCGCCACCGAGACGCCCGGCTCGTAGCGCACCAGGTCCTGGAGGGTGTTGACGTTCTGCCGGTCGAGTTGTTCTCGGGTCTGCACGCTGACCGTACTGGGGACCTGGCTCACGTCCTGGGCGCTGCGGGTAGCGCTGACGGTCACCTGTTGCAGGTCTATGGCCCCGCGACCTGACTGGCGCTCGAGCACCACGTTGCCGCGGCTGATGGTGCGCGGGACCAGGCCAGTACCCTGTAGCAGGTGTTTGAGTGCCTGCTCCGGGGGCAGTGCACCTTGTATGCCGGGGGAGGCGACCCCTTCGGCCAGGCGGGCGTCGAAGCCCACCTGCCAGCCCGTGACCTGGCTGAACGCATTGATGGCCGATACCAGCGGCTGTTGGGCGATGCCGAAGTGGTAAGCGCCCACGCGCGAGGTGCTCACCGACGCTGGCTCGGCCGCCAGCGTGGGGAGGGAGTAGGCGCCTGTGGTGAGCAAGGCGAGTGATAACAGGGACAGTTGCCCCTTCAGGCGGGGACGTAGGGTCGAACGGATAGGACTGGTGGGCATCGAAAGCGCTCCCTGACGCGCGAACTGTTCATAGGGTGTGCGTTCTTGATTGAACAAGAATCAATTGCATTGGCTATGACGAGACGGACAGGGGGGTGCTATCGCGTAAAAATAAATCGCCTGCGCCCAGCTGGGCGTGTGGCGCGCTGCCGCGCGTGGGCAGGCGCCTTAGTTCAGGATGACCAGCGCCGGATACTCATGCAGTTGTGCCGAGGTGATGTGGGCCAACGCACGTAGCGCCTCAAGCGGCTGGTCGAGGCGGTAGTTGCCGGTGACGGCGATCTTCTCCAGCCGCTCATTGCGATTGATGATCCAGCCGGGGTAATAGCGGCGCAGCTCGGCCAGCACCTGGCTCAAGGGGCAGTTTTCGAAGACCAGGCGCCCATCGACCCAGGCCAGGTCCTTGCGCATGTCCAGTTGCCTGCGTGCACCGAACCCGTCGGGCCCGACGCGAATACTCTCGCCGGCCTGCAAACGGATACGCTGATCGCGACCTCCTTGTACGTCGACGTCGCCGCGCTGCACCTTGACCCAAGCTTGGCCATCGAGCAGGCGGACGGCAAAATCAGTGTCGCGTGCCTGGGCGCGCAGTGGGCCGGCCTGCACCTCAAGCGGGGCCGGCGCGCCCTTGGGGACCTGGAAGTATGCCTCGCCTTGCAGCAGGCGGGCGACCTGTTGCCCGTCGCCGCGGTCGCTGGCTAACGCTGATTGGGTATTGAGCAGCACCCGGGCATCGTCCTGCAGTTCCACCCGGTGACGTTCACCCACGACCGTCAGGTGATCAGCTTGTAGGCGCACTGGCACGTTGCCGAACATGAACAGGCCTACCAGCAGCGCGGCGGCGGTGGCCAGCGGTTTCCAATGGCGACGCAGACGACCGGCGCGAGGGCGTAGTGGGTGGCCCTGCAGCTGTGCAGCGGCCTGCTTGAGCGCTGCACCGTTCCACAAGGCCTCGGCCTGCACGAACGCTTCAGCATTCTCAGGATTGGCGTGCAGCCAGGTTTCGAAGGCAAGGTGGTCGGCAGGCTCGGCGGTTTCAAGACGCACCAGCCATGCCAAGGCCTCGTCCGTGGCGCGACGACGCGCATCGGGCGTGGCAGGTGATGGAGGATGTTCGGGGCTGTCGGTCACGGTGAATCCTTGAGCGGGCGTGCGCAGATGATCAGGGCGCTGGCGTGATGTGGCAAGCAGGCCTCATCGCGGCGGCCCGTCAATCGTCCAGGCGCTGGGCAACACCCAGGCAGATACCCATGATCAACTTCAGTTCCTTTTGCACCGTGCTCGCAGAAACCCCCAGCTGCTGGGCGATTTCAAGATAGGTGGCGCCGTGCAGCCGGCTTAGCGTGAAGATCCTTTGCTGGCGCTGGGTCAGTTGCTTCAGGCTTTCGCTCAGGTGACGGAGCAGGTGCTCGGCATGCGCAGCCTCTTCGTTGCTGCTGGCGGGCACGGCGACATTGTTTACCACCTCGTCAGAGACGTCTTCGACCAGGGTTCGGGCCTGTACGCGGCGGGCACGCAAATGGTCGAGCGCAAGATTGCGCGCGGTCTGAAAGACGAAAGGTTCGATGTGCTGGACCGAACGCTCGCCCAGTGCGCGTGAGACGCGCAGGTAGGTTTCCTGGAGCAGGTCTTCGGCGGTACAAGGGTTGCCGACCATACGCTGGAGCGTGCGCAGCAAGATGGGCCTCTGGCTGAGGAATACGGAATTGAACCGGGACTGACTCACGGAGCGACCTGACCTGACAAGCGGCCAATGATAATGCTTATCATCCCTGCTTGAGGTCAAGCTGCACTCTGTAGGCAAATCGTAACGGCGCCGCGGGTCTTGCCGAAGCCGCGAAGCGGCTACGACGATACGGGCTATATACCCCAGCATTGAGTGCCAGCCGTGTGGCCCTTTCCAGTGGCCAGCACGTGCTGGCACAGCCGTTACTGCGCGCGACAGAGCGCCAGGCAGTTGTCCAGCATGCGGTTGGAGAAGCCCCACTCGTTGTCGTACCAGGCCAGCACCTTGAGCATGCGCCCGTTGGCCCGCGTGTGATTGGCATCGAAGATAGACGACAGCGGGTTGTGGTTGAAGTCGCACGAGACCAGGGGCAGGGCGTTGTAGCCCAGTACCCGCGAATGCTTGCTGGCCTCCAGGAACAGCTGGTTGACCTGTTCGGCCGTGGCTTCGCGCTTGAGGTTGACGGTGAGGTCCACCAGCGACACGTTGATCACCGGTACCCGCACGGCCATGCCGGTGAGCTTGCCAGCCAGTTCCGGCAATACCAGGCCCACGGCTTCGGCGGCGCCGGTCTTGCTCGGGATCATCGACTGGGTGGCCGAACGGGCGCGATAAGGGTCGCTGTGGTACACGTCGGTCAGCACCTGGTCGTTGGTGTAGGCGTGGATGGTGGTCATCAGGCCTTGCTCGATACCGAACTCGCGGTGCAGCACCTGGGCAATGGGCGCCAGGCAGTTGGTGGTGCAGGAAGCGTTGGAGATGACCTGGTGCGAGGCGCGCAGCACGTCGTGGTTGACGCCATACACCACGGTGGCATCAGCGCCCTTGGCTGGCGCCGAGACGATCACCTTGCCTGCGCCGGCGGCGATGTGCGCAGCAGCCTTGTCGCGCTCGGTGAACAGCCCCGTACATTCGAAGACCACATCGATCGCCAGGGCTTTCCAGGGCAGTTCAGCCGGGTTGCGAATGGCGCTGACCGCGATGCGGTCGCCGTTGACGGTGAGGCTTTCGTGGTCGGCTTCGACGCTGGCCTCGAAGGTGCCGTGCACGCTGTCGTACTTGAGCAGGTGGGCGTTCATGGTGCTGTCGCCCAGGTCGTTGATGGCGACGACCTGCATGTCCTGGCGGTAGCCCTGGGTATAGAGTGCGCGCAGGACATTGCGCCCGATGCGGCCGAATCCGTTGATGGCGATGCGAAGGGTCATGGCGATACCTCTGGCAGTCCGAGTCAAACCTGTGGCACAAAGGTGCTTCACTGAAACGGTTTTGTTGTTGGAATTACAAGATTATTCAGTTGCAGATAGAAAACAAGCCTTTTTAGTGGCAGTATTTTGTTTAAACCTACAACGAGCGGTTCGATCGTGAGCCTTCCGAAGCAGTGCGCGCCTGTCCCTTTGAGCCTAGGCGGCAATCGGCAGGGCACGGTCACTTGGTAAACCGCCCTTACAATTAGCCTGGAGTCCAGTACATGCACCCGCGCATCCTTGAGGTCACCCAACGGCTGGTCGAGCGTAGTCGCGCCACCCGCGAACGCTACCTGCAGCTGATCCGCGGGGCCGCCAGCGAGGGCCCGATGCGTGCCAGCCTGCAATGCGCCAACTTCGCCCATGGCGTGGCCGGTTGCGGCAGCGAGGACAAACAGACCCTGCGCCTGATGAACGCGGCCAACGTGGCCATCGTCTCGGCCTACAACGACATGCTGTCGGCCCATCAGCCCTACCTGCATTTTCCCGAACAGATCAAGCATGCCCTGCGCGAAGTCGGCTCGGTGGGCCAGTTCGCCGGCGGTGTGCCGGCCATGTGCGATGGCGTCACCCAGGGCGAGCCGGGCATGGAACTGGCAATTGCCAGCCGTGAAGTGATCGCCATGTCCACTGCCGTGGCGTTGTCCCACAACATGTTCGATGCGGCCCTGATGCTGGGCATTTGCGACAAGATAGTGCCAGGCCTGATGATGGGAGCCTTGCGCTTTGGCCACTTGCCCACGGTGTTCGTACCGGGCGGGCCGATGGTCTCGGGTATTTCCAACAAGCAGAAAGCCGATGTGCGCCAGCGTTATGCCGAAGGCAAGGCCAGCCGGGAGGAACTGCTGGAATCGGAAATGCAGTCCTACCACGGCCCTGGCACCTGCACCTTCTACGGCACGGCCAACACCAACCAGCTGGTGATGGAAGTGATGGGGCTGCACCTGCCGGGTGCCTCCTTCGTCAACCCCTACACGCCGCTGCGCGACGCACTGACCGCCGAGGCTGCACAACAGGTCACGCGCATGACGAAGGCCAGCGGCACCTTCATGCCCCTGGGCGAGATCGTCGACGAGAAGGCGCTGGTCAACTCGATCGTGGCCCTGCATGCCACAGGCGGCTCCACCAACCATACCCTGCACATTCCGGCCATCGCCCAGGCCGCCGGTATCCAACTGACCTGGCAGGACATGGCCGATCTGTCCGACGTGGTGCCGACCCTGTCCCACGTCTACCCCAACGGCAAGGCCGACATCAACCACTTCCAGGCCGCCGGCGGCATGGCCTTCCTGATCCGCGAGCTGCTCGATGCCGGCTTGCTGCACGAGGACGTCAACACCGTCGCCGGCCGCGGCCTGCGTCGTTATACCCAGGAGCCGTTCCTGGAGGACGGCAAGCTGGTCTGGCGCGAAGGGCCGCAGCAGAGCCTGGACGAAAGCATCCTGCGGCCCGTGGCGCGGCCATTCTCCGCCGAAGGGGGATTGCGGGTGATGGAAGGCAACCTGGGGCGTGGCGTGATGAAAGTCTCCGCCGTGGCACCGGAGCACCGTGTAGTCGAGGCGCCGGCGCGCATCTTCCACGATCAGCAGTCATTGGCCGATGCCTTCAAGGCAGGCGAGCTGGAGCGGGACTTCGTCGCGGTGGTGCGCTTCCAGGGCCCGCGCTGCAACGGCATGCCTGAACTGCACAAACTCACCCCATTCCTTGGCGTGTTGCAGGATCGCGGTTACAAGGTAGCCCTGGTGACCGATGGGCGCATGTCCGGTGCATCGGGCAAGATACCCGCCGCCATTCATGTGTGCCCCGAAGCCTATGATGGCGGCCCGCTGGCACGGCTGCGCGATGGTGATATCGTGCGGGTCGATGGCGCTGAAGGTACGTTGCGGGTGATGGTACCGGCCGACGAGCTGGCCCAGCGTGACCTGGCGACCGCGCCCCAGGGCAATGACCTGGGTTGCGGGCGCGAGCTGTTCGGTTTCATGCGCATGGCGTTCAGCCCGGCAGAGCAGGGCGCCAGCGCCTTTACCTCTGCCCTGGAGAACCTGAAATGAATGACCTGCTGGTTGGCGACATCGGCGGCACCAATGCCCGTTTTGCGTTATGGCGTGACAACCAGCTGCACGAGGTGAAGGTTTTCGCCACCGAGGACTACACAAGCCCCGAACAGGCCATCGAGGCGTATCTAGAAGCCCTGGCCATCCCCCGTGGTGGTATAGCCGCCGCTTGCCTGGCCGTAGCCGGCCCGGTCGATGGCGATGAGTTTCGCTTCACCAACAACCACTGGCGCCTGAGCCGGACCGCCTTTTGCCAGCGGTTACAGATCGGGCACCTGTTGCTGATCAATGACTTCACCGCAATGGCCCTTGGCATGACCCGCCTGCGCGAAGGTGAGTTTCGGGAAGTATGCCCAGGGCAGGCCGATCCGCTGCGCCCGGCGCTGGTCATCGGCCCGGGTACAGGCCTGGGTGTCGGCTCGCTGTTGCGCCTGGGGGGCAAGCACTGGCATGCCTTGCCAGGCGAGGGCGGGCACGTCGATCTGCCCGTGGGCAATGCCCGAGAGGCGGCGATCCACCAATACATCCATGGCCAGATCGGCCACGTCAGTGCCGAGACCGTGCTCAGCGGCGGCGGGCTCGTGCGCCTGTACCAGGCCATCTGCGCCCTGGATGGCGAAAACCCGCGGCACACTTCACCGGCGCAGATCACCGATGCAGCCCTGGGCGGCGAGCCGCGGGCGCGAGCGGTGATCGAGCAGTTCTGCCGGTTCCTGGGGCGGGTGGCGGGCAACAACGTGCTTACCCTGGGCGCGCGCGGTGGGGTATATATCGTCGGCGGCGTGATCCCGCGTTTTGCCGAGCTGTTCCTGCGCAGCGGTTTCACCGCCAGCTTCGGCGACAAAGGCTGCATGAGCGGTTACTTCGAAGGCGTGCCCGTGTGGCTGGTGACGGCCGAGTTTTCCGGGCTGCTGGGCGCTGGCGTGGCCTTGCAGCAAGCCTTGGATCAAGGCTAACCGCACGGGTACCCCTGCAAGGCGACACAGATCAGCGGGCAACAAGACCCGCCAGCACAAAAGGACATACCCTTGAGCACTGCCGGCAAATCCATCCTGATGGTTGACGACGATCAGGAAATTCGCGAATTGTTGCAAACCTACCTCAGCCGTTCGGGCTTTCAGGTCAATGCCCAGGCCGATGGTGCCGGGTTTCGTCATGCCCTTGACACCACAGCGTGTGACCTGGTGATCCTGGACGTCATGCTGCCGGACGAGGACGGTTTCAGCCTGTGCCGCTGGGTACGCCAGCACCCGCGCCAGGCGAGGGTACCCATCATCATGTTGACGGCAAGCTCGGACGAGACCGATCGGGTCATCGGGCTTGAGCTTGGCGCCGATGACTACCTGGGCAAGCCGTTCAGCCCGCGCGAGCTGCAGGCCCGCATCAAAGCCTTGCTACGCCGCGCCGAGTTCGGGCAGGCAGCGCCGGGCGGGGCGGTGCTGGCATTCGACGACTGGCGGCTCGACACGGTCAGCCATCGCCTGTTCCACCGCGATGGAGAGGAGGTGATTCTTTCGGGTGCGGACTTTGCGCTGCTCAAGCTATTCTTGGACCACCCCCAGCAGATTCTCGACCGCGATACCATCGGCAACGCCACCCGAGGGCGAGAGCCGATGCCACTGGACCGCATCGTGGACATGGCCGTCAGCCGTCTGCGCCAGCGCTTGCGCGACACCGAAAAGCCACCCCGGCTGATCCGCACCGTGCGCGGCAGCGGCTACCTGCTGGCGACCCATGTCTGCACTGCACCCTGAGCGGCGCTGGCGCCTGCTGCCACGCTCGCTGCTGGGGCGCATGCTGCTGCTGACCTTGCTGGTGGTTCTGCTGGCGCAAGGATTGTCGAGCATCATCTGGGTGGCCCAGCTGCGCGCCAGCCAGTTGCAAGGGCTGCGTGCCAGTGCCAGCAGCCTGGCCCACTCCATGAGCGCCAGCGTCAGTTACTTTCGTTCACTGCCCGTGGCTTACCGGCCGATGGTGCTCGACCAGTTGCGCAGCATGGGGGGCACGCGGTTTTTTGTTTCGCTGAACGCCAAGCCGTTGGATATGCAGGTACTGCCTGTCACGCCGCGCAAGCAGGCCGTGGTGGAGGTGTTCCAGCAGGTGCTGCATGAGCGTCTCGGGCCGCAGATGGACATCTCCGTCGAATTCGTCGACCCCGATGAACTGCGCATCTTCAACAGTGGGCTCAAGCTCGACGAGTTGCCAAGGTCATGGGCGCATTACTCACTCACCCTCGAACCGCTCAACCCGCCGGTGCTGGTCACCCAGATTCGTCTGGCCGAAGGCGAATGGCTGTACATCGCCTCGTTGTTGCCCGAGCCCTACACCAGCTTGGAAGCCGAGCGTCTGCCGCGTCAGCAGATCGGCTTCATCGTCCTGACCACGGCATTGTTGTTGCTGTTCATCGGGCTGCTGGTGCATTGGCAGAGCTGGCCGCTCAAGCGCCTGGCCCGTGCAGCGCGCGAGCTGTCACTGGGCGCCGATGTAGCGCCAGTGGCCGAAGGCGGCGGCAGCGAGGTGGTGGAGGTGGGCCGGGCCTTCAACAGCATGCGCGAACGCATCAGCCGTTACCTCACCGAGCGTAGCCAACTGTTCAGCGCCATCTCCCATGATCTGCGCACGCCCATCACCCGGCTTCGCCTGCGTGTCGAGCTGCTTGAAGACGAACACCTGCAAGCCAAGTTCAGCCAGGACCTGGACGAACTGGAGCTGCTGGTAAAGGGCGCGCTGCAATGCGTGAAGGACACCGACATTCACGAGAACATCGAGCTGGTGGACCTCAATCAGGTCCTCGAACTGCTGGCTGAGCCGTACCTGCGAGACGGTCGAATCACCCTCGAAGGGCATGCCCTGGCGCCGTATCCAGGCAAGCCGCTGGCATTGCGGCGCTGCATCGGCAACCTGATCGACAACGCCATCAAGTACGGCGAGCGAGCGCGGCTGCGCATCATCGACGGTGCGGCAGGCTTCGTGCTGCAGGTCGATGATCAAGGGCCGGGGGTGCCGCAACAGCAGATGGAGCAGGTGTTCGAGCCCCATGTGCGGCTGGCTGGTCATCAGCAAGGCTACGGGCTGGGGTTGGGCATTGCCCGCAATATCGCCCACAGCCACGGCGGCGAGGTCAGCCTGCTCAACCTGCGCGAAGGCGGCTTGCGGGTGACCTTGTACCTGCCACGGGGCGTGGATTGACGCACCTGCACGCGTTGAACGTGCAGCTGCGCGCAGATGGTCGAACGTCACAGGCACGTGACAATCATACCCGCGTTCGTGACATCCCCCGTGGCCTGGCTGGCTAGAATCGCCACACGACTGCCAAGGACCTCGCTGGCGATGAACAATGATCTTTCTTCACAGGTGTCCTGGCTCCAAGCGCCTGGGCACACTGCATGGCGCCTGGCCGAGGGGCAGCGGTTACTGGCCTTCGCCAGGGCTGCAAAGCTGGCAGAAGGGTTTGGTGACCTGGATGCGGCAGGCAGGCTTGCCGATGATGCAAGCGCCCAGACCCTGACCACTGCCCGGATGACCCACTGTTTCGCCCTGGCTCACCTTCAGGGCATACCGGGCTGTCTGGGGCTGGCTGCCCACGGTGTGACTGCCCTGCGTGGCCCCCTGAGGGATGCGCGCTACGGCGGCTGGTTTGCCAAGGCGGGCGGCTGCGAGGGAAGCGGCAAGGCAGCGTATCTGCATGCTTTCGTCGCCTTGGCGGCCAGCTCTGCCGTCGTGGCGGGCGTCGAGGGCGCCGAGGCATTGCTGACCGACGCCATCGGCGTCATCGAGCGGCATTTCTGGAGCGAAGAGGAAGGTGCGCTTCGCGAAGCCTATGATCGCACCTGGCAGACGCCTGAGCCCTACCGCGGCGCCAACAGCAACATGCACGCGACCGAGGCGTTCCTGGCCCTGGCCGATGTAACCGGCAACCCTGTGTGGCTGCAACGCGCCCTGCGCATTGCCGAGCGCATCATCCATACCCACGCCGCTGCCAACGGCTATCGAGTGGTGGAACACTTCGACGTTGCCTGGCAGCCGCTCAAGGATTACAACCAAGCACACCCGGCCGACCACTTTCGCCCCTATGGCACGACGCCAGGGCATGCTTTCGAGTGGGCGAGGCTTTTGCTTCACCTGGAGGCCAGCCTGGCCCACTGCGGGCACGCGCCCCCGCCCTGGCTGGTCGACAGTGCCCGCACCCTGTTCGACACCGCCTGCGAACAGGCGTGGGGCGTTGATGGCCAGCCTGGCCTCGTCTACACCCTTGGCTGGGATGACCGGCCGCGGGTTCGCGCGCGGCTGCACTGGGTTCACGCTGAAGCCTGCGCATGCGCAGCGGCCCTGTTGCAGCGCACGGGGCAGGCGCGCTTCGAGCAGTGGTACCGGCGCTGCTGGGACTTCATATCCGAGCATTTCATCGACCTTGCAGGCGGCAGCTGGCACCACGAACTCGATGTCGACAACCGTCCAGCCGGCACGATCTGGCCCGGCAAGCCCGACCTGTACCATGCCTACCAGGCCCTGGTGCTACCCGGCCTGCCCTTGGCACGCAGCCTGGCGACCGGTGTGGCCTTGAATGTAACCAAACGATGACATTCGCGCATCGCTTCGTTACCTGGCGGTGCGCGCACGCTGTTTAGACTCCATGCAACGCAAGCGCACGACTTGCACGGCATAACAACAATAAGGTGTAGAAATGACTTCCTACCTTCGTCTCGCTGCCGCGATCTCCCTGGCTTCCCTGTTCCCCCTGACTGCGCACGCTGCCGATGCCAAGGGCACCGTCGAAGTGGTGCACTGGTGGACGTCCGGTGGTGAAAAAGCGGCCGTCGATGTGCTCAAGGCTCAGGTCGAGAAAGACGGTTTCACCTGGAAGGACGGGGCCGTGGCCGGCGGTGGCGGCGCTACCGCCATGACCGTGCTCAAAAGCCGAGCGGTGGCTGGCAATCCGCCAGGCGTCGCGCAGATCAAGGGCCCCGACATCCAGGACTGGGCCGCGACCGGCCTGCTCGACAGCGACGTGCTCAAGGAGGTGGCCAAGCAGGAAAAGTGGGATGCACTGCTGGACAAGAAAGTCGCCGACACCGTGAAGTACGACGGCGACTATGTAGCCGTTCCCGTCAACATCCACCGTACCAACTGGCTGTGGATCAACCCTGAAGCCTTCAAGAAGGCCGGCATCGACAAGGCACCCGCCACCCTCGATGAGTTCTATGCCGCTGCCGACAAGCTCAAGGCCGCAGGCATCATCCCGCTCGCCCACGGTGGCCAGCCGTGGCAGGACAGCACGGTCTTTGAAAGCGTCGTGCTGTCGGTGATGGGTGTCGACGGTTACAAGAAAGCCCTGGTCGACCTGGACAACGACGCCCTGACCGGCCCCGACATGATCAGGGCCCTGACCGAACTCAAGCGAGTCGCCACGTACATGGACCCTGATGGCAAAGGCCAGGACTGGAACCTGGAAGCTGCCAAGGTCATCAACGGCAAGGCCGGCATGCAGATCATGGGCGACTGGGCCAAGAGCGAATGGACCTTGGCCAAGAAAACCGCCGGCAAGGACTACCAGTGCGTGCCGTTCCCCGGCACCGAGAAGGCCTTCCTGTACAACATCGATTCGCTGGTGGTGTTCAAGCAGAGCAATGAGGGCACTGCTGCCGGCCAGCAGGATATCGCCCGCAAGGTGCTGGGTGAGGAGTTCCAGAAGGTGTTCAGCACCAACAAGGGCTCGATCCCGGTGCGCAACGACATGCTCGCCGACATGGGCAAGTATGGGTTCGATGCGTGTGCCCAGACCTCGGCCAAGGACTTCCTCGCCGACGCCAAGACCGGCGGCCTGCAACCGAGCATGGCGCACAACATGGCCACGACGCTGGCCGTGCAGGGCGCTTTCTTCGATGTGGTGACCAACTACATCAACGACCCCAAGGCCGATCCGGCTGACGCTGCGAAGAAGCTGGCAGCCGCCATCCGAGCAGCCAAGTAGCCCACGGGCGGGCTAGTGCGGCTCGGTGCCGGGCGTGCCTGACGGGGTGCTGCGCCATCGGGCCCGACGTGAAAAGCAGGCTGCGGGGCCCTCCAAACGTTGGCTGCGTCACTCTCCCGCTGCCACCGACACGGCACCACGCAGCGCCCGAGGCGACCTTCAAACCTGAGCAAGACAGTCGCTGCCGCGCCATGCGCAGCAGCGCCTTCGAGGTGAACCATGACCACTACCACCGCCCGTCTGCGGGCCTCTCCCATGGATGCGCTACAGCGCTGGCTGCCCAAGCTGGTGCTGGCGCCGAGCATGTTCATCGTGCTGGTGGGCTTCTACGGCTACATCCTCTGGACCTTCGTGCTGTCCTTCACCACGTCCACGTTCCTGCCCACCTACAAATGGGCGGGGCTGGCGCAGTACATGCGTTTGTTCGACAACGACCGCTGGTGGGTGGCGAGCAAGAACCTGCTGGTGTTCGGCGGGCTGTTCATCACCATCAGCCTGGCGATCGGCGTGTTGCTGGCGGTGCTGCTGGACCAGCGCATTCGTCGCGAGGGGTTCATCCGCACCATCTACCTGTATCCCATGGCCCTGTCGATGATCGTGACCGGCACGGCCTGGAAGTGGCTGCTCAACCCAGGCATGGGGCTGGACAAACTGCTGCGTGACTGGGGCTGGGAGGGCTTTCGCCTGGACTGGCTGCTGGATCCGGACCGGGTGGTGTACTGCCTGGTGATCGCGGCGGTGTGGCAAGCATCGGGGTTCATCATGGCGATGTTCCTCGCCGGCCTGCGGGGCGTCGATCCATCGATCATCCGCGCCGCCCAGATCGACGGTGCCAGCCTGCCGCGCATCTACTGGCGCGTGGTGCTGCCCAGCTTGCGCCCGGTGTTCTTCAGCTCGGTGATGATCCTTTCGCACATTGCCATCAAGAGTTTCGACCTGGTCGCCGCGATGACGGCAGGCGGGCCTGGCTACTCGTCCGACCTGCCGGCGATGTTCATGTATGCCTTCACCTTCAGCCGGGGGCAAATGGGCATGGGCTCGGCCAGTGCCATCCTCATGCTGGGGGCGATCTTGGCCATCCTAGTGCCTTACCTGTATTCGGAGCTGCGGAGCAAACGCCATGCATAGCCCTGTCGACAAACCCGCGCTCAGCCCCAGCCGGCTTGCCATTCATGCCGTGCTGCTGATCGCCGTGGTGCTGTACCTGGTGCCACTGGTGGTCATGCTGCTGACCAGCTTCAAGACCCCTGAGGACATCAGTACCGGCAACCTGCTCAGCTGGCCGACAGCGATCACCGCCATTGGCTGGGTCAAGGCCTGGGGCACCGTCAGCGGCTACTTCTGGAACTCGATTCTGATCACCGTGCCTGCGGTGCTGATTTCTACCACCATTGGCGCGCTCAATGGCTACGTGCTGTCGATGTGGCGCTTCCGTGGCTCGCAGCTGTTCTTCGGTCTGCTGTTGTTCGGCTGCTTCCTGCCTTTCCAGACGGTGCTGCTGCCGGCCTCGTTCACCCTGGGCAAGCTGGGGCTGGCCAGTACCACCACTGGCCTGGTGCTGGTGCATGTGGTCTACGGCCTGGCCTTCACCACACTTTTCTTTCGCAACTTCTACGTCAGCATCCCCGATGCCCTGGTCAAGGCCGCACGGCTTGACGGGGCAGGGTTCTTCACCATCTTCCGGCGCATCATCCTGCCGATGTCCACGCCGATCATCATGGTCTGCCTGATCTGGCAGTTCACCCAGATCTGGAACGACTTCCTGTTTGGCGTGGTGTTCTCCAGTGGCGACTCGCAACCGATCACGGTGGCCTTGAACAACCTGGTCAATACCAGCACCGGGGCCAAGGAATACAACGTCGACATGGCCGCTGCGATGATCGCTGGCCTGCCGACCCTGCTGGTGTACGTAGTGGCAGGCAAATATTTCGTGCGCGGGCTCACAGCCGGCGCGGTAAAGGGGTAAGTCATGGCAACGCTCGAACTTCGCAACGTGAACAAAACCTACGGTGCCGGGCTGCCGGATACCCTCAAGGACATCCAGCTGTCGATCAAGGACGGTGAGTTCCTGATCCTGGTCGGCCCTTCGGGCTGCGGCAAGTCGACATTGATGAACTGCATCGCCGGCCTCGAGCAGATCACCGGCGGCGCTATTCTGATCGACCAGCAGGACGTCAGCGGCATGAGCCCCAAGGACCGTGACATCGCCATGGTGTTCCAGTCCTATGCGCTGTACCCGACCATGACCGTGCGCGAGAACATCGAATTTGGCCTGAAAATCCGCAAGATGCCCCAGGCCGCCATCGACGAGGAGGTGGCGCGGGTGGCCAAGCTGCTGCAGATCGAGCACCTGCTGGCGCGCAAGCCGGCGCAGCTGTCTGGCGGTCAGCAGCAGCGCGTGGCCATGGGCAGGGCGCTCGCGCGCCGACCGAAGATCTACCTGTTCGATGAACCCTTGTCCAACCTCGATGCCAAGTTGCGGGTCGAGATGCGGACCGAAATGAAACTGATGCACCAGCGCCTGAAAACCACCACCGTCTACGTCACCCATGATCAGATCGAGGCCATGACCCTGGGTGACAAGGTGGCGGTCATGAAAGACGGCATCATCCAGCAGTTCGGTACGCCACAGCAGATCTACAACGACCCGGCCAACCAGTTCGTCGCAAGCTTCATCGGCTCGCCGCCCATGAACTTCGTGCCGGCGCGGCTAGTGGCCCAGGGCGGTCAGCTGCATGCCGTGCTCGACAGTGGCCAGGCACGCTGCGAGCTGCCCCTGCCCGGCGCCGACCTGGGTCTGGAAGGGCGCGAAATCGTCCTGGGCATTCGACCCGAGCAGATTGCCCTGGGCGCGGGAGGCGGCAGCGGCGGGCCAAGCATTCGCGCGCAGGTACAGGTCACCGAGCCCACTGGTCCGGACATGCTGGTGTTCGTGACCCTCAACCAGACCAAAGTGTGCTGCCGACTGGCCCCTGACGTGGCCTGCCAGGTGGGCGACACCCTGGCCCTGCAATTGGACCCGGCACGGGTGCTGCTGTTCGATGCCCAGAGCGGCGAGCGCCTGCAGGCAAACCGTATCGCCACCACCGTCAAGGACAACATGGCCGCCCTCGGTGGCCGTTGAACCGTCTACACCATCAATAAGAAAAAGAGGACGCAACGCAATGGAACAGCGCAATCGTACTACCACCTGGGGCTCACTGGCGTTGCTTGCGCCGCTGGCGATGGCCGCCAGCAGTGGCCTACAGGCTGCCGAAGCTTTCTCCAGCGAGTCGAAATGGATGACCGGTGACTGGGGCGGTACCCGCACCGAGCTGCTGGAAAAAGGCTACGACTTCACCGTCGATTATGTCGGCGAAGTGGCCGGCAACCTTCATGGTGGCTACAACCACGACAAGACCGCCCGCTACAGCGACCAGTTCGCCCTGGGCGCGCACCTGGACCTGCAGAAGATCTTCGGCTGGCACGATGCCGAATTCAAGCTGGCCATCACCGAGCGAAGCGGTCGCAACCTGTCCAACGACCGCATCAGCGACCCACGCGCCGGGCAGTTCAGTTCGGTGCAAGAAGTGTGGGGGCGTGGCCAGACCTGGCGCCTGACCCAGATGTGGTTCAAGCAGAAGTATTTCGACGGCGCGCTGGACGTGAAATTCGGCCGCTTCGGGCCAGGCGAGGACTTCAACAGTTTCCCCTGTGACTTCCAGAACCTGGCGTTCTGCGGCTCGCAAGTAGGTAACTGGGTGGGTGGCATCTGGTACAACTGGCCCGTCAGCCAGTGGGCAACGCGGGTCAAGTACAACGTCACCCCCGAATTCTATGTACAAGTCGGTGCCTATGAGCAGAACCCGTCCAACCTGGAAACCGGCAATGGCTTCAAGCTGAGCGGCAGCGGCACCAAGGGCGCGATCCTGCCGGTGGAAATGGTCTGGACGCCGAAGCTCAATGGCCTGCCGGGCGAATACCGCCTGGGCTACTACTACAGCACCGCCGATGCCGAGGATGTATACAAGGACGTCAACGGCAACGCCCAGGGGCTCAGTGGTTCGGGCTTCAAATCCCACTCCAGCAAGCATGGCTGGTGGGTGGTGGCGCAACAGCAGGTCACGGCCCAGGCAGGCGACGTCAACCGCGGGCTGAGCCTGTTCGCCAACTTCACGGTGCACGACAAGGCCACCAACGTAGTGGACAACTACCAGCAGGTGGGCATGGTCTACAAAGGTGCCTTCGACGCCCGGCCAAAGGATGACATCGGTTTCGGCATCGCCCGCATCCATGTCAATGACGATGTGCGCAAGCGTGCGCGCCAACTCAACGACATGAGCGGGATCAACGACTACGACAACCCAGGCTTCGTCCCGCTGCAACGTACTGAGTACAACGCCGAGCTGTACTATGGTTTCCACGTCACCAATTGGCTGACCGTGCGGCCGAACCTTCAGTACATCAAGAGCCCCGGCGGCGTGGATGAAGTGGACAATGCCCTGGTGGCGGGCTTGAAGATTCAGTCGTCTTTCTAAGCCCATTTGTTGTAAATTTACGCCAATCCCGTTTGGCGCCCGGCAACCACTGACCTGCAGTGGTTGCCGTGGACAGGCCAAGACAGCGCTATCTCAAACAACAAGAGCCCTGCACCATGCCTGAGCA
The DNA here is from genome assembly GCF_043106155.1 of Pseudomonas sp. FYR_7. Lineage (NCBI taxonomy): Bacteria > Pseudomonadati > Pseudomonadota > Gammaproteobacteria > Pseudomonadales > Pseudomonadaceae > Pseudomonas > Pseudomonas sp. FYR_7. Next base: position 46,041 of record NZ_JBICMI010000014.1, read on the forward strand.
TCCGCTCCATCGCTTCTTCGCCGCACGGCGGCCCCGGCCGACGTTCGAATGGGAACGCTACCAGCAGCGCGATGTGCTGATCATCGATCACCCTCTGTGCCAGGCGGCGTTCAGTCGCCAGGGCGCGCAGTTGCTGCATTTCCAACCCACAGGTGAGCGGCCCTGGCTGTGGTGCGCCGAACAATGGCCACAGGTGGGCGCCATTCGCGGCGGCGTGCCGGTCTGCTGGCCCTGGTACGGGCGCCATCCCAGCGAAGACCTGTGGCCTGCCCATGGTTGGGCCCGCCTGCTGGACTGGAAGCTGATGGACAGCCATGAAGACGCGCAGGGCGTGGTGCTCAAGTGGCGCCTGGAACTGTGCGACTGGCAGGTCGACCTGGAGGCGCGGCTCGGCAGCCGCATGGAGTTGAGCCTGAGCACCGAGCACCAGGACAGCGAACCGTGCCAGTTGAGTCACGCCTTGTTGGCCTACTGGCGCATCAGTGACGTCTCGGAGGTAGCGCTGTCTGGCCTTGAAGACATCGAGGGGTACGACCACCTCAACCGTCAGGCATGCCGCCAGGAAGGAGCGCTCAAGCCCAAGGGCGGCTGTCAGCGGGTCTATTCAGGCATTCCCGGTGTGCAACTGCATGATCCGGCCTGGCAGCGCCAACTATGTATCGACACCGGCGACAGCGACGACACGGTCGTGTGGCACCCCGGCAGCCGACCGCTACTGGGGGTTACCGGGCGCGAATGCCAGCGTTTCGTGTGTGTGGAGGCCGCCAGCGGCAGCGACGACGGCCTGAGCCTGGCACCGGGGCAGCGCGCGCATCTGAGTCTGCAGGCGCACCGGCTCAGCTGAGTTCGTCGTCCTCGATGGGGTAGCGACTGGCGTTGAGGCTTTCCTTGATCTTGCGCAGGTGTGGCTGGAAATCCACACCCCGGCGCAGGGTCATGCCGGTCGCCAGCACATCGAGCACGGTCAGCTGGATGATGCGCGAGGTCATCGGCATGTAGATATCGGTGTCTTCGGGCAGAGGAATGTGCAGGCTAAGGCTGCAGGCGTTGGCCAGCGGCGACCCGGCCGCTGTCAGACCCAGCACCGAGGCGCCGTTTTCCCTGGCCAGGCGAGCCACTTCCACCAGCTCGCGTGTACGCCCGGTGTAGGAAATGATCACGAACAGGTCGCCGGTATGGGCCACCGACGCCAGCATGCGTTGCATCAGTACGTCGGCGTGCGCTGACACGGCCAGGTTGAAGCGGAAGAACTTGTGCTGGGCATCCAGCGCTACCGGTGCAGAGGCGCCCAGGCCAAAGAAATGAATCTGGCGGGCCTGGATCATCATGTCGACCGCGCGGCTGACCTGCTGGGGGTCGAGCTGCTGGCAGGCACTGTCGAGCGAGGCGATGGCGCTGGCGAAGATCTTCTGGGTGTAGGCCGCCGGATCGTCGTCGGCCTCCACCGCGCGGCTCACGTAGGCCGCGCCGCTGGCCAGGCTCTGCGCCAGTTGCAGTTTCAGCTCTGGGTAACCGCTCACGCCGAAGGAGCGGCAGAAGCGGTTGACGGTCGGTTCGCTGACCTTGGCCGCCTGGGCCAGCGCCGCGATGCTGAAGCGTGTGGCTTGTTGCGGGTTGAGCAGGATGACTTCGGCGACTTTGCGTTCGGCCTTGTTCAGCTCGTCGAGGCGTCCCTGGATTTGTTCCAGGAGGTTTCTCACGCGGTCCATGGGGTGTCCTTGGGTCGGGAAGGCAGCCGGCTGAGGGAGCAGCAGGCCTGTTTACAGGGTCGTCTATCGTACTGGCGGCGCCGGTTGCGCACCACTTGTCTGTCATACATCCGACTAATGTTATGGTTTTTACTACATTTGTCCTTGAAAACCCTAACTGAAAACGGTATTTCTAAATCAACTTTAGGAAAGAACCAACATCATGGCTGCAATCAGTGTCGAACCTTGCACATTTGCCCTGTTTGGCGCCCTGGGCGACCTGGCCTTGCGCAAGCTGTTCCCTGCGCTCTACCAGCTCGACCGCGCCGGGCTATTGCACGCACAGACGCGCCTGCTGGCGCTGGCGCGGGAGGCCGGCAGTGCCCAGGAGCACCTGAACAGCATCGAGGCCCATTTGCGTAAGCATGTGCCCGAGGCTGACATCGAGGCCGCGGCCCTCGAGCGCTTCCTGGCAAGGCTCGATTACCAGCATCTGGATTTTCTGCAGCCAGAAGGCTACCAGGCACTGGCCGCGCAAGTGCCCGACGGGCACCCCCTGATCGCCTATTTCGCCACGGCCGCCGCCGTGTATGGTGCCATCAGCGAAAACCTCGACAAGGTGGGCCTGAGCGAGCGCACCCGTGTAGTGCTGGAAAAGCCGATCGGTCATGACCTTGAGTCTTCACGCCGGGTCAACGATGCCGTGGCGCGATTCTTTCCCGAAAGCCGCGTCTATCGCATCGACCACTACCTGGGCAAGGAGACGGTGCAGAACCTGATCGCCCTGCGCTTTGCCAACAGCCTGTTCGAAACCCAATGGAACCAGAACTCCATCTCCCACGTGGAAATCACGGTGGCGGAGAAGGTGGGTATCGAGGGTCGCTGGGGCTACTTCGACAAGGCCGGTCAGTTGCGCGACATGATCCAGAACCACCTGTTGCAGTTGCTGTGCCTGATTGCCATGGACCCGCCGAGCGAGCTGTCGGCCGACGCCATCCGCGACGAGAAGGTCAAGGTACTCAAGGCGCTGGCCCCGATCACCGGAGACGGGCTGAGCACGCGGGTGGTGCGCGGGCAGTACATTGCCGGCTACAGCGATGGCAAGCCGGTTCCGGGTTACCTTGAAGAAGACAATGCCAATAGCCAGAGCGACACCGAGACCTTCGTCGCCCTGCGCGCCGACATCCGCAACTGGCGCTGGTCGGGTGTGCCTTTCTACTTGCGCACCGGCAAGCGCATGCCGCAAAAGCTGTCGCAGATCGTCATTCACTTCAAGGAAACGCCGCATTACATCTTTGCCCCGGAACAGCGTCTGCAAGTGGGCAACAAGCTGATCATTCGCCTGCAGCCGGACGAAGGTATCTCCTTGCGCGTGATGACCAAGGAGCAAGGCCTGGACAAGGGCATGCAACTGCGCAGTGGCCCGCTGCAACTGAATTTTTCCGACGCCTGGCGTAGCGCGCGGATTCCGGATGCCTATGAACGCTTGCTGCTCGAAGTGATGCGGGGCAACCAGAACCTGTTCGTGCGCAAGGACGAAATCGAGTACGCCTGGAAGTGGTGTGACCAGCTGATTGCCGGTTGGCGCAACACGGGCGACGCCCCCAAGCCCTATGCTGCGGGCAGCTGGGGGCCAATGAGCTCGATTGCATTGATCACCCGCGATGGGAGGGCCTGGTATGGCGACATCTGAAGCATTGTCCGAATTGCAGTTTCCGGCGAGCACCGAGGTGCATCAACTGCCCGATGCCAGCACGTTGGCTGGTACATTGGCCAAGGATGTGAGTGAGCGCCTGCGTGCAGCCATCGACGATAAAGGCCAGGCCTGCGTCGTGCTGTCCGGTGGGCGCAGCCCGGTGCCTTTTCTCGAGCAACTGGCCAAGCAGGACCTGGACTGGAGCAAGGTGACGGTCAGTCTTGCCGATGAGCGCTGGGTGCCGGTGGAGCACGCCGACAGCAATGCCGGTCTGTTGGCTCAGCATCTGCTCAAAGGGCAGGCCGCCAAGGCGCGTTTCATCGGGTTGTACCAGCAGGCGCCTTCGCTGAAAGAGGCCGCCGAAGAAGCTGACCGCGCCCTGGCCGATCTGCCGCCCATCGACGTGCTGGTACTGGGCATGGGTGACGATGGCCACACGGCCTCACTGTTCCCAGCCAGTCCTAACCTGGCCGAGGGCCTGGATCCGAACACGCCTCGCCGTTGCCTACCGCTAATGGCGCCAACCGTTCCCCATCAGCGCCTTTCCATGACCCGAGCGCTGCTGGCCACCGCAGGGTTCACCGCATTGTCCGTGCAAGGGCCAGGCAAACTCGCTACTCTGCGCGCCGCGCTGGCGGATGACGACCTCGCCGAAATGCCCATTCGCGCTTTTCTTCACGCACCCCTGGACATCTACTGGTGCCCATGAGCCAAGGATCCACAGCAATGATCACCCTCGAACGTCCACAGCCCAAGCTCTCGATGGCCGACAAGGCCGCCCGGGTCGACGCCATCTGCGAAGCGGCGCGCATCCTGCCGGTGATCACCATCGCCCGCGAACAGGACATCCTGCCCCTGGCCGACGCCCTGGCGGCCGGCGGCATCCGCACGCTGGAAGTGACCCTGCGTTCACAGCATGGCCTGAAGGCCATTGAAGTGCTGCGTGAGCAGCGCCCCGAGCTGTGCGTAGGCGCCGGGACAGTGCTCGACCGCACCATGTTCGCAGCCGTCGAGGCCGCAGGCGCCCAGTTCGTCGTCACACCCGGCATTACCCAGGATGTGCTGCAAGCGGGCGTGGAGAGCGAGATCCCCTTGCTGCCGGGTATCAGCACCCCATCCGAAATCATGATGGGCTACGCGCTGGGTTACCGCCGTTTCAAGCTGTTCCCCGCCGAAATCAGCGGAGGCGTGGCGGCGATCAAAGCGTTTGCTGGCCCGTTCGGCGACATCCGTTTCTGCCCAACCGGCGGCGTCAACCCGGCCAACGTGCGCAACTACATGGCACTGGCCAATGTGATGTGTGTAGGGGGCACCTGGATGCTCGACAGCAGCTGGATCAAGAATGGCGACTGGGCCCGCATCGAGGCCTGCAGTGCCGAGGCCATGGCGCTGGTGGACGGTCACTGAATTTCGTTGTGTGCTTTACGGCTTTTTGGGCGCTTGGTCGGCGCCCATTTTTTTGCCTGGTGATTGGCGTTTGCGGGTTATGTGCGCGTATACGAAGGGTAAGCGCGCCCTTAGGTCGTTGGGGCCGCTTTGCGGCCCATCGCGGCGCGAGGCCGCTCCCACAAATGACCGCGTGAGGCCTGGGCTGACAGGCTCAAGCAGTGTGGGAGCGGCCTTGCGCCGCGATGGGCCGCAAGGCGGCCCCAACAATCTCAAGTCAACAGCATCAGCTAAAGAGGCCGCTTTCTCCCTAACGGTACTCAGGCCGCCTTGGCCTCTTGCTGGCTCAGCGAACGGTTCAACGCACTGAACAGGGCCTTGAAGCTGGCTGTGGTGATGTTTTCATCGATGCCCACACCGTGCACAGGACGCCCGCCGGCTACACGCAGTTCAATATAGGCCGCTGCCTTGGCGTTGGTGCCCGCGCCGATGGCGTGTTCGTTGTAGTCCATGATTTCGACGGCAACCGGCAGGCCGGCCACCAAGGCTTCCAGGGCGCCATTGCCCTTGCCGCGCCAGTGCAGCGTGGTCTCGCCTTCGCCGGCTACTTCCACTTCCACGGCACTGTGACCGTTTTCTTCCTGCAGGCGATGGCTGACCAGCGCGTACGGTGCGTTGGCTTGCAGGTATTCCTTGTGCAGCAAGCTGTAGATCTGCTGGGCAGTCATTTCCAGGCCCAGGCGGTCGGTTTCGCCCTGTACGACCTGGCTGAATTCGATTTGCATGCGGCGCGGCAGGCTGATGCCGTATTCCTGCTCGAGCAGGTAGGTGATGCCGCCTTTGCCGGACTGGCTGTTGACGCGAATCACGGCCTCGTAGCTGCGGCCGATGTCGGCCGGATCGATCGGCAGGTACGGCACTTCCCACAACTCGCCTTCCTGCTGTTTGGCCAGGCCCTTGCGAATGGCATCCTGGTGCGAGCCGGAGAAGGCTGTGTGTACCAAGTCACCTACGTACGGGTGGCGCGGGTGCACCGGCAGCTGATTGCATTCTTCGACGACCTTGCGCACACCGTCGATGTCGGAGAAATCCAGGCCCGGGTCGATGCCCTGGGTGTACAGGTTCAAGGCCAGGGTCACCAGGTCGACGTTACCAGTACGCTCACCATTGCCGAACAGGCAGCCCTCAGCACGGTCGGCGCCGGCCATCAGGCCCAGCTCGGTGGCGGCGATGCCGGTTCCCCGGTCGTTGTGGCAGTGCAGGCTGATGATCACGCTGTCACGGCGATTGATGTTACGGCAGAACCATTCGATCTGGTCGGCGTACACGTTGGGCGTGGCGACCTCGACGGTGGCCGGCAGGTTGAGGATGATCTTGTGCTCGGGCGTGGGGTTCCACACCTCGATGACCGCATCGCACACTTCCTTGGCGAATTCCATCTCGGTAGCGCTGAAGGTTTCGGGCGAGTACTGGAATGTCCAGTGCGTATCGGGCTGCTGTGCGGCGTATTTGACGAACAGCTTGGCTGCATTGACCGCGATGTCCTTGACGCCCTGCTTGTCCTGGTTGAAGACGATGCGGCGGAAGGCCGGGCAGGTGGCGTTGTACAGGTGAACGATGGCGTTCTTGGCCCCGCGCAGGGACTCGAAGGTCCGGGCGATCAGGTCTTCACGCGCCTGGGTCAGCACCTGGATGGTGGTGTCCTCTGGAATATGACCGTCTTCGATCAAGGTGCGGACAAAGTCGAAGTCGGTTTGCGAGGCCGAAGGGAAGGAGGCTTCGATTTCCTTCACGCCCACTTGCACCAAGGTCTTCCAGAACCGCAGCTTCTTCTGCGCATCCATCGGCTCGATCAGCGACTGGTTGCCGTCACGCAGGTCCGAGCTGCACCAGATCGGCGCCTCGGTGATGGTCTTGGACGGCCAGGTACGGTCAGGCAGATCGATGGTAGGGAAGGCGCGGTATTTCTTCGACGGGTCTTTGAGCATGGTCATGGAAGCAATCCTTTTATGTGCGGCCGAGATCGGGCCTGCCGAGCAGTAACGAGGTGGGGGCGAGGCGACGCGATTCAGCCTGGTAGTCGAGCGCTGACCAGGCAGAGGCTGCGATGTTGTCGGAGCAAGATGAGGGTGCTGAAGGTTTTCATGGCCTCAACCCTAACCAGTGGACTGTGGGTTGGCAAGCGTTGAAAAAAAATTGAGAGGAATGCTTAAAAAAAGTGATATAGCGAGATCTACTTGTTGATACCAGTAAAATACTTAGGTTTTGTTGCGCGGTATTTTTCTTTGGCGCAATGGTGTGTCAGTCGCGTGAGGACCTCCTGGGCCCTGCGTTGTGGCAAGCGCCGCCCGTATTGCGGGGCGGCCCAAACGTCACTCAACGAAGTGTCAACCCTGCCTCAGGGCTGAAAGGCACCGATGAAGATCGCCGGGTCAACACGCGCATCGTTCAAGCTGACGTTCCAGTGCATGTGCGGCCCGGTAGCGCGCCCCGTTGAGCCCACGCGCCCGACCACATCACCACGGCGCAGCGACTGCCCGTTCTGCACGTCGATACGGGACATATGGCAGAACATGCTGATAAAGCCCTGCCCGTGATCGACGAACACCGTGCGGCCATTGAAGAAGTAATCGCCCACCAGAATCACCTTGCCGTTGGCAGGCGTCTTGATCGGCGTCCCCGCCGGTACGGCAAAATCCAGCCCCGCATGGGGGTTGCGTTCCTCGCCATTGAAGAACCGGCGCACGCCGAACTTGCTCGACAGCGGCCCGTTGACCGGCTTGTCGAGGATCAGGTTGCTCGGCAATGCCGGGCTGAAGCTGCGGTAGGCCTTGATCTGCTCGGCCAGTTCGCGATCGATGCGCTTGAGGTCGGCCGGATTGGGGTTGACCTGGCGGGTGTTCTTCAAGGTGATGCGCTGTTCGGGGTACTGCTTGTGCCCCACGGTGAAAGGCAGGCTTCGGCTGCCCTGCTGCACCACCGCCTGCCCAGGCTTCTGAGTCAGGGGGATGCCAACGATGGCCAGCCAGTTGTCCTGTTCCTTGACCACCAGCACGGGCTTGCCATCGAAGCGTGCGCTGGGAGCACTGGCTGCCGGCCCCAGGTCGACCACGGCAACGCCGCCAGGCACCGGTTTGTTCAGCGTGCGCGTGATGTAGCTGGCCTGGGCTGTGGCGCTCAGGACGGTGAAGGCGAGGGCGAGCAGTGACGCGAGCAAGCGGGGCATGTGTCAGTCCAGAAGTGAGAGCGTGACCGGAGTCAGGTGATTGTCTTCGACCCGCACCTGCAGCTCGCCTTCGTTCAGGCGTGCAGTCAGGCGCTGGCCGTTGCGCGTCTGTTCGGCGCTGCGGATGGCCTGGCCTTGTTCGTCGAGCAGGATGCTGTAGCCGCGCGCCAGCGTCGCCAGCGGGCTGACGATCTGCAGGGTCTGCAACTGGGCCTGGAAGCGCTGGCGCCGGTCCTTGAGCACGTCACGCATGGCCCGGGGCAGTCGCTCGGCCAGGCTGTCCAGGCGCTGGCCCAGCAAAGCCAGAGTACGCCCGGGATGTTGCGCGGCCAGACGTGTCTCCAGGCGCACCAGGCGCTCGCGGCGTTGATTGAGGTTATGCAGGAAGGCACGGCGCAGGCGCATGTCCAGGTCATCCAGGCGCTGAGCCTGCTGACGCAGGCGCTCGCCCGGATGGCGCAGGCGGCGAATCAGGGACTCCAGGCGCAGGCGATCATGCACCAACCGGTTCTGCATGCGCAGGGTCAGGCGCCGTTGCAGGCCGTCCAGGCGATGCTGCAGGCCGCTGTTGTCGGGCGCAAGCAGCTCGGCCGCAGCAGACGGGGTAGGGGCCCGCACATCGGCCACGAAGTCGCTGATCGACACGTCGGTTTCATGGCCCACGGCGCTCACGATCGGCGTCTTGCACGCGGCCACGGCACGCGCCACGGCTTCCTCGTTGAAGCACCACAGGTCTTCCAGTGAACCGCCGCCGCGGGCCAGTATCAAGGCGTCGAAACCGCGGCTGTCGGCCAGGCGAATGGCCCGCACGATCTGGGCGATGGCTTCGCGGCCCTGCACGGCGGTGGGGATCAGGTTCAACTCCACCTGGGGCGCACGGCGGGCGAACACACTGATGATGTCGCGGATCACGGCCCCGGTCGGGGAGGTGATGATGCCGATACGCTGGGGGTGCGCAGGCAGCGCTCGCTTGCTGTCGGTGCTGAACAGGCCCTCGGCGCCAAGCTTTTCCTTGAGCGCCTCGAAGGCCAGGCGCAGCGCACCATCGCCGGCAGGCTCCACGGAATCGAGGATCAGCTGGTAGTCGCCACGGCCTTCGAACAGGGATACCTTGCCACGCACCCGTACCGCCAGGCCGTCACGCAGCGCCTGGCGCACCCGCGTGGCGCTCTGCCGGAAGAGGGCGCAGCGCACCTGGGCACCGCTGTCCTTGAGGGTGAAGTACATGTGGCCGGAGGCCGGCCGGGCCAGGTTGGAAATCTCGCCCTCCACCCATACGCTGCGGAACACGTCTTCCAGCAGCACCCGGGCGCGGCCATTGAGTTGGCTGACGGTGAGCACATCACGGTCAAGGCCGAGGCGTTCGAAAGGGTCTTTGATCATGGGAAGGCACTATAAAGGATGAGGGGGCCGGGTGTCGTGCCCGGTCGATCAGGAGCTGGCCTGGGTCGCCGGTGCCTGCCCTGGCGTACCGATTGCCGACGCTGCGCAGGTCATGTGCTCGATGAACTGACTCACCAGTGGCCCGGCATCGCGGCGGTGGGCGATGGCGACGGTGCTGACGCAGCCGGGGTCCATCAGCGGGATGAACCGCAGCGCCGCAGGGGCGATGTCCTGCATGCAGCGTGGCAGCAAGGCCACCCCGAACCCCGCCTGGATCAGCTGCAACTGGGTGGTCTTGCGCGACACCACCCGCGCAGGCTGGGGAAAGAACCCCGCCGCCATGCACAGCTCGGCAGACAGGTAGCTCAGGCCACCGCGTTGGTGGTGGGGAATGGAGATGAACGGCTGGCTGGAAAGCTCCGCCAAGGCAATGCAATCACGCTCCGCCAGTTCATGGGTAGGGGCGAGCGCCAACAGCAGGGGCTCTTCGAACAACGGCTCGATGCTCAACCCATCGTGCTGGCGCAGCACCGGCAGCCTCAGCAGCCCGATGTCCAGGCGACCTTCGGCCAGTGCTGCAAGCTGCCCTTCGGAGGACAACTGGGCGATCTCCATGCTCACATCAGGGTTTGTCCGCAGGTAATCACCCAGGTGCTCGAGCAGCCGACCGGTCAGCGGCACCGTGCTGGAGTGGCTGATGTTCAGGCTGCCGCACAGGCCCTGGCCGACGGCTCGGGCCAGCTCGCCAGCCTTGTCCAGGTCCAGCAGCAGGTTGCGCGCGCGCGGCAGGAACGCCCGGCCCGCATCGGTCAGGCGAGGCAACCTGGCCGTGCGCTCGAACAACGCGGTGTCCAGCTGCAGTTCGAGCTCGCGCACCTGGCGACTGAGGGCGGACTGGGCGACATACAGTCGTTCGGCGGCGGCGCTGAAGCTGCCACATTCGGCGATTTCCACGAAGTAACGCAGCTGGCGGGTCGAGATCATGAGCGATGCCATTTCGAGATGGATCAGGGCGAGATTGCATATTAGCCGGGATAGCGCGGGTTTGGTTATGGTGCGCTGAACCTTCAAGGACAATGCGCCAATGCTCGCTGACCTCGCTATACCGTTCTCGGGGCTTGACTGGCTACCCATCGTGTTGGGTACCGCGGCGGCCTATGTGGTGTTCGGCATCGCCGGCTTCGGCACGGCGTTGGTGGCAGGCCCGGTGCTGATCCATTTCATGCCGCTGTCGCAGATCATTCCCTTGCTGGTGTTACTCGATTTCGTAGCGGCGTTCGGCAACCTGTTGCCCTCACGGCGCGATGTGGTACGGGGCGAACTGCTGCGCCTGCTGCCGTTCATGGCGCTGGGGTGCACCCTGGGCGTTGCGTTCCTGCTGCAGCTCAAGTCGGACCTGCTGATGCTGCTGATGGGCCTGTTCATCACGGCCTATGCCCTCTATAGCCTGGCGCTGAAGGTACGCCCGGCGTCGCTTGCCGGGTGGTGGGCGGCACCGATGGGTACCGTGGGCGGGTTGTTCGGCGCCTTGTTCGGCAGCGGCGGGTTTCTCTACGCCCTTTACCTGAGCGCTCGCCTGCCCGACAAGGAGCAGGTACGCGCCACCCAGAGCGCGTTGATCAGTTGCAGCACCTTGGTGCGCCTGACGCTGTTCCTTGTTGCCGGTGTCTACGCCGATCGACAACTGCTGCTGATGGCGGCCTGCCTGCTGCCGGTGATGGTCATCGGTCTATGGGCTGGGCGCAGGCTCACGCACAGGCTGTCACGCGAGGCCTTCGTCCGGTTGGTCACCTGGTTGGTGTTGGCCAGCGGCCTGGCGCTCATCGCTCGCTATGTGAGCGCTTGAGCAGGGGTTAGAATTGGCCGACTACCCGATCCAAGGCTTGTCCGCTCATGAATACCCAAAGCATCATCGTTCCCAGGCAGTCCACCGTCCCGGTGCACGAGGCCCGCGCCCGCGCCATCCTGCGCTGGCTGGTCCGCGAAAAGATCGTGCAAGAGCAGCTGACCACCTGCGGGCGTACCGGCAACCGTATGGCCCATGCCCTTGGGCCAGGTGCCCGCCAAGTGGCGCTGCACCCCGAAAAACTGCCCTTCGATACGCCGGTCAACGGCCTTGAGGTGATGCTCAAGCGCTGCATCTATACGCCCACCGAAGGCTTCAAGGAAGAGGCGGGCTGCCCGCAGTGCCGGCGGGAAGTGGGCGAGCCGTTGTTCGATAGCCTGGAAGAGTGGATGCCCGGGGTCAGTGACAACTTCACCTGCCCGCTGTGCGGGTTCGAAGACGACATCAACGGTTTTTTGTTCCTGCAACCCTGCGCCTTCTCCAACCTGGGCTTCATCTTCAACAACTGGGGCGATGCCGGGTTCACCCAGGCCTTCATCGACAGCTTCGCCGACTGGCTGGACCAACCAGTGGCCGTGGTGCAGGTCCGGCTCGCCTGACGAGGGCTGAGCAGGGCTTTGGTGCGCAGGGCGGCAACGGCCACTTGTAACTTCAGGCTTGATTTACATTGAGTGGCAGGGCACGCATGAGTATAATGGCGCGCTTCCATTTTTCCCGCCCGGGAGCCCCCGCGATGTTGCGTATCAGCCAAGAAGCCCTGACCTTCGACGATATTCTCCTTGTACCTGGTTATTCCGAGGTACTGCCCAATGAAGTCAGTCTCAAGACCCGTTTGACCCGTGGCATCGAGCTGAACATCCCGCTGGTCTCCGCTGCCATGGACACCGTCACCGAAGCGCGCCTGGCCATCGCCATGGCCCAGGAAGGCGGCATCGGCATCATCCACAAGAACATGACCATCGAGCAGCAGGCCGGCGAAGTACGCAAGGTCAAGAAGTTCGAGGCTGGCGTGGTCAAGGACCCGATCACCATCGAGGCCGACGCCACCGTGCGCGACCTGTTCGACCTGACGCGCCTGAACAACATTTCCGGCGTGCCCGTGCTGGAAAACGGTGACCTGGTCGGTATCGTGACCTCCCGCGACGTGCGCTTCGAAAGCCGCCTGGACGCCAAGGTCCGCGAAGTGATGACGCCCAAGGAACGCCTGGTCACCGTCCGCGAGGGCGCGGACAAGAACGAGGTGCGCGAGCTGCTGCACAAGCACCGCCTCGAGAAAGTGCTGATCGTCGACGAGCACTTCAGCCTCAAGGGCATGATGACCGTCAAGGACATCGAGAAGGCCAAGGCCTACCCACTGGCCAGCAAGGACGACCAGGGTCGTCTGCGCGTTGGCGCAGCGGTCGGCACCGGCAAGGACACCGGCGAGCGTGTTGCCGCCCTGGTAGCCGCTGGCGTTGACGTGGTCGTGGTCGACACCGCTCACGGGCACTCCAAAGGCGTGATCGAGCGCGTGCGCTGGGTCAAGCAAACCTACCCGCAGGTGCAGGTGATTGGCGGCAACATCGCCACCGGCGCTGCTGCCAAGGCCTTGGCCGAGGCGGGCGCTGATGCGGTCAAGGTCGGTATCGGCCCTGGCTCGATCTGCACCACCCGTATCGTAGCCGGCGTCGGCGTGCCGCAGATCAGCGCCATCGCCAACGTCGCCGCTGCCCTGGAAGGCACCGGTGTGCCACTGATCGCCGACGGCGGTATCCGCTTCTCTGGTGACCTGTCCAAGGCCATCGTCGCCGGTGCCAGTTGCGTGATGATGGGTTCGATGTTCGCCGGTACCGAAGAAGCCCCGGGCGAAGTCGAACTGTTCCAGGGCCGCTCCTACAAGGCCTACCGTGGCATGGGTTCGCTGGGCGCCATGGCGCAGTCGCAAGGCTCCTCCGACCGTTACTTCCAGGACTCCTCGGCCGGTGCCGAGAAGCTGGTCCCCGAAGGTATCGAAGGCCGTGTGCCGTACAAAGGCGCACTGGCTGCGATCATTCACCAGCTGATGGGCGGCCTGCGTTCGTCCATGGGCTACACCGGCAGTGCCACCATCGACGAGATGCGCACCAAGCCGGAGTTCGTGCGCATCACGGGCGCCGGCATGGCCGAATCCCACGTTCACGACGTGCAAATCACCAAAGAAGCCCCCAACTACCGGGTTGGCTGATAGCTCAGCGGTAAGCTCCAGACGGTGGCTGCGTTCGCGCGGCCACTGCGTTTTCCCCGATCAACTTGCAGCTTGCAGCTTCAAGCTCGCAGCTGAATCAGAGATTCCCCATGGCCCTCGATATTCACGCTCACCGGATCCTCATCCTCGATTTCGGCTCCCAGTACACCCAGCTGATCGCCCGCCGCGTGCGCGAGATCGGCGTGTATTGCGAACTGCACCCGTTCGACATGGACGATGAAGCGATCCGCGAATTCAACCCGCGCGGCATCATCCTCGCCGGTGGCCCCGAGTCGGTTCACGAAGCCAACAGCCCCCGTGCACCCCAGGCCGTGTTCGACCTGAATGTGCCTGTGCTGGGCATCTGCTACGGCATGCAGACCATGTCCGAACAGATGGGCGGCAAGGTCGAAGGGTCTGACCTGCGTGAGTTCGGTTATGCCCGCGTGGACGTGGTCGGCAAGAGCCGCCTGCTCGACGGCATCGAGGACCATATCGACGCCGACGGCGTACTGGGCCTGGACGTGTGGATGAGCCACGGTGACAAGGTCACCCAACTGCCGACCGGTTTCCACGTACTGGCCAGCACCCCGAGCTGCCCGATCGCCGGCATGTTCGATGACACCCGCGGCTACTACGGCGTGCAGTTCCACCCGGAAGTGACCCACACCAAGCAGGGCGGTCGCATCCTGTCCCGTTTCGTGCAGGACATCTGCGGCTGTGAAGCCCTGTGGACCCCGTCCAACATCGTCGAGGACGCCATCGCCCAGGTGCGTGAGCAAGTGGGTTCGGCCAACGTCCTGCTGGGCCTCTCCGGCGGCGTGGACAGCTCGGTGGTCGCGGCCCTCTTGCACCGGGCCATCGGCGACCAGCTGACCTGCGTCTTCGTCGACAACGGCCTGCTGCGCCTGCACGAGGGTGACCAGGTGATGGCCATGTTCAAGGAGAACATGGGCGTTAAGGTGATCCGTGCCGACGCTGAAAAGCAGTTCCTCGACAACCTGGCCGGCGAAGCCGACCCGGAGAAGAAGCGCAAGATCATCGGCCGCACCTTCATCGACATCTTCGATGCCGAGGCCAGCAAGCTGCCGAACATCCAGTTCCTCGCCCAGGGCACCATCTACCCGGACGTGATCGAATCGGCCGGCGCCAAGAGCGGCAAGGCCCACGTGATCAAGTCCCACCACAACGTCGGTGGCCTGCCGGAGGAAATGAACCTCAAGCTGGTCGAACCGCTGCGTGAATTGTTCAAGGACGAAGTGCGCAAGATCGGTCTGGAGCTCGGCCTGCCTTACGACATGGTCTACCGCCACCCGTTCCCAGGCCCGGGCCTGGGTGTGCGCATCCTGGGTGAAGTGAAGAAAGAGTACGCCGACATCCTGCGTCGCGCGGACCACATCTTCATCGAAGAACTGCGCAAGGCTGATTGGTACCACAAGACCAGCCAGGCCTTCGTGGTGTTCCAGCCGGTCAAGTCGGTTGGCGTCGTGGGCGACGGCCGTCGCTATGCATGGGTTGTGGCCCTGCGTGCTGTCGAGACCGTGGACTTCATGACCGCTCGTTGGGCTCATCTGCCTTACGAACTGCTGGAAACCGTCAGTGGCCGGATCATCAACGAGATTGACGGTATCTCGCGGGTGACCTACGACGTGTCGAGCAAGCCGCCGGCAACGATTGAGTGGGAGTGAGCCTACGCCCGCTATGGGGCCTGCGCTAACTAACAGAAACGCCCGCTAAGTTGCGGGCGTTTTGCATTCGTCACCGCCCTAAATTGGCACATGCGTGTAAAGGCTGCCCAACACGGTCGCAGCCTCAAGGCTAAGATGCGAGGCATTTTTTGAATCTATTGGTGAAACCACCAGGTCGGATCAGGCTGGGCTAGCTGATGGGCAAGCGCCGCACACGCAATAGGCAGCTCGGTGTATCTTGCCTTCCAGTGCGCTACCGTAAGGGCAGAAGATAATCGAACCGTTTGGGGTACTAAAGTCATGAGCCACAAGCTGGACATCTATGGCGTATCCATAGTAAAGAGGCCTAAAGTTAAAGCTATCAAGAAGCTGGACTTGGGTGGCGACTTGGGTAAGCAGATCGTTTATTCAGAAACCAAACTCGTTCTCAGGACTCACAAGAAGACCTTTCAGAAGTTGGCTGATATGTAATGGAATTGATCTTCTTTCCATTTGAGCGTGTTATTGAAATAAATACTCAAATCTTGACTGCCGAGCCCGACATGAAGGGGGGCGGTGAATATTCCGATTTTGCAAGGCGCGCTGGCAAGAATCGATAATGCTATCGCTTATAATGGCCTTGACGATGTGTTTGAAATTGCCGCCAAGTACACTGCCAGCATCGCGCAAGGCCACGCACTGCCTGATGCGAACAAGCGCACCGGGCTTGCAGTCGGCTTGGAGTACCTTTCGCTCAACGCTTGGTAGGAGCAAGGACCTCTTCTTCAACGTCTTCGTCGACAGCTTCGGAGGCGTTTTCGGCCTCGTTGAAAAGGGCCAATTGTGGCGTTGCTGGATCAGCTGTTTGCTCGGACTTGCCCAAACAATCACTGGCGCAGCAGCGCGTTTTCCTCCTCGAGAAAACCGACCCGCGACTGCATCTTCGCAAGCATTTGCTTGAGTAGTTGAGGGTCGTCAGGGAGGTTTTCGGGCACGGAATCCATGCCCTGGATTATACCAAATCAGGTCACAAAGCGCGGCGTCAAAACCTGATGAGGACGGTTACGCCAAAGGTCAAAACCGTCGAGCATCCAGTTGAGCTCCTGGACGGTCAGGACAATCGCCTCGTCCGTCACCTCAGGCGATGTTTTGAATCGTTCGGACTCCAGGCGCTTGAGCCAAAGGCAGAAGCCGTTGCGTTCCCAATACAGAATTTTCACGCAATTACGTGACTTGTTGAGGAAGACAAAAAGCACCGGGTCGAATACTGCAACCTTGATGTCCAGCTCAACCAGTGCAGCCAGGCCGTCAATGGATTTTCGGAAGTCGACAGGCTTGGGGTACAGATACACTTTTTCGACTTTTGCGTCGGGTCGCATCATGACTACTGGGCTCCTGAGAAATCGGGAGCACAGCATCGGGCATCAGTTGGGCGCTTTGAATGGGGGCTTCATGGAGCGCTTACGGTCAAGCAATGCTGGATTGGCGTCAGTACGAGATTGCGAATTACGTGCCAAATTGCCAAGGCTTTTCGATCAGCAAGGATTATGATGGAAACTCTGGGAGCTCGGTCGGTGAAGGATCATTGATGGATCACCTCAGAGGATTTTCTGTCGACTTTCTGTTAACTGGGCCTGCCCCGTGAAAACGGACGACAAGAAGCGATACTTACATCGCTCTCATGGAGGTTGTCAGGTACGGGCTTTAATTTCCGGGTATTGGACAAGTATCTGAACTGAGAGTACGTCCTCATGAGCTAATGCGAGCGCCTTTGCTTCGATTGTGACTGCTCAAAAAAAGCCCGCCTAACGGCGGGCTCAAAACGAAGAGGACAATTGGGCTGGCATAGTTGCTGGCCTTGATGGCTCAGAGCTTCAGCTCATCAAGGACGCTGAGCACAGCTTCGTGTGCGATGCTGATGATGCGATCCACTTCCTGCTCGGTCGTGACCAGGGGAGGAGCAAAGCCCAGGATCTCACCGTGAGGCATGGCACGAGCAATCAGGTTGCGATCACGGGCTGCTTTCGAAATCCGTGCACCAACCTTGAGGGCTGGGTCGAATCGCTTCTTGGTAGCTGGATCAGCTACGAATTCAATGGCGGCCATCATGCCTACACCGCGCACTTCGCCGACGATTGGCAGCGAGGAGAAGGTTTCCTGCATCGACTTTTGGAAATACTGACCAACCTTGTCGACGTGAGCTGGAATGTTTTCGCCCTCGACGATATCGAGCACCGCGTTTGCTGCCGCGACACCGATAGGGTGGCCAGAGTAGGTGTAACCGTGGGAGAACGCACCTACACGATCAGCGCCTTCTTCCATCACTTTGTACACCTTCTCACCAACAATCGAAGCCGACAGCGGTGCGTAGGCAGAAGTCAGCCCTTTCGCTACAGTAATCAGGTCAGGCTCGATACCGTACTTGTCGCAGCCAAACATGGCACCAGTACGACCAAATCCGGTAATTACTTCGTCAGCGATCAGCAGGATGTCGTACTTTTTCAGCACAGGCTGAACAGCAGCCCAGTAGCCTTCTGGCGGAGGGGTAATACCGCCGGTTCCGAGCACAGGCTCAGCAATGAATGCGCCGATGGTGTCTGGGCCTTCGCGCAGGATGAGCTCTTCGAGTTCACGTGCACGGCGGGCAGAGAATTCCAGCTCAGTCTCACCTAGCTCGGCGCCCCAGTAGTAGTGAGGAGCACCAGTACGCAGGATCCCTGCAATCGGCAGATCCATGTGGTCATGGTAGAAGGACATGCCGGTCATGGAACCAGAAACTACCGAGCAACCGTGATAGCCGCGCTCACGAGCAATGATTTTCTTCTTGTTCGGCTTACCGCGCAGATTGTTGTAGTACCAGACCAGTTTGGCTTGGGTCTCGTTGGCATCCGAACCGGACATGCCGTAGAAGACCTTGCTCATGTTGCCCGGAGCCATCTTCACCAGGCGGTCAGAAAGGCGAGCGAGCTCTTCCGTGGTATGCGCAGCGTAGGTGTGATAGTACGCCAGCTTGTGGGCTTGTTTGGAGATCGCCTCGGCGACTTCGGTACGGCCATAGCCGACGTTCATGCAGTACAGGCCAGCGAAACCATCGATGTACTCACGGCCAGTCGCGTCGGTGATAGTGATCCCTTTCGCGGTTTCGATGATTGTTGGATCACCTGCCTTGCCAGAGGCAAAGTCTTTAAGCTGGGTGAATGGGTGAAGCACTGCACCGCGATCTTGTTGGGAGATCAAATCTTGCTTTTGCTTATCCATGTTTCAATCCTCTTGTGATATTTACAGACCGCCGATGCAGACGTATTTCAGTTCCATGTACTCAGCCAATCCGTGCTTCGAGCCTTCACGGCCCAAGCCCGATTGCTTCCAACCGCCAAACGGAATTGGCGCGCCTGTGAACTTCGGAGTGTTGAGTGCGACCATGCCGTACTCGAGTCGGTCAGAAACTCGGCAGGCACGACGAAGGTCGTTGGTGTACACGTAGGCAGCGAGGCCGAACTCGGTGTTGTTGGCCCTGGTCACTACTTCATCTTCGGAATCGAAGGGCAGGATTGCCGCCACGGGGCCGAAGGTCTCTTCGAAAGCGATGTCCATTTTGTCCGTGACGTCAGCCAGAACAGTCGGAAGGACGAAGCTGCTACCCAAGTGATTGTCGATACCGCCGCAGGTGAGTTTTGCACCCAGCGAGAGAGCATTCGAAATCTGCTCTCGGCACTTGTTGGCAACCGTTACCCTAGTCATTGGGCCGATATCGACGCCCTCTTCAAGGCCATGGCCAACGCGTAACTTCTCGGTGGCCTTGGTGAATTCCTCTACGAATTGACCGTAGATGTTGCGATGCACATAGATGCGATTCGCGCCCAGGCAATCTTGACCTGAGGTTGCGAACTTGGCGCCAATGCAGCCTTCGACAGCCTCAGCAATCGAGGCATCATCGAAGACAATGAACGGAGCATGGCCACCCAGTTCAAGGGATACTTTCTTGACCGTATCCGCAGACTGACGCAGCAGAATCCGACCAACCTCTGTGGAACCGGTGAAACTGAACGCACGGACTGCGGAGGCGGCCAAGAGACGAGCCGACATCTTCGGTGCACCCCCGGTCAGCACCTGGAACACACCACCAGGAATACCAGCATCTTCAGCCAACCGGGCGAGAGCCAGGGCGGACAGCGGAGTTTCAGGCGCCGGCTTGACGATCATCGGGCATCCAGCCGCCAGTGCTGCAGCAGCCTTGCGGGTGATCATGGCGCTGGGGAAGTTCCAGGGCGTGATGGCCACGGTTACACCAATCGGCTGCAGCTTAGTGACCAACTGGCTGTTCGGGAGATGACTTGGAATTGTCTCGCCGTAGCAACGCTCACCTTCTGCCGCAAACCACTCGACAAAGTTCGCGCCGTAATTGATCTCTCCGCGTGATTCGCTGAGCGGCTTACCTTGCTCGCAGGTCATGATGACCGCCAAATCTTCTTGGTTCTCACGCATCAGTGCTGCCCATTTACGAAGGACTGCACCACGCTGTGCCGGCAAGGTGTTCCGCCAACCATCGAAGGCACGCGAAGCGGCTTCGACGGCCAGATCTACCCAGGACTCGTCGCAATGGGCTACCTGCGCGATCACCTGGTCATTAGCTGGATCCGTGACGTCGAGCGAGCCCTCGCCAGTAACCCAGCGCCCATCAATGTAAGCCCGAGTTTCAAGCAGGTCATTTCGACGAAGCTTATTGAGGGCGGAGGGCGCAAGATCTTTCATTTTTATATGCCTCGAAGAGATAAAGCTGATGTTCGATGAGGATCATTCTATGTCTGGCTTGACGCTGGAAATATGAGTAATCCAGCCCGCGTGCGCAGTAATACTGTGATGTTTTCACAGTTGCGCAGCTTTCCTGCGTCATTTATCAGAGATGCGATTTCAGGTCTGTAGGTGCATAAGAAATGATTGGAACAAAACCAATTAGGTGTAGAAAAACAAAAAAGGCTGCACTTGGCAGCCTTGTTGAAGGGGCAGATGTTTAAGAGATTTTCTCAGCCAGAACTGCGATTGTGTCACCGCACTGCACAAGCCCCGGGAAGTGACGGCAGGCAAGAAGGCCGTCACGTTGGGCCTTGTATTCGGTAGGTGCCACACCTGTTCTTGTGACGTCGTACACTCGAGCAATCACATCGCCTTTGGAGACCTGATCGCCCAGATTGAAGCAGTATTCAATGAGCCCGGCATGCTCGCTTGCAATGAAGCAATTGTCGTCAGGCATATCCAAGAAGATGCTGTCCTGTGCAATATCAAGATCACCCATGACCGCCCCTGCATGAACCAGGAAATTTCGTACCCCGCGCTCTGCAATTTTAATAGTGGTGGAGCTGGCTGTACCCCCACCACCAAGCTCGGTAGTCACAAAGATTTTGCCGGCTTCTTCGACAGCCGTATCAAACATGCCCACGCTATCGATTTCCAGCATTTTCATGCTGTAGGGAGCCGCGAAAGCATCCATTGCCCGTTCGCCTTTCTGCTGTTGCAGCTTGTCCGGCAGAATATGAACAGCGGCAAATGGAATGAAGTCCAGAGTCTTGCCGCCAGAGTGGATATCAAGGACGTAATCCGCCAATGGCAACAAGTGTCGCTGGATATAATCAGCAATTTTTTCCGTAACTGTCCCGTCAGCCTTACCTGGGAAGGTACGATTCATATTCCCGCGATCAATCGGAGAGGTTCTGGAGGCGTTTTTAAAAGCAGGATAGTTCATGAAGGGCAAAATAATGATTCGCCCTCTGACTGTTTCGATGTCCAGTTGATTGGCCAGCTTGGTGAGTGCAATCGGGCCTTCATACTCGTCGCCATGATTGCCGCCAGTGAGGAGCACAGTCGGGCCGATCCCGTTTTTCATGACGGTGATAGGAATCATGATCGCACCCCACGCAGAGTCATCACGTGAGTAAGGCAGCTTCAAGAACCCGTGTGACACCCCTTGTTGGTCGAAATCGATAGTTGGCTTGATGGGACTAGGTTTCATTGCATATTCCTTATTTGTTTGTCGTTCAAGTAGGCTAAGGCTCAGCGCAGCGGCTATGACTCGACCCAACAGGTGTAACCAGTGCGTAGGGGTGGTGCACTACTAGCATTGGCATTTAGCTTTGTTGGCTGACGTATCTGATGTACACTCAGCTAACGCAACTGACACATTTTCATCAGGTATTAGTAGGGGTGAGAAACTCATGGAGCTTGATAGGATTGACTTACGAATTTTAAGTGCCTTGCAAGTCAACAATAGGCTCACCTCTGAAGAGCTTGGTGATTTGGTCGGTTTATCTTCCACGGCGTGCCAGCGCAGGCTTAAGCGCCTGCGCAGTGAAGGGGTCATCGAGAGCGACGTCTCCATTATCAACCCTAAAGCGGTTGGAAGACATGTCACCATGCTGGTGCTGGTCACTTTGGAACGAGAGCGCTCAGACATTATCGATAAGTTCAAGCAGGCCATTAAAAATACTCCTGAGGTCATGAGCGGATCCTATGTCACGGGTGATGCTGACTTTGTACTCCTCGTAACCTCAAAGGATATGGAGGACTACGAGAACTTCACCCGAAGGTTCTTCTACGAAAACAATGACATCAAGAGTTTCAAAACAATGGTCGTGATGGATCGGGTAAAGGCCGGATTCACACTTCCAATTGATGATGCTTAGCACCTCTTGGCTCTTCAGGAGGGCTACTCCTGAAGAGCTAGCAGAAATCCTTAATTTGCCTCTCTAACGGCGCTCAGAAAACTGCGGGTACGCTCTTCCTGGGGGGTCTCGAACAGTTGGCCTGGAGCACCTTGTTCATGAATTCGACCCTTGTAGAAGAAGCAAACGCGATCCGCAAACTCCCGAGCAAAGCCCATTTGGTGAGTAACCATAAGCATGGTCAGCTTATGCTCGCTTCCAAGTCGACGGATGACGTTAAGGACTTCACCGCAGAGTTCCGGGTCGAGCGCCGAGGTGACCTCGTCGAAAAGCATGACCTTTGGTCTCATAGCTAGGGCCCGTGCTATCGCGACCCGCTGCTGCTGGCCACCAGACAGTTGCGAAGGGTAATGATCGAGCTTGGCACCCAGTCCAACCATTTCCAGCAACTGCACGGCGCGATCCCTGGCTTCGGCTGGTTTTACACCCAGGACATGGACGGGGGCCTCAGTGACATTTTGCAGCGCAGTACGGTGGGGAAAGAGGTTGAACCCTTGGAATACCATTCCTATTTTGCCCCGGACAGCACGCACGTGCTTCGCGTCGGCTGGAACCAGCTTTCCATTCCTTCCTTGCATGTGAGTCAGCGACTCGCCTTCGACCAGAATGCTCCCCTCATCGATTCCCTCGAGGGTCATCAGCACTCGGAGCAACGTCGATTTACCTGATCCGCTGGGGCCAATGATGGCGACTTTTTCGCCTGCCGAAACATCCAGTTCCAGGCCGTCCAAAACAGTGAAGTTGCCATATCGCTTAGTTACGCTGCGGAAGCTAACCATGGGCTTGCCAATGGCCGGGGACGAAATGGCGCCTGAACTGACACCTGTCAAAATTTCGCTTGGAGCTATCTGAATGTTGGAAACTGGAGAGGTGGTCATTATTTTTGCTCCAAGCGCGCTTCAACGCGGCGTACCAAATAAGCCAGAACAATACTCAGAACAAGGAAGAACACGCCTACCATGGTGATGGGCTCAAGATATCGGAACGTCTCAGAGCCGATGTTCTTTGCTTGCTGCATGATCTCAACGACAGTGATAGCTGAAAGCACAGGTGTATCTTTCAGCATCGCAACCAGGTAGTTCCCAACCGGTGGCAAAATCGGACGGAGAGCTTGGGGTAAAATGATGTTTCGATAGGCAAGCGAAGGACTCATGTTGAGTGCTGTCACTGCTTCCCATTGGCCTCGCGGAACCGCATCAAGGCCGCTTCGATATACCTCTGCCAGATAGCAGGCGTAGTGTAGACCAATGCCTAACACGCCTACTTGCATTGCTGTCAGGCTAACGCCGTAGTTAGGCAGAACGTAATAAAGAAAATAAACTTGGATCAGTAAAGGTGTACTGCGGATAAATTCGATCACCCCACCTATTGGCCAAGAGATCCATATTCTTGCGCTGCGTCTGCCAATGGCGAGGAACAGTCCAAGAACGATAGCGATTGCAAAGCCCAGCAACGTGACGCCGATTGTGTTAAGAGCTGCCCGGAACAATTCGGGCATGAGCTGTATCGCATAGTTCCAGTCGAAGAAATTCATCACAGGCTCCCTTGGACACGACCACGGGCCAGATGTCGCTCTAAACGCCGCATTGCCATGTTAATCGCTTGGGCCATTACGAAGTACACGAGCAGCGCTAGGGCGAAGACCTTGAGAGTCTCGAATGTAGCCTGATCGAGTTGGCGCGCCCTGAAGCTCAAATCTGCAAGCGTTATAAGGGAAACAAGGGATGTGTTTTTCAACAGCTCGATCAGCAGATTAGTTCCAGGCCCCATCGCTGCGAGCAGGGCTTGCGGCAAAATGATGCGACGAAAGCGTGTGAATGGGCCAAAGTTAAGTGCTGTGCAAGCTTCATATTGACCTTTAGCTACCGAATTAATCGCGCCGCGCATTATCTCTGCACCATAAGCGCCAATATGTAGCCCAAGGCCAACGATTGCGACGGTGTAGGGGCTCAGCTCGAGATTGAATGGAGGAAGCGGAAGGACGAAGAAGAGCCAGAACAATTGAACGAGCAGCGACGTACCCCGAAAGATCTCAATGTAGACGACGCAAAACCAGCGGAGCGGTCTCCATGTCGACATTTTGCCGAGTGCCGCCAGGGTCGCTGCAACGATGGCCAGGAGAGATCCGAAGAAGGTGACCTGCAGGGTAACCCATGCGCCCTGGAGCATAAGTGGTAGTAAATCTGCCATTTGACTCTACCTCACGTTAAATCAGCCAAGGGCGCGGCAGTGGGTTTGACGCGCCGATTTGGATGCAGTGTTACTGCCCGCAGAGCTCCGCAGCTGTTTTCGTAGTGAGGTTGCTCTTGTCGAATCCGAATGGCGCCACTGTTTTCAGGTGTTCTTCACTACCGAGCCATTTCTTGAGCTGGGCATTGACCTGGTCACGAAGCTCCTTGTCTTCCGGTCTGAAGGCCAAGGCACCGTAGCCGATATGGGAAGGGTCATCTTTGAAGTCGGTCATGGCCTCTACCGAATCACCGCCTTTGGCCGCGAGCCCTTTCATCGTGAGCTGTGTGCCTACAGCAGCATCTGCCCGCTTGGCACGAACTGCCTGCAGCTGAGCCGTGGTATCTGGAACCTGGAGGATTTGTTCGTCTTTCACGCCAGAGTCACGGGCGTACTGGAGCTCCACGGTGCCCGCCATAATGGCCAGCTTCACTTCTGGGTTCTTTGCGACATCTTCGTAGCTGAACAGCTCCTTGGGATTGCCTTTCGGCACCAGGAGCGCGTCAGGGAGCTGGTAGTGAGGGTCGGTGAACAAGACCTGCTTGCAGCGGGCTGGAGTGATGTACATGCCGGCTGCGATAGCATCGAAACGACCAGCTCGCAGGCCAGGAATCAGCGATCCCCATTCGGTGAGTACACCATTGACGTCCTTGATCCCCAACTGCTTGAAAATCGCGGTGGCGATTTCAGGCGACTCGCCCGTGACTTTTCCATCGGTTCCGGTATAGGCGAAAGGCGTTTCGTTGGCATAGCCAATCCGAACACTGCCCTGCTCTTTGAGAGAGTCGAGGGTTGTAGCTGCGTGTGCGGATACGGCGATGCTCGCAATGGCACACGCCAGGGTCAGGCGTTGAGCGACTGTGGAAAGCGAAGTGACCAAGTTCATCAAAAATCTCCCTCTATTGTAATTGGCCCGCGTGGCGCGGAGTTTTGGGCAGATAGAAGATCACGCTGCAGCGCCGCTATTTTTGGAATTGATAGCGGTAGCTTGAAGAAGACCCAAGCCTTCCTCGGAAGCGTGAGATGAGCATACAAAAGGCTTTCCGTGACGAGCATTGCACTAGGACAATTGATCTCGATATGTTGTAACGTCCATGCTGTAGGCCGTGGCTTAGGAGCAAGCATTGCGATGATGGAAAAATGGCGGGAAGCGGTTGAGCACGCCCGTGGCGGCGAGTCCAAGTACAAGATTCTTGTCCAAGCGATCAGCTCGGACATCGAGCAGCATAAGCTGGCGGATGATCAGCGCCTGCCACCTCAACGGCAGGTTGCCGATGCCTTGGGGATCAGTGTCCAAACCGTGACAAACGCCTACAAGGAACTCGAGCGCCAAGGGCTAGTAAGGTGCGAAGTGGGTCGCGGGAGTTTCGTTTCTCGGCGAATGAGTGACCGTGTAGCAAGCTACATTCTCGATGCTCCCGAGCGCGCACTCGTCGATCTATCCACCGCCCGAATCATTCACACCCCAGAGCATGACAGGTACTGGCGAGAAACATGCGCCGAGCTTGCTAATGAGGTCGATCAAAGCTGGATCCGACTGTGCCGACCTGTAGCGGGCTTCGATGCTCATCGTGATGCCGCCTGCCATTGGCTTGGGCGTCTTGGCTTGCCAGGGCTGGCTCGAGAAGATGTGTTGATCACAAATGGGGCGGCCCACGGGCTATTCCTGGCGCTGGCCTCCCTTGCAGGCCCTGATGACCTGGTGCTCTGTGAAGGCATGACCGATCACGGTGTCATTGGGAACTCTCAAGTCCTCGGCTTCAATCTGAAAGGCCTAGACACTGATCGTGACGGGATTGATCCCGAGCACTTTGAGGACATCTGCGGCAACGAGCGCGTTACGGCCCTGGTATGCACGCCGAACCTTAATAACCCGACCAGCGCGTTGATGCCCAATAGCCGTAGGAAAGAGATAGCCTCCATCGCTCGTCGCTTCGGTGTCCACATTATTGAGGATGACGTCTACGGCCCCCTGCTTAACCAATACGAAGGCCCTCCAATCAGCTCATATGCCCCCGAGCTCTCGTTTTACTGCACCAGCATGACGAAGTCAGTTCTGACTGGGCTACGAATCGGGTTCCTTAAAGTACCTAAACGACTGGCGCTGCGAACAGAAAGCATCCTTCGCGTGACGAGCTGGATGGCAGCCCCCATGCTTGCCGAGGTTGCCGCACGGTGGATTATGGATGGGAGGGCCGACACATTGATCCAACTGCAGCGAAGGCTCCTAGAGACACGCCAGAAGCTGGTAGCAGACGAGATGGGGGACTACCTCTATTGCCATCGCCCTCATTCGTTAAACGCTTGGCTGAATGTGCCAACACATTGGGATGTTTCCAGCCTGGTGCGCACACTACGACAACAGCATATTGCGGTTACGTCACCGGAGCCGTTCACCGTTCGGGGGGTGACCCCAGCACGCGGCATCCGGCTTTGCATCGGCGCTGAAACGAGTGAAAGCGAGCTATCCCAGGCCCTGAAAACCATGCGGATGACTTTTGAACAATACCCAGGAGTCCATGACTTCTGACCGTTTGACGCAAATCTGAAAAAACGCCACCGGATTGACCTAGTACATTCATTATGACAATCAGCGGCTCGTAGACTCCGAAAAAACAATCGTTCGGTGGTCTACCATGCCGGCAGTGACAGTTCGAGAGGCCCTCATCGCCCGGGATCGCACTAAGCACCTGGTGCGCGAAACGCGAATGGAGCTCTCTCCAAGCCTCTCCGACTTCATGAAAGTGCCCGTGTACCTCAAGCTGGAATGCCACCAGGCGACTGGTAGCTTCAAACTGAGAGGGGCCACGAACGCGATTGCGGGCCTTACCTCTCAACAGCGTGCTCTGGGAGTAGTAACCGCTTCAACGGGCAATCATGGTCGTGCCCTTTCCTATGCCGCAGCTGCCGCCGGCGTTCGCGCTACCGTGTGCCTTTCAAGGCTTGTCCCATCCAACAAGGTGGCTGCGATTCGTGCGCTGGGCGCCGCCGTGCAGGTGGTTGGTAACTCTCAAGACGATGCTCAGTTCGAAGCTGCCCGTCTTGCTCAAGAAGAGGGCCTTACCTTCATACCTCCTTTCGATCACCAGGACGTAATTGCAGGCCAAGCCACTTTGGGTCTGGAGATCGCTGAGCAACTCCCTTCCGTTTCGCAGGTACTCATACCGCTTTCGGGTGGAGGGCTTTTCTCCGGCGTGTCCTTGGCGCTCAAAGCACTACTTCCTCAGGTGAAAACCCATGGTGTGAGCATGAGGCTTGGCGCAGCAATGGCACAGAGCCTCGAGGCTGGAAAGCCCGTGAATGTTGAGGAAGTAGCCACGCTGGCCGACTCGCTCGGTGGCGGAATTGGTCTGCGAAACCAATACACATTTGAACTTACCCGTCGATTCATCGACCGAGTGATTTTGCTCAATGAAGACTCAATCGCGGATGCGATGCTCCATGCCTACTTAGAAGAACAGCTCGTCATTGAGGGAGCGGGAGCGGTAGGTATCGCAGCTCTGCTTACCAGGCAGGTTGAAGCTCAAGGGCCAATCGTGATCGTCGTGAGCGGTGGGAATGTCGACATGGCTCAACACCAACGCATCATCCTGGAAGCTGTGCGCGACCGCCGCCCAGCACGTGCTTAAAGAGGTGCCATGTGAGCGAAGTCCTTCTGCTTAACCAACGCGAAATCCGTGAGTGCGTAACACTCGATACAGACAGTATCGATGTAGTGGAAAACGCATTTGCATCGCTGGCCAGAGGCAAAGTGGTCATGCCGCCAATCCTCCGGTTAGACATCTCCGAGCACAATGGCGAGGTGGACGTCAAAACCGCTTACCTGCCAGACCTTGATAATTTCGCTATCAAGGTCAGTCCAGGCTTCTTCAACAATCCTGGTCTAGGCCTACCAAGTTTGAACGGCATGATGATGCTGCTCTCTGGACGCACTGGACTTCTCCAGGCGCTCCTACTCGACAACGGATACCTCACTGCCGTTAGGACAGCAGCTGCTGGGGCTGTGGCTGCACGTTGGCTCGCCCGCCAGGACAGTGAAGAGGTTGCCCTTCTTGGTGCAGGAGAACAGGCCGAGCTTCAACTCAAAGCGCTCCTTCTTGTGCGGGATATCAAGCGAGTTCGGGTATGGGCTAGGAGTTCCGCAAAAGCGCAGCAACTGACCTTGCAGCTATCGAGCCTCTACGGCCTGGAAGCCACTGCCGCAGAGTCGGTCGATGAAGCAATGTCGAGCGCTGACATTGCAGTCACCTGCACGCCAAGCAATCAACCAATTTTACATCGCAGGCACTTGCGGCCCGGTCTCCATATCACGGCTATGGGGGCAGACACTGAACACAAAAACGAGGTTGCTCCTGAGGTAATAGCAGCAGTCGATCACTACGTTGCGGATCGAGTCAGCCAGACGGCAACACTTGGAGAGCTCCATCACGCGATCAACGCTGGTGTTGCACAAGACCTTCGTGTGTACGCCGAACTGGGTCAGGTGATCCTTGGAGATCGCGTCGGAAGGTTGACTCCAACCGACGTAACTCTTTGCGATCTCACCGGCACAGGCGTTCAGGACACAGCGATTGCGAACCTGGCTTTTTCCAGAGCAATCAGCACAGGCAAAGGCTTGCTCTACAACAACTGAATCACCAGGCAACACAATAAAACCATACCCCAATCATGAGGGATCGATCATGTCTGAAATTGTTGTGAACCTTCCGTTTACACGGGAGGAGTACGCCCAGCGTATCGCCAAAGTTCGTGCAGAAATGCAGGCTAGGAACATTGAGCTGCTGCTGGTTACTGACCCTTCGAACATGGCTTGGCTGACCGGCTACGACGGTTGGTCGTTCTACGTCCACCAGTGCGTACTGCTGGCCATGGAAGGTGAGCCTGTTTGGTATGGCCGCAACCAAGACGCTAACGGCGCTCGACGTACTGTCTTCATGAAGCAAGACAACATTGTCGGCTACCCCGATATCTACGTTCAGTCGACTGAACGGCACCCAATGGACTACCTCTGCAAAGAGGTGATCCAGGCGCGTGGCTGGGATTCGCTCACTATCGGCGTTGAGCTGGACAACTACTACTTCAGCGCTGCGGCATACCTGGCACTGCAGCAGCATCTGCCCAAGGCCAAGTTCGTCAACGCGAACGCGCTCGTAAACTGGCAGCGTGCGGTGAAGTCCCAGCAAGAAATTTCCTACATGCGTGTGGCTGCTCGAATCGTCGAAAAGATGCATGACCGCATCTTGGAACGCATTGAGCCCGGCATGCGGAAGAACGAGCTGGTTGCTGACATCTATGCCAGTGGCATTCTCGGTGTCGATGGCTATGGCGGGGACTACCCGGCCATCGTGCCGCTGCTTCCTACCGGAGCAGACGCTAGCGCCCCACACCTGACCTGGGATGACTCTCCATTCAAGGTCGGCGCCGGCACCTTCTTCGAAATCGCCGGCTGCTACAAGCGCTATCACTGCCCGCTGTCCCGAACTGTTTACCTGGGCAAGCCACCGCAGCATTTCATCGACGGCGAGAAAGCAGTCGTCGAAGGTATCGCTGCCGGCCTCGAGGCCGCCAAGCCTGGCAACACCACTGGTGATATCGCACGTGCCTTCTTCGGCGTGCTTGAGAAGTTCGATATCCACAAGGACAGCCGTTGCGGTTACCCAATCGGTATCAGCTATCCACCAGATTGGGGCGAGCGCACCATGAGCCTGCGCCCGAGCGACAACAGCGTGCTCAAACCTGGTATGACCTTCCACTTCATGCCTGGCCTATGGATGGATGATTGGGGGCTCGAGATTACCGAGAGCATCCTGATCACTGATACTGGGGTCGAGACGTTCTGCTCGACTCCTCGCAAGCTCTTCGTCAAGGACTGACGAAAAGTTTGCAAGTCGCTGGAGTTATAGTGTCACGGCTATCTTCAGCGACAATGTGATGGTGCCTTAAAGCACCATCACTCCAGCCACTCCTTTGTTTTACAAAAAAAGCACGCAGCCTTGAAGAGGTCGAAAGTTGATTGTTCCCCAGGGAGCGAGTCAACCTGTGCCTAACGCCTGAAACTTATCAAGGACGACGCTGAATAGAAGTAATACCCCCGACTGGGCTGGTGGCGTAGACCTCCTGCTCAAGCGCTAAAAGACAGATAACAAAAAAAGGTGACAACATGCCCTACAGCGACTTCTTGCATAACTGCCAACTATTATCGAAATCAAAAATCGGCTTCGCGATAAAGCGCAGATCAGCAGTTGGTCATTTGGCCATGTGCATTCAAGCCTGACTAGCCAGTTCGTCTTACCTAAGAAAAGTGGTAAATTATGTCTATTAGTACGCATCCAGCTTCAACCATTTCTTCGAGCACAATAAAAAGCTCGAACATGAGCATGCCTCGCAAAGCCGTGGTCGCAGCTGCATTAGGCAACGCGACGGAATGGTTCGATTACGGAATCTATGCTTACGGGCTCACCTTCATCTCAGCCGCCTTGTTTCCTGGCTCTCAATCTGAAGCCCTTTACTTCGGCCTGGCAACATTCGCTATCTCGTTCCTCATTCGACCCCTTGGCGGGATGTTTTGGGGGCCGCTAGGTGACCGAATTGGCCGCAAGCGTGTGCTAGCCATGACTGTCCTAATGATGTCTGTAGCAACATTTATTATTGGCATCCTGCCTACTTATCAATCGGTAGGTTGGATAGCACCTGTAGCGCTTATCGCGCTGAGGCTCATCCAAGGTTTCTCAACTGGCGGTGAGTACGGTGGAGCAGCTACTTTTCTAGCGGAATACGCGCCTGACAAGCGGCGAGGTTTTTACGGTAGCTTCCTGGAGTTTGGCTCCCTCGCAGGTTTTTCACTCGGTGCTTTGGTGACCTTGAGCGTATCGGTCGTCATTGGAGATGCCGCCATGTACGAGTGGGGGTGGCGCGTTCCATTCCTGATCGCAGCTCCTCTGG
This sequence comes from Pseudomonas sp. FYR_7, assembly GCF_043106155.1. Lineage (NCBI taxonomy): Bacteria > Pseudomonadati > Pseudomonadota > Gammaproteobacteria > Pseudomonadales > Pseudomonadaceae > Pseudomonas > Pseudomonas sp. FYR_7. The sequence goes on from NZ_JBICMI010000014.1 coordinate 77,023, forward strand.
GCGTCATCGCGGTCTATTTGCGCACCAGGATCGAAGACACCCCTGTGTTTCTAGAGCTCGAAAAGAAGATGGCAAGCGAGCCTGTTCGACCGAAGACTTCTATTGCTGAAATTTTTGGGAAATGCAAAAAGGCAGCATTGTCGCTAGGGGTTTTGGTAGCAGCACTGAACATAACTTATTATATCCTGCTGGCATACATGCCGACCTACATGCACAAAGAAGTTGGGGCGAGCGAGAACATGTCATTGCTTGCGCCTCTGGTTGGAATGTTGGCCATGATGATGTTCATACCATTTGCGGGGCGAATCTCAGATGTGGTTGGCTTCAAAAAGATGTGGTACTTCTCGCTAATAGGTCTTTTCATTTTAGCGATCCCCATGTTCAAGCTCATGTCCACAGGGCTGACGGGATCGATGATAGGATTTGCAGTGCTGGGAGCGTTCTTTGTTCCTCAACTTGCCACCATTTCCGCCATGTTTCCGGCAATGTTCCCAACGCAAATCCGGTACGCGGCGCTGGCCATTGTCTACAATATTTCGGCCTCTATTTTTGGCGGAACAACACCACTGGTATGCGATCAAATTATTAAATTCCTCGGTTCACCTGACGCACCTGCCTACTACATCATGATTGCATCAGCACTTGGGATTATTGCGTTGTTCTTTGTGATCGAGACTAAAGGTTGCTCGATTCGCGGGGATGGAATCCCTGGGGCAAAATAACCTAATAGGCAGATGGTATAGAGCCTGGGTGCAAATCAGCACCCAGGCTGTCGCGAAGCTACAATCCTCCGGGCAAACCGACCGGCTACGTCCATCTAAGCAGCAGCGCTTTACCCTTCCTTTTTATTCTTATCTCACCGCTTGGCATCTGGCCCTGATATCAGTGTCTTCGTTATCTCTTGCCCTTAATCGAAGCCGTGCGGTTTAACGCAGTTTACCAACGAGAAAATCCAAAAGCGCGCAGGAATTGAGCGTTAGTGCCCTCTTTTTCGCGTCATAACGCAGCATTTCATCAATCATGTAGTTGCCGGCAACACAAACCACTGGATTGGCGAAAAAGCATCCGAAAGTTTGCTTATGTTCTTCAGCGATTTTAAGATTTTTAGCTGAGCTACGTTACTTATTCAGCGAAATTCACTTCTGGTATCTAGTTACACTGGCCGCATCGCGCACTGCGAGAAGAACAAAGAATTTCTAAATTACGAGGTGCCTGGAAATGCGTGTACTGATACTCGGTAGCGGCGTCGTCGGAACTGTCAGTGCCTACTACCTCGCGCGAGAGGGTTTTGAAGTCGTCGTGGTAGATCGCCAGGACGGCCCCGGGATGGAAACAAGCTTCGCAAACGCAGGGCAGGTCTCTCCGGGGTATGCCTCACCTTGGGCCGCACCTGGAGTGCCATTGAAGGCCATTAAATGGATGCTTCAGCAACACGCACCTTTAGCGATCAAGCCTACGTCTAGCCTGGATCAGTATCGTTGGATGATCCAGATGTTGCGCAACTGTAATCCGGCAAGCTATGCAGTCAACAAAGAGCGGATGGTTCGGATTTCCGAATATAGCCGAGACTGCCTGGATGAACTCAGGGCTGAGACTGGTATATCTTACGATGCTCGCCAGCTCGGAACTACGCAACTGTTCCGCACTCAAGCTCAAGTAGATAATGCTGCTAAGGATATAGCTATCCTGAAACAGTCAGGCGTGCCTTTCGAGTTACTTGATCGCGACGGAATTGCTAAAGCTGAGCCGGCGCTCGCAAGTGTGCGCGATAAGTTGGCAGGGGCTCTTCGCCTACCAAATGATCAGACCGGTGACTGCCAGATGTTTACGCGGAAGCTGGCAAAAATGGCTGAAGAGCTTGGCGTAGAATTTCGTTTTGGATGCAATATTGATCGCCTCGAGTGTTCTGGAGATATCATTTCCGGCGTATGGATCAATGGGAAACTCGAAGTAGCCGACCAGTATGTGCTGGCACTGGGAAGTTACAGCCCCCAGATGTTGAAGCCACTGGGCATCCAGGCACCTATTTACCCGCTGAAGGGATACTCACTTACGATTCCCATCACGGATGCAAGTATGGCTCCGTCATCCACCATTCTTGATGAAACCTACAAGGTTGCTATCACACGCTTCGATGATCGAATCCGTGTTGGTGGCATGGCTGAAATCGCAGGCTTCGATCTGTCACTGAACGCTCGCCGCCGAGACACGCTTGAGCTTGTTGTAGGCGACCTTTATCCAAAAGGTGGGGATCTCACCAAAGCTACGTTTTGGACAGGGCTACGCCCAGCAACACCTGACGGAACTCCAATTGTTGGTAAAACAAAATACCGCAACCTGTTCCTCAATACCGGCCACGGGACTCTAGGCTGGACGATGTCTTGCGGCTCAGGTCGGTTGTTGGTCGATTTGATGGCAGGAAAAAAGCCAAAGATCAGCGCCAAAGGCCTTGATATCTCCCGTTACTCCAACCAAAAGGAAGCCCATAATCATGGCAATCCAGCGGCTGCACTCTAATAAGCGCCTGAGCAACACCGTTATTCACAACGGCATCGTCTATCTCGCAGGCCAGCTGGCGAACAACCACGATGCCGACATTCGCACTCAAACTGCCGAGACCCTGGCGAACATCGACAGGCTTCTTGAAGAGGCCGGTAGTCACAAGTCGAAAATCCTCACAGTGACTATCTATCTGAAAGACATCACCACCGACTTCGCTGCCATGAACGAGGTTTGGGAAGAGTGGGTCGCGGAAGGTCAGGCTCCTGCGCGAGCTTGCGTTGAGGCGGCTATGTTCAAGCCAAGCCTGCTCGTTGAGATGTCCGTAATAGCCGCAATCGCCTGACGCTTTCAAGCGTACCCGGCAAGCCGCCTAGCCTGCCTGGCAACAGGTCAGCGCCGCTCGCCGGGCATCGCTAAATCGATCCAGGAACAAACTCATGAACCACGTGCTAGCCGAAATTAAAGAGTCGAACGAGAGCTCATCGCGGTCAGTCGCAACATCCACAGACAAGATTGCTAATGGCTAGCAGTTCATCACATGCCTTGAAGCCATGATTTAATCCTCGGTTGGTGAGGCTGGTGTCTCCAATATCCGTTGGTAAAAACCCAGATCCAGCCACTGACCGAACTTGAATGCAGCCTGCTTGATCACCCCAGCCTCAACGAAACCGAGCCGCTCATGCAGTACGATGCTGCCTCGGTTGGTGGTATCGATCCCTCGTAAGCGCTCCATAAAACCCACGGCTTCAAAGTGGATGGCGCGTTCAGCTAGGCAATGCCGGCGAGCAGTTCCAAGGCAACAGGGCTTCGTAATCTTCGACCGATGAAGCCGCCGGCAGGCGCTCAAGTGCGTGGCGCAGCCACGCATAGGGCTCTTGGCCGTTGGCTTTGGCAGTCTCGACCAAGCTGTAAAGTTGAGCGCTGGCCGTCGCGCCCTTGGGGGCACTGCCCGGTACGATCTAGCAAAAAATGCCCTGAAGCCCGCGTAATTGCGGGCTTTTGGCTTTTTGGGTCTGGCAAGTACAGGCAATGTTTCCCAGCATCAGCATGATTTTTTGGCATGGTGCGGGTACCAGCTGGATCCGGCGTAATCAAGACGCTCAGTTAGAGAAAACCGCTGACCACCTGTCACCGAACAACGCGATAGCCAAGCCTGCGAGCATCACCACCGCCCCAGCCAACTTGATGGGAGACACTGGCCTTTCCAATGCCCCCATCAAGCCGAAATGATCGATGACCAGTGATGAAACGATTTGCCCGGCGATAGCGAGGCCGAGCAGGGCGGACAGGCCTATCTTCGGTGCAAGCACCACATAGCTAAGCAGCGCACTCGCCCCCAGCAAACCGCCCAGCAGGCTCCACAGGGGCTGGGCAGGAATCGCGGCCAGTGAGGCCGCTATTCCTCCGCGCATCAATGCGTAAATGCACAGGCACACTGCGCCGGCAGTGAACGAGAACAGTGCCGCCGCAACGGAGTCTCCACCTACACCTTTAGCGAGCTGGCCGTTGAGTGTGGTCTGCAGCGTAATGCCGAGCCCCGCAGCGATGGCCAACACATAGTAGGCTACGTTCATCTCGTGCCCTCTTAGTTGGCTGAGTCGAACGGGAGGAACGTCTCGGCAAACATATCCGGCGCATAGCCTGCTGCAGCGAATAGATGCTCACGTGACTCATCGATCGCCGCACGCAGCCTCTCACTGTCCACACCCAATACCTTGCCGTCGCGTTTGACGATTCGCCCGCCAATCATGACCGTATCGACATTGCTGCGCTCGGCGGCATGTACCACGGTGCCGAAGGCATTACCTACAGGATAGAGGTTGATGTCCTGTGCGTTGATCAGGATCAGGTCTGCCTGTTTGCCCGCAACCAGGCTACCGACTTTGTCCTGCAAGCCGGCACAGAAGGCGCCGTCGATAGTCGCGGATTTGAGCAGACTGTGGGCGGGCAGCGTCACCACCGGATGATGGTCCTCACCGCAGCAACGCTGCTGGTGCATGCCCATGACACGTTGCAGGTAGAACGCCACCCGCATTTCCATGAACATGTCGCCGCTGTAGGAGGTTTCGTTGTCAACACTCAGTCCCGGGCTGATGCCGTGACGCTGGGCCGACTGCATGGCGAACATTCCATCTTCAATGCCGTAATGGGCATCTGAGCGTGGGCATACGTTGACTCGCACCCCAGCTTCGCGAAGGATTTCCCAGCCGGCGTCCGGCAGCGCGGTGCAGTGGTTGAAGATGTTATCGGATCGCAGCAGACCTTTACGATGCAATTCTGGCAATTGCGCCGCCATGTCCCCACCAAAAAACTCGGTGATGATCGGCAGCCCCAGGCGCCTGGCTTCAGCCCACAGCTCAGGTTCCAGCTGCGCCATCACCGCCAGCGAAAGCAACGGGTTATCACCGTGCTTGATGTATTTTTCCTGCAAACGCTCCAGGTTGCCCGGCCAGTGGGCTTTATCCCACTCACCCGCCACCGGCGCCCCGGAGGCATGTACCGCGCGTATACCTGCATCAAGCAGCGCCTCGACGGCGGCGTCGGAGTGTGCACCGGTGCGGCTGTTATGCGAGTTGTCCACCAAGGTCGTGATGCCGGCATCGATGCACCCTAACGCACTCAGCAAGTTGCCGATGTACATGTCCGCCGGGCGATAGTATTTGGCGAACGAGAAGTGAGTGGCGTTGCAGTAGTCCTCCAATGTGGCTGCGTTGGGATTGATCCGGCGCAGTTGCCCTTCCCACGAGTGGCGGTGCGTGTCGACCATGCCGGGCATGGCGATCATGCCGGATGCATTGATCACCATAGCGTCGCCATCTTCGAGATGTTCACCAATGGCCTTGATGGTGCTGCCTTCGATGAGAATGTCGCCGCGTACCAGATTGCCGATGTCGCCATCCATACTCAGTACAGTGGCGCCTTGGATGAGTGTGCGGGCAACCGGTGCGGTCTGCGCCTGTACGATGCCGCGATTGTATTCAGCCATTGAGGTACACCTCTTCAAATGTGATTGCAAGAAATGTACGCAAGGCAACACTGCGGGAAAAAGATGGATAAACTGTTTTTATTATTCAATTTGGACGAATAATAAGGCTGTCCCTGATCACTGTTTGAGGTTATTAACCGTCGTGGATCGAATTCAGGCGATGCAGATTTTCGTACGCGTAGCGCAAGCGGGAAGCTTTACCCAAGCGGCGCAGACGCTCTCCTTACCCGCTTCGACTGTGACCAGCAGTGTCAAGAACCTGGAAAAGTACTTGCAGGTGCGTCTGCTCAACCGAACAACGCGGCGGGTCAGCCTTACCCCTGAAGGCGCACAATATCTGGCGCAATGCCGGGAGATTCTTGAACTGATCGAACACACGGAGAGCAGCCTGGCGGATTCCGTAAAACGGCCGCAGGGGCGTTTGCGCGTCGACATGCCTGATGGCGTTGCGCACTCCATTGTCATGCCGAACCTGCGCGACTTTTATCGGCGCTATCCGGATATCTATCTGATGATCGGCGTGAACGATCGACAGGTTGATCTGCTTCAGGAGGGTATCGATTGCGTTATTCGTACAGGTGAGCTCCATGACTCAACCTTGGTCGCGCGCCCACTTGGCCGATTTCGTTGGGTGACCTGTGCGTCAGCCGCCTACCTCAAGGAAAACGGCATCCCGCAAACACCCCATGACTTATCGCACCACCGAGCTATTCACTACTTTTCGAGCGGCGCGAAACACGCAGGTGAAATGCGCTTCGCACGCGATACGGAAAAGATCTCGGTTTTGGTAAGCGGTACGGCCGCCGTCAACGAGACCGGGCTCTACATCAAAATGTGCCTTGATGGGTTCGGGTTGATTCAGCTCGCCGAGAACGTGGTGAGCGAGCATCTGCAGCAAGGGCGGTTGATTGAAGTGCTCGCCGATTGGCAGCCGGCTCCGGTGCAGGTGAGCCTGCTATACCCACACCAGCGATTTCTTTCGCCCGCTGTGAGTTCGTTCGCTGATTGGATAGGTGGGCTGATCGGAAACAAATGAGTGATTGCCCCTTCACAGTACCCTGAGTCCTGCAGTCGTCTTGCCGAGTTGCTGCTTTGCCCGCTATGGGAGGCTCGAGCTACGGTCTCGAGAACGTATTCTGAATCTGCCGGGCTCAGGCAGATGACATGCAGTGGTCGGTGCCGGCAGTTAGCTTCATTGGCAGCGGTAGTTTGTCCGAGCCCTATTCAGAATGGAAGGGCCGCTTGGCGACCCTGTTCACGTATACCTGGCAGCGCCTGAGCACTGCGCGGTAGGCTAGCGCCCTTAACGCCTGACGGTCAGGCCCTAGGCCCTAACGACCACCTCGACTCAACCCGCCCAGCCGCGCCGAAATCGACTGCATCCCCTTGCCCAATTCCCTGAGCACACTTGCATCCCGGGCACCTTCCTCGCTGGCTGCATGGATCCGTACCGCCAGCTCGTTGATTTCCTGTGTCACGTGGCTCTGCTCCTGGGCGGCGACGGCGATCTGCTGGGCGCGCTGGACGATGTCGTCGAAACTGCCCACTGTGGTGCCCAGGGTAGTGGCCACGCCCACGGCTTGCTGCACCGACTCGCGGGTGCGCTGCGCGCCGTTCTGCATGGTGGTGACGGCAGCGTTCGATGCCTCGCGTAACTGAGTGATCATTTCCTGGATTTCGTTGGCAGACGTCTGCGTGCGGCCGGCAAGGGTGCGCACCTCATCGGCTACTACGGCAAAGCCGCGACCTTGTTCGCCAGCGCGTGCGGCCTCGATGGCAGCGTTGAGCGCCAAGAGGTTGGTCTGCTGGGAGATCGACTTGATCACCTCCAGCACGCCGCCTACGCGTTCGATGTCTTCGCCCAGCTGGGTGATCGCTGTGGCCGCGCCCGAGATGTCGGTCGCCAGGCTTTCGATGGATTCACCGTTGCGGTTGACCTGGTCCTGACTCTTCTGCGCTTCGACCAACGAGCTGCGGGCTGTGTCCGAGCAGTCCGTGGTGTTGCGCGCGACCTCATTGGCGCTGGCCGACATTTCGGTGATGGCGGTAGCGAGCAGGGTATTGTCCACCCGTTGCGCCTCCGCCCGATCGGCCAGGCCGGTGGACAGTTGCGCCAGCTCGTTGGCTCGCTCTTCCAGTGACACCGACTCCTCGGCAATGTGACGGAGCATGGCCTGCAGAGAGCCTGCATACTGGTTGACGGCCGTGCGCAGCGCGCCCAGTTCGTCATTGCGCATAACCTCCAGTTGAGCACCCGCCTGGCCGCCTTGACCCAGGTTCTCGATTTGCGCCGTGGTTTCCTCTATCTGGGTGAGCAGCCGTTTGCCAGCCAGCCATGCCAGCCCCAGCAAAACGGCCAGCAATGGCAGCAGGAACAGCAGGATCTGGCCAGTGAGCTTGTTCGCCAGGCCGACCACACGGGCCTCGGGGGTGACCAGACCAATGCGCCAGCCCGTACCTTCCATGGTGGCCAAGGTGACGTAGGCCGGCCCATCGAGGCGCGCATCGTTATCCAGGTAGAGGGTGGTGGTGCCAGCCGGCTTGCTCGTCAGGCTATCGGCCACTGGCTTGAACCACGGTTGTTCCTGGCTCAGGCCGGCAAGGGTCTGCAAGCCCTTGGCGCTCTTTGCATCAGGGAAGAACAGCAAATTACCGGACGCGTCCACCGCAAAGGCGTAGCCACCGGTGACATTGCCGTTGGCTTTGAGGAAGGCGGCAAGACCGTCGAGCTTCAGGTCAATGGTGGCGACCCCGGCAAACGCGCCCTGGGCGTGGTAGGGCACGCTGCAGGTCGTCATGGCTACGCCGCTGACCGGGTCCTGATACCCGTCCGACCAGACACAGCGACCCAATGGCGCGGCTTTGGCGCCGGTGTACCACGACTCAGCCTGATACGGCGCCGTTTGCGCAGCGTTGTACTCGTCCGAGTAATCCAACCCGTTGCTGGCGTTGCGTGCCCAGAAGAAACTGCGGCGTTCGGTACCGGCAACGAAGCCGTTGGGCTCTGGCCACAGCCCGCCGCCTGCGATGGCGGTATCACCTTGGCTGTCGATCACATTAGGCAGGTTGGCCTTGATCAGGTTTTCATCGTGGGGCAGGGTCTCGGCCAGGTGCGCCATGGCCGTCGTGGTGCCCTCGATGCGGTTCACCTGCATGGCCAGCTGGCGGGTGATGGCGCTGGCCGACTGTTCCGCCGCCTCGGTGCCGGCTGCCACCAACTCAGGTTTGCCGCCCAGGGTCATGACCGAATAGATCGCCAAGGCGGTGAGTGCCAGCAACGTCAGGATTCCCAGGGTCATGCGCCCGGAGATGCGATTGGGAAGTAGCGACATGCTGAAGCTCCACAAAATTTAGGTTGGCTCTCAATGATTACGGCAGCCCAGCCCGATAGTTGAGGTGCTACATCATGTTTCGCATGAGCGGACGACCGATGGTGACAAAAAGGCGATGAATCGAGGGGGAATCAGCCAAATCCGCGCACACCTCCTGATGTGCATCAAGCATCGTCATCCTCTCAAACGATAAACGCTGTCCCGGCCGTCTTCCGTCAATGGCGTATTGAGCATCCCTCCTGCCATCGGCAAACCCTGCGCCCACCCCGCAGCCAATACCTGCACGTCCCGCGCTGGGTCGCACGCACTGACCCTCGCATCACGCAACCGACACGTTTCGGCGTCCGTCGCGAACAAGGCACGTGCAAAGCCCCGGCCCTGTTCCGAAAGCCGTGCGGTTTTAGGGGCGCGCGTCCTGGTAAATACCTCAAAGGCCTCGGTGGGTTCGTTGCCGGCACCGGCCAGGCAGCGAGCCAGGTGCCAGGCGTCTTCCAGGGCCTGGCAAGCGCCTTGCCCGGAGGTGGGCAATGGCGCATGCGCAGCGTCGCCGATCAACAGCACGTTCGCGCGGCTCCACGTGTGCAGCGGTTCCAGGTCGTGGACCGCGATGCGCCGGATGGCCTGTTCGGAGGTTGCCCGAATGATGCGTGAAACGGGCTCGGGCCATTGGGCGAACCTGTGCTCGACCTGCGCCCAATCATCGGCTCGGCCAGCCCCTTCGTTCAACGGGCATGCTTGCGCTGCGGCCCAATACACCAGGTCCGGTCGAACTGCCACCGCACCAAAGCGCTGCCCCGTTCCCCAGTAATCCTGGATCGACACATCGTCCACCAGCGCCCCCGACCCTTGTGCCACGCCGATCCAGTTCACGAACCCTTGATAGCGCGGGGTATTGTCACCCGCGACGAACTGACGCGTCACCGAGGCCATGCGTCCGTCTGCACCGATCAGCACCTCCGGGCAGATGCGTGTACCCGTCTCGAAGCGGGCCACCGCCTTGCCCTGGGCATCTAGGTCGATGGCCATTGCCTGGTGCCCGAATTCGACTGCAATCCCCATCCATCGTGCATGGGCGAGCAACACGTCCTGCAAATCCCGGCGCAGCACCGTAACGGTGGGGTAGCCCATGGTTCGGTCCAGCAGTTCGATGTCCAGGCCTCCCAACGCATTGCCGGCTGCATCGTACCGGCGCATGGCAAGGGGCCGGCCGCCAACGGCCTGGATGTCCTGCAACACGCCGAGCTGCTCCAGCACAAAGCTGGCATTGGGCCAAAGCGTCACACCGGCGCCTCCGGCTGCTGGCATCCTACGGCGCTCAAAGACCCGCGGGCTGAAGCCCTGCTTGCGCAACGCCAACGCTGCGCTCAGCCCTGCAATGCCTGCACCCACTATCGCAATGTCCACGTTCCAGCCCTCCTTGTTCATCCGCTGCCCCGCGCCAGGTCACTGGACGCCTGGGGCAAAGGACCATCGTAGATTTCCCCTTCCCAGATCACTAGCGTGCAAAAATGGGACGTTTTCATACCTCAGGTGGGATAGTCAGTGCGCAATGAGCTCGATCTGAATGCGGTCCGTGTCTATGCAGCGGTGGTGGATGAGCAGAGCTTTGTCGGCGCCTCGCGTGCGCTGGCCATGCCGTCTTCCAATGTCAGTCGCCATGTCGCTTCACTGGAGCGACAGCTCGGTACGCGCCTGCTTGAGCGCAGCACCCGGCATCTGCGCATGACCGAAGCGGGGCGGCTGTTGTACGCGCGAGCCAAGCCCTTGCTCGACGCCTTGCACTGCACCCAGGAAGAACTCGGTGCTGTACAGCGCGAGCTGCGAGGGCCACTGAAGCTGTGCATGCCAGGTGAGGCCCCGAGGCTATTGGCGCCCATCCTGGCCGAATTCTGCAGCCTGCACCCTGGCATTGAGCTTGAGTGCGATACCCGGGTGACTGGGCTGGAAGTGCTGCGTGAGGACGTGGACCTGTGCATCCTCTTTCACCGTGGCCGCCAGGAAGACAGCGAGTTCATCACCTGCCAGCTCGCCTGCTTACCGAGCATCGTGGTCGCTGCCCCGTCTCTGCTCGCGCGCACGGGTATCCCGCAGCACGTGCGAGCGTTGAAGTCGCTGCCTTGCATCACCACGCTCAGCGCGCTCGGAGGTCAGCCCTGGCAGTTTCAGGGCGCCAGGGGCGAAACGGTCAAGGTGCCGGTGCGCAGCCGTTACCGCGTCAACAGCGGTGAGTTGGCCGTGGCAGGCGCGCGGGAGGGGATAGGCTTTGCGATTGTGGCGGCTCATCCCTGCCAGGAGGATCTGACGGCTGGCCGGTTGCAGGAGGTGGTGCTGGACCTGTGCCCGGCACCCTTGCAGTTGCTGGCGGCTTACAGCCACCGCCATTCAGTGACGGCGCGGGTGCGAGCCCTGCTGGCGTTCATTCAGGAGCGGTTGGAGGCGTTGCACAGCTCGCCAAGCGGTTCTACCAGCGCTTGATCAAGGCTGGACGCGCGGTTACATCGGCAGGCTGTCACGGCCCAAAGCGCGGCCAGTCAGATCGCCTGCACCCTGGCCAATTGCTCGGCCTCAAGCCACGCCCCGATCGCGTTGGGGCGCATGGGCTTGGAGAACAGGTAGCCTTGTGCCAAGGTGCAGCCCAGGGTTTTCAAAGTGGTGAGTTCTGCTGCGGTTTCCACGCCCTCGACGATGCATTCCAGTTGCATGTCCTGGCACAGCGCAATCAGCGACTTGACGATTTTCAAGCTGGCCGGGTTGAGCTGGATGCCGGTAACGAAGGTGCGGTCCACCTTCAGCTTGGTCAGCGACAACGCATGGATCTGGCTGAGGCTGGAGTAACCGGTGCCAAAGTCGTCCAGGGAAATGCCGCAGCCCAGCTCACGCAGGCGGCTGATGGCGCGCTGGGCCTGCGGCAGGTCCTGAATGGCCGCGGTTTCGGTGATTTCCAGGTCCAGGCACGTGGGGTCGAACCGGCTGCTCTTGATCAGCTCGACGATCTGCTGGGCGGCCTCTTCCGAGCCACAGTCATGGGTGGAGAGGTTGAAGGACAGGCGCATGCCTGCTGGCCAACTGGCAGCCGTGTCCAGTGCCTTGGTCAGCAGAGGCAGGGTGAGACGATTGATCATGCCGATGCGCTCGGCGATCGGGATGAAGTCACTGGGTGGCACATTACCCAATTCTGGGTTTTTCCAGCGCGCCAGTGCCTCGAACGCAACGGTTCGCTCGCTGCGGACATCCACGATGGGTTGGAACACCATGTGAAACTCGCGATCCAGGTCCGCCCTGCGCAGGGCCTGCTCGGTCAGCCCTTGTCGATTGAGTTGCTGGCGATGGGCAGCGCTGAACAGGCACGCCGTGCCAGGGCGATGACGCTTGCTCTGGTACAGCGCGTAGTCGGCATATTCGTACGCTTGCGTGGCTGACGAAGCCTGATCTGGAAAGGTGGCGATGCCCAGCGACGCGCTGATCTGAATGGGGATGTCCACCAGCACGAACGGCTCGCGCATGCGCGTGCAAAGCTTCTCGCCAAAGGCACGTAGCTGCTCGTCATCCAGGGCCTGGGTGATGATCAGGCCGAACTCGTCGCCCCCCAGCCGGCTCAGGTGCACACCCTGGTCGAGCATCTCGGTGAGGCGCTGACCGACCTGATACAGCAACCTGTCGCCCACACTGTGGCCATACAGGTCGTTGACTGGCTTGAAGCCATCCAGGTCTATCAGCCCGACGGCCAGGCGAGTGTCCTGCTCGCCGGCATGGGTCAATAGCGTGTCGAGGCGGGAGAAGAACTGCCGGCGATTGGCAAGCCCGGTCAGGCTATCCAGGTTTGCCAATTGCAGGTTTTCCTCGCTGAGCCTGGCCGTCTGCGCCTGCATGTTCACCAGCCGGGTGAAATCGGTGTATTGCGCCTTGAGGATGACCAGCATGGCGATCGATACCAGCAGCACATCGAGCGCGGTGGCAATGAACGTGATGATGGAAGTGGAGGCGAAAAACACCACGAACGCCGTGTTGACCACGGCGGTCGTGGCCAAGGCCGCTGGCAACAGGTGCATCATGCAGAAAATGCAGCCGATCACGGTGATGGCCATGTAGAAAGCGACATGCGCCTGGGTGTAGCTGTCGCCATAGGGGAACAGCGCCAGCGACCAGGCCGTGAAGGCAACGGCAACGAAGGGTGCGAGCGTGTTGGTGCGCCTGAGTGCCGTGACCATCTGGGCCGGGCTGCGCACGCGCCTGCGGGTACGTATCCACTCCACGCCTCGGACCAGGCCGAACAACGTCATGATCATCGGGCAGTACACCACCAGCCAGCGCGGCGCCACCGTGAAGTGGGTGCCCGCCAGCATCAGCGTGTTGATCAGCAGGATGAAGTACATCATGGGCAGCTGGCGCGACAGCGCGATGTATTGCGCCTTGACCAGGTCGGGGTTGTCCTTGGGTACGGACATCAAAGCTCGCACGCCGAGCAGTGTTTTTTTCATCAGGCGACGCTCTGAAAATACAACCAGATAAATAACCGAACGGATTGCCTTTTTCAGCTCGAACCGAGCAGGACAGAACGCTGCTCTCACGGACCGTATCGGCCGAGCTTCTGGTTGCTGCAATCGTTCAGACTGGTGGCACTTTGATTTCGTTCCCGCCTGGCAACGCCACGGTGAGCAGCGCCGGTCATTCCGTGCCGGGGGTGTGCCCGAAATAGGCCTTGTAGGCATGGCAGAAGTTCGCCGGGTTGGCATAGCCGACGTGATAGGCGATCTGCGAAATCTGCCATTTGCGCTCCAGTACCAGGATGCGCGCAAGCTCAAGGCGCTGTTGGCGAATGTACTGCAGGATCGAACAGCCAAACTGCTGGCTGAAGGCTCGGCGCAGCGTGGTCTCGCTCACCTTCAGCTGCTTGGCCAGGGCGGCGACGGACGGCGGGGCAGTGGGGCTGGTGTCCAGCAGCCGACGCGTTTCCAGGGCCAGGTCACGGCGGCCACCGTCTTGCTGCGGCTCAGGTGTCAGGGCCTGGCCTGACAGATGGCTGGCCAGCTCCAGTACGATCCCCAGGCTCAGGCTTTCATAGTGCAGGCGGCGCAAGCTACCGCTGTAGGGTGAGCGATAGAGCTGCTGGAACAGGCGGCTGAGCGAGGGACACTGGGGCAACTGGTCGAAGTGCATGCCATCGGCCAGCAATGCCAGCAACGGATGAAACTGCGGATCGTCCTGGGCCAGCTCGCGCAATGCGTCACCGGCAATGCGCACGCCGGCCATGCGCGCATGGCTGTCGACCGGCAACTGGTCCTGGGCTTCAAGGCTCTCGCTCAGGCCAAGCACGTGCAGCCGACCGGTATCGTACTGGTTCAGCCTGCCATCGACCTTGTGCTGCCAGGCGCCGTCGAACACCTGCACGATGCACAGGCTCTCGGGCAGCACCTTGTCGATGCGCAGGGGCTCTGGAAAGTGCAGGTGGCAATCGAAGTACTGCAGGCCCTGGCGCACGGTCTGTGCCCGATAATGCCCCGTGGCACTGCCCATGACATGGGCGGCACGCGCATCCAGCACGCCTGCCTGGGCCAGGGAGCCAGGGCTGTCGAAACAGAAGGCGGTATCCAGGTAGGGGGTTAGCGATTGCATGCAGACTCGGTTTCTCGGTGGGGCAGCGTCGGCCGGAAATGGTAACGCGCGCACATTTTCGACAACAGTCGTTGTGACCAACACGCTGTTTGTTGTGATGAACGGGCAACTGGGTTGGCAGCCTGCCTATTGAGTCCTTCAATACGCGTTTTGTTGCAGATCAGGAAACAAAATCATGCTCGCTTATCGGAAATGGGCTGCCTTGCTGGTTGCCGTGTTCACCCTGTGTATCGGTCAGGCCCAGGCCGAAGACCGCCCGGACGTAGCCAAGAACGTCGTCGCGTACTTGGGCACCGAAGGGGTCAAGGTATGGACGCTGCGCATTGGCGAGCGCGCCGCCAACGAGGCGCTGGTGCAGGTGGAAGGCGTCGATCACGACTGGGATATGCGCATCCAGAAAATGCACGTCGAGAAGACCGCCAAGGATACCCGCTACTGGACCGACGTCGATGGCAAGAAATTCGTCGTGCTGATCGTCCAGGGCATGTGGGGGGGCGAGCTGTACCTGCCAGGCGAGGCGCAGCCGCGTCAGGTCGGCTACTCAGAAGGTCTGTCGCACCAAGGCAATGCCGAGGCGTTTCTGACCGATTACCTGGCTGCCAAGAAATAACCGAGGGGTATCGATCATGAGTGAACATACCGATCCATTGGCCGACTTGTCCGGGTCGCTGGGCAATGACTACGACCAGTCGCGCACGGCCCAGCGCGAGCATGTCATTGCCGAGCTTCGGCAAGTGATTGAACGTGTGCCGGAGCAGAGCGAGTTCACCAACTCTCGTCGTTATCGCGTGTGGGGGCCAGTATTGCTGGTCGGTGCCCTGATTCTGTTCGGAATCGGCATCAGCATGCAGCGCACCGGGCCGATCGTGGCCACCGCCTTCATTGTGCTCATCGCCGCTGCCGTGACCTGGCAGCACCGCAACGCCGGTACCCAGGTGTTCATGCGCCTGACGCGCCGACAACTGTTCGTCGACACGTTGGACGCGCCGGTGGACTTGGCGCAGGTGCAGGATATCTCGGTCAAGGATGAAGGGCTGGTGAAGGTGCAGACGCTGGAGATGAGCAGCGATGCCGTACTGCCTACCCACCGAGTGGTGAAGCTGCAGTTCTTCGGTAACCAGGCCATGGTGCTGAAGAAGCCGCGCCCCCAGGTTCGCATCATGTCGGCGGGGCTTGCGCAAAACGGGCGCAAGCTGTCCAACGAAGAAGTGCTGGCCGTACTGACGGCCTACTGCGATGCCGCCCACGCCCAGCGTCAGCTTGAGCTGCTGCAGGCCAATGGATAATACCGGCGCCAATGCCGACCTGACCTACCTGCAGGTAAATGCCGTCGGCCCCGATGAGTCGTTCGAGCTGCATGAACACTCGCTGGGCAAGACACTTTCGTGTGCAGTCATCGGGTTGGTGGCGATTGGGCTCGGTGGCTGGCTCGCGAGCCTGCCCATGCTCTTCGGTCCGCAGACCGCCAGCACAGTGAAGGTGCTGCTGTGGGCATTCGGCGCAGGGTTGGTCGGCATCGGGCTGGTGGCCCTGGTCAGTGCCTGGGCGCTGTACCAGCGCCATGGGCGGTGCGCACTGGCGGTGACCCGTGACACGGTCGCTTTCGCCAACGCCTTGGCCCCAGTGCCATGGGAAGCGTTCGAAGGCTTCGATGTCGAACAGCGGCGGCTCAGTACGCACCTGGTGTTCAGCCTCGCCGCGTTCGGCGCCGCGCCTGTCCTCAAGGCCCCAGGTTTCAAGGCGCTCGCAGCACCTGATGCTCAGCTGATCGCCGGTGGCCTGCGGCTCAAGGTGTGGGCCTGCAACTTCACCCGGGCGGGGCGCAGGCTCGCGCTGGCAGAGCTGGTGGACGTACTCTACCCCTACCTGCAGGCAGCACAGGCCAGGCGCACCTTGGCACAATTGTTCCCGGCCGTGGCTCGCCAAGGCGATGCCTTGCGGCGGGCTGCGCCATGAGCAACGAGGCCATACGGCTGTTCAGGCGCGTAGGCTGGGGCTTGGCCCTGCTGTTGTTGCCGCTGCTGGTGCTGGGGTGGAGCCAGGTGCAACTCTGGCGCGTCGAGGTGGCCCAGGCGCAGGCACAGGCGATACGCCAGTGGCTAGATGCGCCAAGCGACACGCTTTTGCAGGCCCTGCCCAAGGCCGAGCGTAACCCCTACATCCCCCAAGCAGACCGACGTGAGCGGCTTCAACGTGAGCTTGACCGTTATGAGGCGGGCCTTGGCGGGCAGTCTCTGCGCAAGGTCCTGGCCGTCACGAGCGGGCTGCTGGCGGTTCTGGCCTTGCTGACTGCGGTCGGGACATGGCTCAGGCTCAGGCTGGACGCCTGGCGGGCGCTGCGCTCAATTGAGTTCTTGCAGCGGCACATGACCCGGCGTTGGCGTGCCCTGGGCAAGTGGCTGGTACTGCATCTGGGCTTGCTGGCTGCTGCGTTGAGCCTGGCCTTGCTGTACGAGCTGAGCGTTGCGACCAGCCGGGTGGCGGAGGGTGGGTTGACGGTGCTGTTCATCGTGCTGCCGCTGGCCTCGTGCGTGCTGGTCTGCCTGCAACTGGCCAGGCGGTTGCATCGACGCTGGCCGCTGGTGCTCGATCAGAGCACATCCTTTCTGGGCAGGGCGCTTGATCGGGACAGTGCACCCGGCATATGGCGCTGGGTCGAAGGCCTGGCGGCGCAGCTTCAGGCACCGGTCCCCGACAACATCGTGGTCGGGCTCGACCAGGGCTTTTTCGTCACCAGCGTGCCGATTCTGCTTCAGCCTGCCGGCTTGCCGCTGACGGGCCGCACGCTGTATTTGCCGCTGCCCTACCTGGGCATACTCAGCCAGGCGGAAGCTGGCGCGGTCATTGGACACGAACTGGGTCATTTCCGGCATCAGGACACCGAACGCGCGAGCCAGACCAACGCACAGTTCAGCATGATGCTTGCCCATTTCTCGGCACTGGTCGGCCACGACGAGCCCGCGCCCTGGACGCAGCGCCCAACGCTGTGGATGGCCTGGCAGTTCCTGCACCATTTCCAGCGTGCGGTGCTGCATTGGGGGCGGTCGCAGGAGCTGCTGGCGGACCAGGCAGGCGCTGCAGTCGGCGGGCAACGGCTGTTCGCACAGACCCTGCTGCGCATCATTGCGCTGCAGCCTGCGGTCGATACGGTGCTGGCGACGTGTGGTGGGCAAGGCGTCGACCGAGCCCTGCCTGGCTACCTCGAGCGTCACCCGTTGCAGGTCGGTGACGAGGTGCTGAGTGCCGTCATGGCGCACCCGTTCGACACTCACCCTGCAGCCGCTTCCCGCCTGCAGGCATTGAATGTGGCGCCCGACCCGCCGCTGCTGGGCGCCGCTACCCGGGCGCCGGGCGTCGAGGAACGTCACTGGTTCGGCCAACTGTGCAAAGCGCCGCACGCACAAGCCGATTGAGCGCTTCAGGGCACATCGGGCGATCATTCACTTAATCTTTCCCATTTGCAGGTGTATCGTATTCGCCCTTCCTCATCAGCGCCCGCTGGTGAACTGTTTGTGCCGAACACGAGGTACCCGCTGCGATGTCCTTCACCCGTCGACAAATGCTCAAGGGCCTGACCGGCCTGGTTGTGGTTGGCCTGGGCGCGGGGGGCGCCGCGCGGTACTGGCTGGGCAAGGTCGAAGATGACAATGCCGGCCATGACTACGAGCTGATCGCAGCGCCGCTGGACGTCGAACTGGTCCCTGGACATACAACCGAAGCCTGGGCGTTCGGGCCCAGTGCCCCGGGGACCGAGCTGCGCGTGCGGCAGGGCACCTGGTTGCGCGTGCGCTTCATCAACCACCTGCCGATCGAAACCACCATCCACTGGCATGGCATCCGCCTGCCGCTGGAAATGGATGGCGTGCCGTATGTGTCGCAGTTGCCGGTCAAGCCAGGGGAGTATTTCGACTACAAGTTCCGGGTGCCCGATGCTGGCAGCTACTGGTACCACCCCCATGTCAGCAGCTCCGAGGAGCTGGGCCGGGGCCTGGTTGGCCCGCTGATCGTCGAGGAGCGCGAACCTACCGGTTTCAAGCATGAGCGCACGCTCAACCTCAAGACCTGGCATGTGGACGAGCAGGGGGGCTGGATGCCGTTCAGCATCCCGCGCGAGGCGGCGCGCAATGGCACCGCAGGGCGGCTGATCACCATCAACGGCCAGGCCGATGCCGTGACCGAGCTACCGGCAGGGCAGGTGGTGCGCGTGCGCTTGCTGAACCTGGACAACACCTGGACGTACCGCATCAACCTCAAGGGCAACTGCGAAGCGCGGATCTACGCGCTCGATGGCAACCCCGTCACCCCCCGGCCATTGGAAGATGACTACTGGCTGGGGCCTGGCATGCGCATTTGCCTGGCGATCCGCATTCCCAACGCCGGTGAAGAGATTTCCCTGCGCGACGGCTTCGTGCGGCTGGGCACCCTGCGCGCGGTGGCCAACCCGGATGCGCCCAGCGACTGGCCAGCGGCGCTGCCGCCCAACCCCATCGCCGAGCCGGACCTGGAAAACGCCGAAAAGCTCAACTTCAACTTCGAGTGGGCAGGCAAGGTGTCGGTCGGCACCGACCAGGGCAAGCCGCCGAGCCTGTGGCAGATCAACGGCCAGGCCTGGGACATCACCGACAAAACCTGCGCAGATCGCCCGATCGCAACGCTGACCAGGGGCAAGAGCTACATTTTCGAATTGAAGAACATGACCCAGTACCAGCACCCCATCCACTTGCACGGCATGAGCTTCAAAGTGATTGGTTCCAACCGGCATGACATCAAGGAGCCGTGGTTCACCGACACCTATCTGCTGGGCAAGAACGAGCGCGCCCAGGTTGCGCTGGTCGCCGATAACCCGGGCACCTGGATGTTCCACTGCCACGTCATCGACCACATGGAAACCGGCCTGATGGCCGCGATCGCGGTGGTCTGATGCGACCGCAGATCATCGACCGCAGCCACGACCAGACCTACATGCGCATGGCGTTGGCATTGGCCGCCGAGGGCGCACAGCTGGGGGAAGTACCGGTGGGCGCCGTGCTGGTGCAGGACGGCCAGGTCATCGGCCAGGGCTTCAACCGCCCGATCACCGACAGCGACCCCAGTGCCCATGCCGAGATGGTGGCGATCCGCGCCGCAGCTCGCGCGGTCGGCAACTACCGCCTGCCTGGCAGCACGCTGTACGTGACCCTGGAGCCGTGCAGCATGTGCGCCGGGTTGATCGTGCATGCGCGGGTGATGCGCGTGGTTTTCGGCGCACTGGAACCCAAGGCGGGGATCGTGCAGAGCCAGGGCCAGTTCTTCGGGCAGGGCTTTCTGAACCACCGTGTGCTGGTGGAGGGTGGCGTGATGGCCGAGGCGTGCGGGCAAGTGCTCAGTGACTTCTTCAGGGCTCGCCGGTCCAAGCCGTGACGTGACCGGCTACAGCGGCGGTGACTGCTCTGCCGGTTTAGCCTTGTTCACACCCGGGACATGCAGGTTGCCCTCTGCCACCTGGCCTTCGAGCTGAGGCTGGGTAACCCAGGTGAGAATGTCGTAGTAGCGGCGGATGTTGGCGACAAAGTGCACCGGTTCGCCGCCCCGTGCATAGCCGTACTTGGTCTGGCGGTACCATTGCTTCTGCGCCAGGCGCGGCAGCATCTTCTTCACATCCAGCCACTTGTTGGGGTTGAGCTTCTCGCGCTTGGCCAGGGTGCGCGCGTCTTCCAGGTGGCCGCTGCCGACGTTGTAGGCGGCCAGCGCGAACCAGGTGCGGTCGGGCTCCTGGATGCTGTCGTCCAGCTCGGCCTTGATCTTCATGAAGTACTTGGCGCCACCCTTGATGCTTTGCTTGGGGTCCAGGCGGTTGGAGACGCCCATGGCCTGTGCGGTGCGCTGGGTCAGCATCATCAGGCCGCGCACGCCGGTCTTGGAGGTGACTTCCGGCTGCCACATGGACTCCTGGTAGCCGATGGCGGCCAACAGGCGCCAGTCCACCTGCTCGACCTTGGCATAGCTCTTGAAATGCTTCTCGTACTTGGGCAAACGTTGCTGCAGGTGCTGGGCGAAGGTGTAGGCGCCCACATAGCCCAGTACATCGACATGCCCGTAATAACGGTCCTTCAGGCGCTGCAGGGTGCCGTTCTTCTGGGACTTGTCGAGGAATTCGTTCACCTCGTTCAGCAGGCTGTTGTCCTCGCCTGCGGCGACAGCCCAGCGCTGGTCGCGGGACTCGCCCAGGTCGAAGGCCACGCGCACGTTGGGGAAGTACACCTGGTTCATGGCCAGTTCGTTGGAATCCACCAGGGTGAGGTCGATCTGCCCCTCGTCGACCATGCGCAGCAAGTCCACCACTTCCACGGCATCGGATTCTTCGTATTGCAGGCCCGGGTACTGTTTTTTCAGCTCGGCCAGTTGATCGGCGTGGCTGCTGCCCTTGAGCACCATGATCTTCTTGCCGACCAGGCCTTGGGCGTTGGTCGGGCGCGAGCGGCCATTGCGGTAGATGACCTGAGGCGTCACCTCCAAGTAGGGGTGTGAAAACTTCGCCTGGGCCTGGCGCCGTTCGCTGCTGACAAGGCCGGCGGCTGCCAGCACCGGGCCGGACGGCTTGCCAAGGTCGTCAAACAGCTCGTCGAGGTTGTCGGCGGTCTCGATTTCCAGCTTCACGCCCAGGTCGTCGGCAAAATGCTTGACCAGTTCGTACTCGAAGCCGGTCTCACCGTTGCGATCCTGGAAATAAGTGGCCGGGCTGTTGCGGGTGATCACGCGCAGCACGCCGTCCTCCTTCACGCGCTCGAGGGTACTGGGTTTTTCAACGCAGCCACCAAGCAGCAGAAAGAGTCCGGTTGCGAAAAGCCATCTGGCGCAACGCTGGCGCAAAGCAGTGTGGGTGAACATAGGTTGCAGTATACGCAAAGGACTGGCCGTGCCATATCTCGACAACGGTTAGCTTGTCTGATAGCGCTTTTCAGGCGTTTGCTGTCTGATCGTGCCGTCCAGCGCTGTGTGCCAAGCCCGGTTGATGGGGTAAACCCTGTAACAGAGCACTCGGACCTCATTGTGCAAAGCCTGGACGGAGGTTGCCTGTGGGGCTGTATCAGCGTCTGGGCAAGGTGCATGAACCCCCGGAAATTTTGACCCGCAGGTCCGGTTCCGCCGCCCGGCAGCCCTGCGCTACAGCGGGTGCCGCAAGCCAACGAATTAGGCTAGAATGCACGGCCTCCAAGCACACCCCTTCTGAGGCTGTCCCGACGATGTTGATCCTGCGCGGCGCTCCTGCCCTTTCTGCCTTTCGCCACGGTAAGTTACTCGAGCAACTGAGCCAGAAAGTCCCCGCTGTTACTGGTTTGTATGCCGAATTTGCCCACTTTGCCGATACCGACGGCGAGTTGACCGCCGACCAGCAGCAGGTGCTGGGCCGTCTGCTCAAGTACGGCCCGAGCGTACCGGTACAGGAGCCCGCCGGTCGCCTGTTCCTGGTCGTGCCGCGCCTGGGCACTATTTCGCCCTGGGCCAGCAAGGCCAGCGACATCGCCCACAACTGCGGCCTGCAGTCGATCCAGCGCCTGGAGCGCGGTATTGCGTACTACGTTGCCGGTGACCTCAGCGACGCCGATGCCGAGCAGGTGTCGGCGCAGTTGCACGACCGCATGACCCAGCGCGTGCTGGGCCAGCTGGAGCAGGCCGCCGACATGTTCAGCCACGCCCAGCCAAGGCCCATGACGTCGGTGGACATCCTTGCCGGCGGCCGCGACGCCCTGGCCCAGGCCAACATCGACCTGGGCCTGGCACTGGCCGAGGACGAAGTGGACTACCTGGTCACCGCGTTCCAGGGCCTCAAGCGCAACCCCAACGACATCGAACTGATGATGTTCGCCCAGGCCAACTCCGAGCACTGTCGCCACAAGATCTTCAACGCCAGTTGGGACATCGACGGCCAGGCGCAGGACAAGAGCCTGTTCGGCATGATCAAGAACACCTACCAGATGCACAGCGAAGGTGTGCTGTCGGCGTACAAGGACAACGCTTCGGTCATCGTCGGCAACGTTGCAGGTCGTTTCTACCCGAATCCTGAAACCCGCCAGTACGGTGCGGTGCAGGAGCCGGTACACATCCTGATGAAGGTGGAAACCCACAACCACCCGACCGCCATCGCACCTTTCTCCGGTGCCTCGACCGGTTCGGGCGGCGAAATCCGTGACGAAGGTGCCACCGGCCGCGGCGCCAAGCCCAAGGCCGGCCTGACCGGCTTCACCGTGTCCAACCTGCGCATCCCAGGCTTCGAGCAGCCCTGGGAGCAGGCCTACGGCAAGCCTGAGCGCATCGTGGACGCCCTCGACATCATGATCGAAGGCCCGCTGGGCGGCGCGGCCTTCAACAACGAGTTCGGGCGTCCGGCCCTGACCGGCTACTTCCGTACCTTCGAGCAGTCCATCAACACCCCGCACGGTGAAGAAGTGCGCGGCTACCACAAGCCGATCATGCTCGCCGGCGGCATGGGCAACATCCGTGAAGACCACGTGCAGAAGGGCGAGATCACCGTCGGCGCCAAGCTGATCGTGCTCGGCGGCCCGGCCATGCTGATCGGCCTGGGCGGCGGCGCTGCCTCGTCGGTAGCCACCGGTGCCAGCTCGGCTGACCTGGACTTCGCCTCGGTACAGCGCGAAAACCCGGAGATGGAGCGCCGTTGCCAGGAAGTCATCGACCGCTGCTGGCAGCTGGGCGACGCCAACCCGATCGCCTTCATCCACGATGTCGGCGCCGGCGGCATCTCCAACGCCTTCCCGGAACTGGTCAACGACGGTGGCCGCGGTGGTCGCTTCGAGCTGCGCAATGTGCCCAACGACGAGCCGGGCATGGCCCCGCACGAAATCTGGAGCAACGAATCGCAGGAGCGTTACGTGCTGGCCGTCAGCGCTGTCGACTTCGAGCGCTTCAAGGCCATCTGCGAGCGTGAGCGCTGCCCGTTCGCCGTGGTCGGCGAAGCCACCGAAGAACAGCACCTGACCGTCACCGACAGCCACTTCGACAACACTCCGGTCGACATGCCGCTCGACGTGTTGCTGGGCAAGCCGCCACGCATGCACCGCTCGGTCACCCGCGAAGCCGAGCTGGGCGATGATTTCGACCCGAGCGAGCTGGACCTGGACACCGCTGTACAGCGCGTGCTGAGCCACCCGGCCGTGGCCAGCAAGAGCTTCCTGATCACCATCGGCGACCGCACCATCACCGGCCTGGTCGCCCGCGACCAGATGGTCGGCCCTTGGCAGGTACCGGTGGCCGACTGCGCCGTCACCGCCACCAGCTTCGATGTCTACACCGGCGAAGCCATGGCCATGGGCGAGCGTACTCCGCTGGCACTGCTGGATGCCCCGGCATCCGGGCGCATGGCCATCGGCGAAACCATCACCAACCTGGCCGCTTCGCACATCGACAAGCTGTCCGACATCAAGCTGTCGGCCAACTGGATGTCCGCTGCCGGCCACCCAGGTGAAGACGCGCGCCTGTACGACACCGTCAAGGCTGTCGGCATGGAGCTGTGCCCTGAGCTGGGCATCACCATCCCGGTCGGCAAAGACTCGATGTCGATGAAGACCAAGTGGAGCGAAGAGGGCATCGAGAAGAGCGTCACCTCGCCGATGTCGCTGATCATCACAGGCTTCGCCCCGGTCACTGACATCCGCAAGACCCTGACCCCGCAACTGCGCATGGACAAGGGCGAGACCGACCTCATCCTGATCGACCTGGGCCGTGGCAAGAACCGTATGGGTGCCTCGATCCTGGCCCAGACCTACGGCAAGATCGCAGCCCAGGCGCCGGACGTCGACGACGCCGAAGACCTCAAGGCGTTCTTCGCCGTGATCCAGGGTCTTAACGCCGACGGTCACTTGCTGGCCTACCACGACCGTTCCGATGGCGGCCTGGTCACCACCGTGCTGGAAATGGCCTTCGCTGGCCACTGCGGCCTGGACTTGCACCTCGATCCGCTGACCGACAGCAAGGCCGACATCCCGGCGATCCTCTTCAACGAAGAGCTGGGCGCGGTCATCCAGGTGCGCCAGGACGCTACCCCGGACGTACTGGTCCAGTTCAGCGCCGCAGGCCTGGGTGAGCAGTGCGTGGCGGTGATCGGCAAGCCGGTCAACAACGCCGAAATCTCCATCAGCCTGAACGGCGAAGTGCTGTTCGATGACGACCGCCGCATGCTGCAGCGCCAGTGGGCTGAAACCAGTTACCAGATCCAGCGCCTGCGCGACAACGCCGATTGCGCCGATCAGGAATTCGACCTGCTGCTCGAAGAAGACAACCCAGGGCTGTCGGTCAAGCTTGGCTTCGATGTCAACGATGACATCGCCGCGCCCTACATCAAGAAGGGCGTGCGTCCGCAAGTGGCCATCCTGCGCGAGCAGGGCGTCAACGGCCAGGTCGAAATGGCGGCTGCCTTCGACCGTGCCGGGTTCGCGGCCATCGACGTGCACATGAGCGACATTCTTGCCGGTCGCGTGGACTTCGAGGCCTTCAAGGGCCTGGTCGCCTGTGGCGGTTTCTCCTACGGCGACGTGTTGGGTGCCGGCGAGGGCTGGGCCAAGTCAGCCCTGTTCAACAGCCGTGCGCGTGATGCCTTCCAGGCGTTCTTCGAGCGCAACGACAGCTTCGCCCTGGGCGTGTGCAACGGTTGCCAGATGATGTCCAATCTGCATGAGCTGATCCCGGGTACCGAGTACTGGCCGCACTTCGTGCGTAACCGCTCCGAGCAGTTCGAGGCGCGGGTGGCCATGGTCGAGGTGCAGAAGTCCAACTCGATCTTCCTGCAGGGCATGGCCG
Source organism: Pseudomonas sp. FYR_7 (assembly GCF_043106155.1). Classification (NCBI taxonomy): domain Bacteria; kingdom Pseudomonadati; phylum Pseudomonadota; class Gammaproteobacteria; order Pseudomonadales; family Pseudomonadaceae; genus Pseudomonas; species Pseudomonas sp. FYR_7. Next base: position 102,250 of record NZ_JBICMI010000014.1, read on the forward strand.
GTTCGCGCATGCCGATCGCCATCGCCCACGGCGAGGGCCATGCCGAGTTCGCCAGTGAAGAGGCCTTGCTGGAGGCTGATGTGTCCGGTTGCGTGGCGCTGCGTTACGTGGACAACCACGGCAAGGCCACCGAGGCCTACCCGGCCAACCCCAACGGCTCGCCTCGCGGTATCACCGGGCTCACCAGCCGCGACGGCCGCGTGACCATCATGATGCCGCACCCGGAGCGTGTGTTCCGTGCCGTACAGAACTCGTGGCGCCCGGATGAGTGGCAGGAAGATGCGGCGTTGATGCGCATGTTCCGTAATGCGCGGGTGTGGGTGAACTAAGGCGTGTACAAGCTCGCCTTCTTTGTTCCTGCCAGCCATGTTGAGGTGGTCAAGGCTGCTGTGTTCGCCGCGGGTGGTGGGCACATGGGTGATTATGACCACTGCGCCTGGCAGACCTTGGGCCAGGGCCAGTTTCGTCCGTTGGACGGCAGCCAGCCGTATCTCGGGCAAACCGGTCAGGTCGAGGTGGTGGAAGAGTGGAAGGTGGAGCTGGTGGTGGCTGACGATCTAGTTGCCCAGGTCGTCGCAGCGCTCAGGCAAAGCCACCCGTACGAGACGCCAGCCTACGAGGTTTGGCGGCTCGCCGAGTTCTAGAGCGTAGCAAGGGTGCTCGCGGCGGTTCGACGCCTCGACACGCCCGCTCCCACTCGTATTTCACAGGTCCTGAACCTTGTGAGATCGCGTACCCCCTGCAGGAGCCTTGTGCCGCGAATGGGCAGCAAAGCGGCCCCTGTACGCTGGACGATCAGGCAGTCCCGATCTCCCCGCCATCATTGCGCTGAATCACCACCGTCGAAGCCCGCCGTCTCACCTTGGCCGCAGCCGGGGTAGCATCTGTAGCCTTGTCGGTATATGGCCAGTTCCCCGGGTGGTGAATGTTGACGAACAGCGTCTTGTTGTCCGGGGTAATGGCAATCCCGGTCACCTCGCAATCATTCGGCCCGACCAAGAAGCGGCGCAGGTCCACCTGGTTTTGCGTATTCATCGGCATTCGCTTGTCGCTGGCTGCTACCAGGGAAGCAGTATGATTTCACTCGAACTGTCGTGGAAGTGTTTTTGCTGAGCGATGCGTTCTTGGACGAAGCGCGTCCCAAGACTACGTCACTGCGCTAATCTGCTTGACAGCGCCACTGGATTGTTAAATTAAGTTTAGTGACGGATATAGTCATAAGGATCAGGTTGAATAGGTGTAACTCGAACCTCCCCGATAGTGTCTCTGATAAGTCTTCTTTCAAGGTAACTATGGGTTGCCAGCTGGACGGCAACGCCGAGAGTAAGTGTGTTCGTCGCTTGATAGGTTAAAAGATTAGCTGCGGCTGCAATGGCTGCATTTTCTGCGCGGTTAATTATTAGGCTGGATAGGGGTTCTAGTACTTCGGCACTGTTAATAATCCTATTTCCAACACCTGCGATAAACTCGACGTCACCGATATCTACAGATACATGATATGAGTCCGGTGCTGGTGTGTGCCCGGCTCTATGCAGGATAAGTGTTAAATTTGGGCTCTGAGTGCGTTCGCCGCCGATACGTAGCTGTGCTCTATCCACAGAAATAGTTGGACGTTGACCAACAAGCCAATTTACTCCGCGCTTGATCCATTCCCACATTTTTCCACTAGGGTCATGCCGGTTGATGGGATCGTTCTGGCAATAGCAGTAGCCGTTAGGCCCGCCTTTACCGAATGGAGACATAGTGTCAGCCTGGAGAAATCGCCTCGATCTGCTACTGTAGAGTCGGCGTCCATTGCCGAGAACATAACAGTCCAGCATTGTATCGAGCCGCTGCCCGCTGAACGTAACAAGATGTGTTGATGGGGCTGCGTGCAGAAAACCATAGGGTGAAAAGTTCTGTTGAGTGCCTGCAGGAATACCGCGCAATGCGGTGTTTGAATTGTCAGATTGCAAGAGTTGACTGCTTGTTGTTATTGCATCTGATTCTGCTAATGCAATGCCATTGGCCCAGAGCAGGCGACGTGGGCTGTCACTTACTTCGCAAGCCAGTTTAGGGCCTTGGAAGAAAAATTTTTTCTTTTTTGTCGGGAGCACTGTCGAACGCATATACGTAGCCCGTGGCGAAGTATGTGACTGGATGATTTACTACTGGCTCGCCTACGTCTACTAGCAGATTTATCAGGTGGTTTGACTGCTTCCAATGGAACTGCAGTTTCGAGGGGAAATGAAAGGGAGGCGCTCGCGAAGAATCCAACGCGGTGTATATGGCATCGGCTGTGTCGGTGTTCGCGGGCTGGCCCGCTTGTATGGTTAGACTTGAAGGGGTGGTGGGACGCTAAAGCCGATTCTGACTGTCAGCAGCAGTACAGACTGTGGGAGACATCGCCCCACCCCTTCAAGCCCTAGAACCATAACGTGAGGAGCCACCCATGGCAATGCAGGTAGATCGGTTAATCGTGGGTGTAGATGTCGCAAAAGCGGAGCTGGTTATTCATCACGACGACCGCGATGAAATTATCAAGATTAAAAACGCTAAGCCAGAAATCAAGAAGTGGCTCAAACAGCAAGCGGCCCACACGGCGATCGCCGTTGAGGCTACCAATGTCTACCACTTGGACTTGGTTGAACTAGCCCACGGGATGGGTTTTCAGGTTTATGTCGTCGACGGATTCCAGTTAAGCAACTACAGAAAAGGTGTCGGGGGACGTGTAAAAACTGATCCATCTGATGCTCGACTACTATCCCGTTTCCTTAGGAACGAAGGTAACGAACTCCGGCCCTGGAGCCCTCCGCCGGCC
>NZ_JBICMI010000015.1:0-5927 GCF_043106155.1 Pseudomonas sp. FYR_7
ATATCAAACTGGATGCAGGCTTGCTGGGCAGACAATCCTTCTTGCTCAATGCACTGCAAAACCTTCAATTTGAACTGGGCATCGTAGCGGCTGTACTTGGCACTTAAACCGGCTGCGCCGTGTTTTTCATAGCCCTTTACCCACCGACGTAGCATCGATGGACTGAGGTCATGCTTTAGCGCCACTTCATGAATGCTAGGAGCAGAAAGGCACTCTTCGATGAGTGCCTGTTTGAGCGCCAGGTTGTATTTCGTCATGGAACACCCTCCGATGAGATAGGTGTCCAACATTCGGGGGTCAGTTCACGTAATGGCGAAAAGGTGATTAAGCGTCGCCATCGCCAATGGAGTATGCTCTCTTTCAATACCCACACTCAGCAATAAAACTTCAAACTTCAAACTTCAAACTTCAAACTTCAAACTTCAAACTTCAAAGCGTGGGCGCATACTGCAGGTTGGTATACATTGGCGAGGGTGGCGCACAGTCACCTTTCCGCCCTTACGGCGGCTCACTTTTTGTCTTGTCAAAAAGTAAGCAAAAACCGCCTGCTCCTATCATCCGGCCCCTACGCTGCGCTCCGGGGTTCCCTCGCTCCGGGCTTGCTCCCGGGAGGACCGCGCTGCAGGCCCCATCCTGGGGCCCAGCGCTTGACAGGCATCCATGCCTGTCACCTCCCTCCGCAAGCCCTGCGCTCGGCCTCCTGAAGTCGCGATCTGCGGCGCCTGAGCTACCGCGCGATTAGAAGCAACAGCAACTGCAATATATAACTTCAATAGATGAGTTGACGCTTGCAAATCCTTTGAATACTAACAGTTCTATGTATTAGCGGCCTTGCGCCGCGATGGGCCGCGCAGCGGCCCCAGTCATTAGCGCACTGCCTCAACGCTTGGAGCCGCTGCACGTTTTATCCTACAGAAGACATATACCGTGGCAAGTTTAGAACTCATCACCGCTACGGTTCCATAATCCGCTCAAGCTCCGCCGCCCGCTCTCGGGTCATGTCCATCAGGCAGGTCCCGCCCTCCAGCTGCGCCATGGTGCCGCCGCTGGCCTTGCGGTGAAACTGGCAGTTGCCATCCCGATAGACCAGCCATTTGCGCTGCACATCACGCAGGCTCTTTTGCTGATCCGCCGCCAGTTTACCCATCAGCTGCTTGTAGACGCGGTTCAGGCGTTGATCCTGTACCTGCGTCTCAGCCTTGAGGCATTCACCCATGGCCAGGGTACTGGAGGCACCCTCCATACAGCGGGTATAGGCTGGAGAAGGTTCGGCGGCGATCGCCAGCGTCGTGCAGCACGCCAATGCCAGCCCCGCCAGGTAGTGCTTGATCATGCAAACTCTCCTTGAGTGTCAAAGCGTCTGAGGCTGCTCCGGCGGCATCAATACCCTGCTCGGCTCGAAGCGCAACGACGGCATCTGCGTGGCGGCATACAACGTCACCGCCAATGCCGCAATCAGGGTAACATCCGCCCAATTCCACCCAGGCATATCAGCGGCCTGGCGCGCTTTCAAACAGTACCAGCCCTGACCAAGGCAAAATACCAGCATGGCTGCCACCCACACATAGAACCCTGCCGCCAAACCTGTCAGGTCGTGAAACTCATAACTCTGATTGTCCGGCAGGCGGTCGATACCCAAACTGGTTGCCGCCAGATACAGAGCACAAAGCCCTAGCAGCAGGGCCAAGCGGCGAAAGCGCCGATGCGCCAGAATGGCCAGGGCGAGCAACGGATTGGCGAACCACTGGTTCAGCCCGAAGGGTACCCCCCAAGGCCCGTACAGCAACATCTGCAGGGCGGGCATGTGGTGGCCATCGCTCATCGAGGCGCCATCGAAGCACAGAGCGACCAAGTACAGCAGGAGCGTGATACTGAGATAAAAAGCGGGCAAAGGACACCTGGGAGGACGGTACAGGGGATGACCATAACCCATGTCATCCCCCGCTTCCAAACTGGGTGTTCGCAGTCTTTCAAGCCACCGGCGGTTCGAGCAGCAGCCCGTAAATGCCCGAGTCGGATAGCTCACCGCCTACGCACCAGCGCGCCCGCAGGGTGCCCTCCAACACAAACCCCTGGCGCTCCAACGTACGCGCCGAGCCTTGGTTGCGAGGGTCGATCTCGCCTTCCAGGCGGCGCATGTGCAGGGTGTTGGCGATGTAGTCGATAAAGCACGTCAATGCTTCATCCATATACCCCCTTCCCTGCACGGCGCTGGCCAGGCAATAGCCGATCTCACCTCGCCGGGAGGTGTCGTCGATGTTGAACAGTTGAACCATGCCAATCAGCTCGCCGTTGTCCCGGCGATACATGCCAAGCTTGAGTTGCTCTCCATTGGCATACGCCTCACGATCAGCTGCCAGTGCGCTCTGGGCTTCAGCCAGACTCTGCCAGGGCGCGTGGTGCCAGTACCGCATGACTTCCGGGTCGGCCATGATCGCCAACCACATTGCCGCATCTGCGTGGCGCATGGGGCGCAGGTAAAGGCGCGGGCTATCGAGACACAGATCACTCGGGAAACTTCGGGGTGGGGTCACGCCGGCTCACCTGTCCATTGCTGGGTAAGATGACAGTTTAGCGTCATGCGCGGCCTTCAGGCATTGCAAAACTCCACGGCGGTGCAAAGTCGACAGTTAGGACGCTAATAAGCGAACCTCTACATGCCGACTTAGGCGACCTCAGCCCCATCATCGGGCCAATGGGGCTCATTGGCCCCAGGCGGAGTCAATGGCGGTAGACCGTAGGCAGCCCGGGCGGTATCACAGCGTGGGTTGTGTACGCCCCCTTCCCACGACGCCTCGAACTCGCGGCAGGTGCTGGAACGGTTGGCGTAGATGGCGCAGGCAACGCCTTGCCCCACCTCGCCCTGCAGGCTGGTACAACGGCAGGGCTTGGCGTCGGTGCCAATCATGGCCACCCGAGACGGACTCACCTGCACCACCAGATCGTCAGGCACCACACCGCCGGAGGACTGGCATTCACCCCAGAAGAAGGACACACGGAAATACCCGCAGCAAGCGCCGCAGTCAAGGCAAGGGTTATATTCGGACATGATTGCACGGAAGGAAGGTGGTTGAGATCGGGGCTGGCCCGAGCAGCCATTCTCGGGCCAAGCGGGGGTGATTGAATAGAGGGGCAGAAAAAAATAACTGCAGGCGATTGACTGTCACCAGACACCCTCTTCCCCCTCGGGTCAAGTTAGCGCAACGCTTTATAGGTATCCCCATCGCACTGCGTCAGGCCAAGACCTGCAGCTGGGCAATAGGGATCGCCGCGGACATGGCTGAAGGTCGTTTGCCGGGTGCCTTGATGTAACAGCCTGTCGTCACGGCTACCTTCGGTCACGACGGTGTAGGACTTGCGACGCATTGCTTGGTACTGGTCTTCACAGTCCGCCATTGCCTTGTGATAGCCCATCACTTGTTCCTCACTCAAGTCCAGGCACTTGGCCAATTCGACACCCCAGCGCCTGAGGCACACTTCGGCGTAGTGCCTGACCACCAAGCCCGGCTCGACCAGCACTTGGCCGCTGCCAGCACCGTCAACCGACGCGTTCCCCACCAGCGTCGCATGCCGACCCGGCATGGGAAACACGCCTATCCGCGTACCGGGCTGCACGTCTGGCACCACACAGGCGAACCCTTTGGAGCGTTCGTCACGGGAGTAGAACCCTACGTACTCACGCACATTGGCCGACAGCATCACGCGCTCTGGCTGCACATTGCCAATGCCTGGAACCGGGTCAATGGTAAAAATATTGACCGGGACATCGCACAGCTCCGGGTCCTTGGCCATGGCATTGGCCAGCATGTGGCAGCTGATGCCGCCGCGACTCCAGCCGACCAGGTTGACCTGTGTAGGCACAAGCGGCTTACGAAACAGATGAATGATGCGTTCCTGTAATGCCTGCGGCGTGGGTTGGCGATCACCGTAGTCATAGGTCCTCCAGAACCACGAAGCGGTCGACGCCACTTCCGGCACAGGGACGCCGGCATCTTTAAGCCGCCTATATTCGGCCTCGCTCAGTTTGGTGCGCTGCCAGCGGCTTTCGCCTTTGATGATCTGAAGCACATGGCTGACGTTTTCTTCCCAGCCGCGGCCAAACAACTGCCCTGTCCAGTTGTAATAACCGCCGGGATCGACGAAAAGGCTGTCGTCCTGAAGATTGCCGCTGCCCGGACCGTCGACAGCGACCCAGTGGGCAAACTCGCGGCCCTGGTCATGGCTGGCCAGGGTCGAAACCAGTTCGCCATTCCAGAAATTGGTGTTGGTGTCGTCGAAGCGATGGGAACCTGTCCCACAGAAATAGGCGGTAAAAACACTCATGTCACTGTCATCGTGCGAGAAATGAGTGCCGAAGGTAGTCAGTTAGCACGATAGGGGACATACGGAAGCCTGTCCTGCCGTCGGGCGCTGCGCACCTGCCGCCGGAAATTCCAACGGCAGGCCGTCAAAGGTTACTTGCGCGCCAGCCCGTCAGCCCGGAACATCTGGCGGATACCGCGAATGGCCTGACGAATCCGATCCTGGTTCTCGATCAAGGCAAACCGCACATGGTCGTCACCATAGTCGCCAAAGCCGATACCTGGCGAAACACACACCTTGGCCTCGGCGAGGAGTTTCTTGGAAAACTCGAGCGAACCCAGGTGTGCATACTCAGGCGGGATCTTGGCCCAGACGTACATGGACGCCTTGGGGTTCTCGACCATCCAGCCCAACTCGTGCAAGCCCTTGACCAGCAAATTGCGACGCTGACGGTACTGCTCGGCAATATCCCGTACGCACTGCTGATCCCCTTCCAGCGCTGCGATGGCAGCCACCTGCAAAGGCGTGAAAGTACCGTAATCGTGGTAACTCTTGATGCGCGCCAGGGCGTTGACCAGTTCGGGGTTACCGACCATGAAGCCGATCCGCCAGCCGGCCATGTTGTAGCTTTTAGACAAGGTGAAGAACTCCACCGCAATGTCCTTGGCGCCAGGCACCTGCATGATAGACGGCGCTTTCCAGCCGTCGTACACGATGTCGGCATACGCCAGGTCGTGCACCACCAGCACGCCATATTGCTTGGCCAATGCCACCACGCGCTCGAAGAAGTCCAGCTCCACGCACTGGGCGGTCGGGTTGGACGGGAAGCCGAGAATCATCATCTTGGGCTTGGGGATGGACTCGCGAATGGCCCGCTCAAGCTCGTTGAAGAAATCCACGCCCGGCACAAGCGGAACAGAACGCACCTGGGCCCCGGCGATCACAGCGCCGTAGATATGAATTGGGTAGCTGGGGTTGGGCACCAGTACCGTATCGCCTTGATCCAGGGTGGCCAGCATCAGGTGTGCCAGGCCCTCTTTCGAGCCAATGGTGACGATGGCCTCTTCTTCAGGATCGATGTCGACCTCGTAGCGCTCCTTGTACCAGTTCGAGATGGCGCGACGCAGGCGAGGGATGCCGCGGGATGTGGAATAGCCATGGGTATCCTCGCGCTGAGCGACCTGCACCAGCTTCTCGACGATATGCGGCGGCGTGGCCCCATCGGGGTTACCCATGCTCAGGTCGATGATGTCCTCGCCACGGCGGCGGGCAGCCATCTTGAGCTCGGCAGTGATGTTGAAGACGTAGGGCGGGAGACGATCGATGCGCGCAAAGCGGCGCGGCAAACCTGGATTGGCCATGGTTTCCTCTGAAAACGTAAGCGCCCGGAACCGTCCGAGCGACGCTGGCCGCATGGGGCGGCCTGATTCAGAAGATAATGCCGATAGAACAGGCTTGTAAAGGGTAATTTACTGTTTTTTGGATCTATTCAGGAGCATTTTTTGCCAGCTGAATACGGATAGTCCCATGCTGGTAAGCCAAAAACGAAAACTGTGTACCGGGCACGTCACCTGGCTTACCAGCGACAGGCCCCGCATAGGCAAAAAAAACCCCGGCACACAGGC
>NZ_JBICMI010000016.1:0-11532 GCF_043106155.1 Pseudomonas sp. FYR_7
ATCAAGATCAAGAGCAAGAGCAAGAGCAAGAGCAAGAGCAAGAGCAAGAGCAAGAGCCAAAGCAAGAGCAGCAGGGTAGCGGGGAGATGGCGGGACCTGCCTCAAACACCTTACCCAAAAAAAACCCGGCTTCTGGGGGAGGAATCCGGGTTAAGACCATTAGGAGTAGAACAAAGGTACGCGGTCCCTGAGTACCTTTATCGCCGCGTCACTCGGGGGGATGCGCCGCGCCGACCCTTTGAGTATCGCCCAGGCTACGCACAATGCCAGCCAAAACTGATCGTTTTTTAAACAGATTTGGAATACCCCAGGCCAAGCTGCCAACGATCGAGATGCCCCGCACACCAGTACAAACCGAGATGACCACGGATGATCCGTGCAATTTCGCGCAAGTTAGGCATAATAATCCGCTTCGATCGTCAGCCAGTCCTTCCCATGCAGAAAGAACCTCGTAAGGTCCGTGAGTTTCGCCGTCGCGAACAGGAAATCCTAGACACCGCCCTCAAGCTGTTCCTCGAGCAAGGCGAGGACAGCGTCACCGTCGAAATGATCGCCGACGCCGTGGGTATCGGCAAAGGCACGATCTACAAGCATTTCAAGTCCAAGGCAGAAATCTACCTGCGCCTGATGCTGGACTATGAGCGCGATCTCAACGAGCTGCTGCACTCGGCCGATGTGGACCGCGACAAGGAAGCCCTGTCGCGCGCCTACTTCGAATTTCGCATGCGCGACCCGCAACGCTACAGGCTCTTCGATCGTTTGGAGGAGAAGGTCGTCAAGGGTAACCAGGTGCCCGAACTGGTCGAGCAACTGCATAGTATTCGCGCCTCCAACTTCGATCGCCTTACGCAACTGATCAAAGGCCGCATCAGTGAGGGCAAGCTTGAAGATGTACCCCCTTATTTCCACTATTGCGCCGCCTGGGCACTGGTCCATGGGGCTGTAGCGCTCTATCACTCCCCGTTCTGGAGCAATGTGCTGGAAGATCAGGAAGGCTTCTTCCAGTTCCTGATGGACATCGGCGTACGCATGGGCAATAAACGCAAGCGCGACCCCGACCCCGCCAATTGAGTCAGCACCGGCCCACGCTGGCGATCAAATCAAAGCTGGCGCAAAAGCTGCATTCGTCAGCCATTCGCCGGCTTTTTTGACGCCGGCCATTGGAGGAATGATGCGGAGCCTGGTCTTGGTGCTGACGCTTGCGGCGTTGGGCGGGTGCATGAAAGTGAGTGATATGGGGGAAGGTGTTCGCTATCACATGAGCGATGCCGGCCTGCTGGATCACAGCGATACCCGTCGTACGCTGTCGATTCGACTGCAGCCCGATTCCTTCATCTTCATTGGGCAAGGCGCATTCGTGCCGCCCGGCAAAGGCCCTGTTCCGCAGCACAATGCGGTGGCCGAAGAGGCCTTCAAAAGCTTCGTCGAGTATTTCCCGATGGTACGCCGTGCCGAGGCACCGCTGGGTCTGGAAGAGGCGATCGCGCAGGCACGTTCATTTGGGGCCGACTACGTGCTCTATACCCGTTTCGCTCGCACCGATGACCGCATCGGCAATGGGGACGAGTGGTATGACGAACAGGCCGTGGACCGACTGGGTTGGGATAGCGGCGTGGTACAGATGATGCTCATCGAAACCAGTACCCGCTACCTGATAGACACGGTCCGTATCAAAAGCCGTGGCGGTTTGTTGACGTTCCATGACCAGACGCCCAGGGATTTGCTTGCGGCGCCCATGCGCGAGTACGCTCGTAGCCTTCTTGGCATGAGTCGGTGAGGCACTGCGATGAATGAGACGGGCAAAGCCAATGACCTGCTGACGCAGCTACCAACGTCCAAGGGCTTGCCGCCTGTGCACCTCTGGAATCCCGATTTCTGCGGCAACATCGACATGCGTATCGCACGGGACGGGACCTGGTACTACCTGGGCACGCCTATCGGCCGCAAACCGATGGTAAAGCTCTTTTCTTCGATCATCCGCCGCGACGGGAATGATTACTTTCTGGTGACGCCGGTCGAGAAGGTCGGCATCAAAGTGGATGACGCGCCGTTCGTGGCCGTGGCCCTGGATGTGACGGGGGAGGGGGAGCAGCAGGTGTTGCGCTTCACCAACAATGTGGACGATCAGGTCGAAGCAGGGCCTGACCACCCGCTGCGGGTAGTGACTGACCCCGTCACCCAAGCGCCTTCACCTTATGTGCTGATGCGCAGCAACCTTGAGGCGTTGATTCACCGCAATGTCTTCTATCAGCTGGTCGAGTTGGCCGTTACCCGGCAAATCGCAGATCAGCAATGGCTGGGCGTGTGGAGCCGAGGTGAGTTCTACCCCATAGGGCAGGTGGATCACTCCTGACTTACGCTTCACCGCACGTTTCACGGAGGATGAAGGCCGTGTGGAAGGTGGTTGATAACTAGCGCTCCAAAAAATTGTAACGGCTCAACCTCATGACTTCATACACCTTGAGGAACTTAACCATGGGCCTGCAGATTCTGTCCCCGCACGCCGAATCCCAGCTACGCGCCATCGCCGCTCCACTTGTGGCAGCCTGCCCTGATATGCGCCAGTCGGCCCGGGACACCGCCGTGGCGCTGTTGAGAAAACACAACTTGTCGCACCTAGACCCTGACCAGGTCTACCTCAACCGTTTCGATACCGCCCAGAGCAGCCCTCGCACCTTCAGCGGCTGGCAGCACCTGGACCCGCCTGTCCAATCCTTCACACTGCCGCAGTTGGTCATGCACCGTTTCGACGTTCATGACCAGGACAACAGCGACCTGCTCAGTTATCTGACCGGCTTTTACAGTAATGGCCCTGGCCCTGGTTTCTATGACGAGCACAATGAGATCCGTTTGGAGCCCCAGGCTGTGCTCGAGGATTTCTGGCAAATCGACTTCAGTACCCAGTTCCACCATAGGCTCCAGGCGTTCTGGCAAAAACATGCTGAGCATTTTCGCGTACTGGCGAAGGTCAACTTCCTCGCCAAGGTGATCGAGATGTGCTCGGTCGACAGCAGTACCGCGTTGGCCCACCTCGTTCGCCGCGTCGCCACGGCGCTGACGGGTCTTGATATCGCATCACCCACGTTGGAGCAACTTCAGGCAGTTGTACCGCCAGCCGCCGGTTATCGCGTGTGTACCTTCGACATCGGCGGGCATGTTGCCAGCGACTTTCTGCGCATTGTGCTGGAGGATGGTTCGCAACTGCTGTACACCCCAGGTGAAACGGAAGCCCTGCACTTTTTCCCAACGCGTCAGGACCTTTACTGGTGGGTATTGAACAATACCAACGAAGCCGAAAACCGGGCGCGCTTCATGGCGCACTTCCCATTGTCCAGCCGTGCGCAAAAAGACGATCGCCTCGGCCTCAATCACCTGATCGATCTACTGTTCTTCAATTGGGGTGGTGATGATCACAAGTGCCTCAATCAGCTCGATTCGACCCTGTCGGGCGATGCGTTCAGCCACCTGCGCGATGCCGCGCACCAGCGCATGATCGACGACGCACAGTTCGCCCTGCGCAGCAACGCTGACCTGCGTAAACAACTGTGGATCGGCTACCTCAAGGCCTTCGGCCAGGTAGCAGGGCCCATGACAGCGGTCGACTGGCCGATTGCACTGGCGGTGGTCGGCGCAGGCCTTGCGGATATGGGGCTGAACATCGACCAGGCTGTCAACGGTCATACTACGAGCGAGCGACAGGCCGGTGTGACCGGCACAATCTTCGCCGCCATCGACACCCTGTTCAACACCGCCATGCTGGCCGGTGCCGTAGGCGTAGGTGACGAGCAAATGCTGATTGATCCACAGGTGCCTGAGGGCGAAACCCTGGCCACGCCGGAAGAGGAGGCGGCCTGCGCGACACCCGCCGAGATTGAAACCTGGGTACCTGAACCGTTCCGGCCGGTTGACCAGCACGACCTGCTGGCGCCTTTTGAAACCAACATCATCCTCAGCGCTGAGCCTGGGAGTGGCGGGCAGGAGGGTATCTATCTGCAGAATGGCAAGTTCTATGCGCTGATTGACGAGCGACCCTTCGAGGTCCGTTTTGTGCAGCAGATGGGCAGCTGGGTGGTCATCGACCCGGAGAATCCATACTCGTTCTATCGCAACCTGCCCATCCGCATGACAGCAGACGGCCAGTGGCAACCTCTACAGCGCTCGGGTTTACAGGGTGGCGGGCTGCCCCGCAAATTGCTCGGGGCATGGGGGCGGCGAAGCGATGCGCCTGCCGTGCAGTCTCTGCCTGCAACGCCCTACGAGATTCCGAGCGAAACGCGTCCTTTGCTTGAGGCCGCCGCCAATGCCCCGGGGGAGGAGCGCGCGCTGAGTGGAATCATGAGCAGCTTAGACCCTCAGGTAGAAGCGAGCTACCGGGCATTCCGTGCCAGCCGCGACGCGCTTGCAACCGACGCCGTCGGCTATCTTGAAAATGTCATACCACCCGCGCGGCCTGCAATACCGACTCTGCCTCGTGATGCCAGCGCCAAGCTGATCATCCGCAGCCTCTACCAGAACAGCGAAGGGCTGGTCATCGGTGAAAGTCATTCGGGGCTGGGCAGCAAGCAGTTTCTGATAGACAACATGCCTATGCTCAGGCGCGAAAAAATCAAGGTGCTCTACGTTGAGCATTTCATGACCGACTTCCATCAGGCTGACCTTGATGTATTCAACCGCTCGGGCAAGATGCCCGCCCGGTTGAGCACCTATGTGAATAATCTGGATGAAGGTCACGGGGTCGATCTGGCGAGCCGTTATTCGTTTCGCAACGTGCTGATTGCGGCGCAGAAGGCCGGTATCCGTATCCAGTCCATCGACTGCATGGCCAGTTATCGCCAGGCTTGGGCCGACCCGCCATCGGCGGTGATCCGCCAGCAAATGATGAACTTTTACGCGCATGAAATCATCGAGGCGGACCAGGGGGTGCGAGGCCCGAGCCGGTGGGTTGCGCTGGTGGGGAATAGCCACGCCAGCGATTTCGAAGGTGTGCACGGCGTAAGCGAACTTCAGGGGGCAATCAGCTTGCGCGTCGAGGATATTGAGGTGGGTCTGCCCGGCGGCATTGGTGCCGATCCTGGACTGGCGGCCATTGATGAGGCCATGGATGTACGCCGGGTCAAGAGCGATCTTCGCCTGCAGGTACCGATTAAAGCGGCGAAGCCGGCCAGCGAGGAACTGTCGGTCATGCTCAGGCATACCGGCGCATTCACGTTCGAGAGCACCGATGGGCAGTTGCAGTTGGTGCATCGCAGCCGCACGGGCGGGCTGGTGTATACGCCCATCGCTCAGGAAGGTGAGCGGTTTCATATCCGGCGACCGGAGTGGCCGTGGATCAGTGAGCGACGGCTCGTCAGCCTGCGAGAAATGCGTACCCTGCTGGAGCATCACGGGTTGCAGTATGTGCTGACGTGATGAGTCGATGCGCTGGAGAAAGGTCTATGGCCTTGGACCCAGTTGAGCGCCTGAACGGTATCCACGCCACGCGGATCAAGCTATAAGCACCAGCCCAGGCATACCCACAGCGGGCACAAAAAAGCCGCTTTGGGTATGTCTGTTTCGACAGCATCCCTCAAAGCGGCGTTTCTGGATTCTTCTCAAAACCCTGTGAAGGATCTTGATTATCTGGCTCCGCGACCTGGACTCGAACCAGGGACCCAATGATTAACAGTCATTTGCTCTACCGACTGAGCTATCGCGGAATGTGCACGTATCTTACTCAACAGCAGGGGTAAGTCAAGTCACCCCTGCGAAATCAATCAGTTACAGCACTTCAACGATGGCTTTGGTCACCACATGGATATTGCTCTGGTTCAGCGCAGCCACGGCTATGCGGCCAGTGTCCAGTGCGTAGATGCCGAACTCGTTCTTCAGCCGGGCGACTTGCTCCACGGTCAGGCCCGAGTAGGAGAACATGCCGACCTGGCGACCCACGAAGCTGAAGTCGCGCTTGGCACCATAATGGGCCAGCAACTCGACCATCTGCTTGCGCATACCATGAATGCGCTCGCGCATTTCTGCCAGCTCGGTTTCCCACATCTGCCGCAACTCTGTGCTGTTGAGCACCGTCGCAACGATCGTGGCGCCATGGGTAGGCGGGTTGGAGTAGGTGGTACGGATGACCCGCTTGACCTGGGACAGGACGCGGGTGCTTTCGTCTTTGGACGCCGTCACGATCGACAGTGCGCCCACGCGCTCACCGTACAAGGAGAACGATTTGGAGAACGAGCTGGAGACGAAGAATTCAAGGCCCGACTCGGCAAACAGGCGCACGGCAAAGGCGTCCTCGGCGATGCCGTCTCCAAAGCCTTGGTAGGCCATGTCCAGGAAAGGCACATGACCTTTGGCCTTGACCACTTGCAGGACGTTCTTCCAGTCTTCCAGGTCCAGGTCCACCCCGGTCGGGTTGTGGCAGCAGGCGTGGAGCACCACGATGGAGCCAGCGGGCAACGCTTCGAGGTCCTCGAGCATGCCAGCCCGATTCACGCCGTTGGTCGGGGCGTCATAGTAACGATAGGTATGAACCGGGAAGCCCGCTGACTCGAACAGCGCGCGGTGGTTTTCCCAGCTAGGATCGCTGATGGCGACCACGGCCTCGGGGGATACGCGCTTGAGGAAGTCGGCGCCGATCTTCAGTGCGCCCGTACCGCCCACTGCCTGGACGGTAACCACCCGGCCATCGGCCAGCAATGGGGACTGGGCACCGAACAACAGTTTCTGCACCGCTTGGTCATAGGTCGCGATGCCGTCGATCGGCAGGTAGCCACGCGAGGCGTGCTGGGCGGCACGCTGGGTCTCGGCTTCGATCACGGCCCGCAGCAGCGGAATGCGGCCTTCCTCATTGCAGTAGACGCCCACCCCAAGGTTCACCTTGTCGGTGCGTGGGTCGGCATTGAATGCTTCGTTGAGGCCCAGGATAGGGTCGCGGGGTGCCAGCTCGACAGCGGAAAACAGGCTCATTGTTACCTTGGCTCGGATAGGAGTGTAAGGGGAGTATCCGCTCCAGCCGAATGCACTGAAGCGGGGCACAAACGGGGAGTCAGTATAGTGATCCGGCACGGTCACTGCGACACTGCGACGCCGCTTTTACGACTATTTGCGCAAAAAATTTTCGACCCTTGCAGCCTTTGCCCTGTCCACCGTAACACGGGGTCACCGTTGGGCTTTCAAAGCGTCCCCCAGCGTGCCCATTTGGGTATAGACTACTGGCTAAATTTACAGTGCAGCGCCGCGAGGTTCGACATGTCAGAGTTCCAGCTCGTCACCCGGTTCCAGCCAGCAGGCGATCAGCCAGAGGCCATTCGGCAAATGGTCGAGGGCATCGAGGCGGGGTTGGCGCACCAGACTTTGCTGGGCGTGACCGGCTCTGGCAAGACCTTCAGTATCGCCAACGTGATCCAGCAGGTGCAGCGCCCCACTTTGGTCCTGGCACCGAACAAGACGCTGGCGGCACAGTTGTACGGCGAATTCAAGGCCTTCTTCCCCAACAATGCGGTGGAGTACTTCGTCTCCTACTACGACTACTACCAGCCCGAAGCCTATGTGCCCTCATCGGATACCTTCATCGAGAAGGATGCCTCGATCAACGACCATATCGAGCAGATGCGCCTTTCCGCCACCAAGGCGCTGCTCGAACGGCGTGACGCAATCATCGTCACCACCGTGTCCTGCATCTACGGACTGGGCAGCCCTGAAACCTACCTCAAGATGGTGCTGCACATCGACCGGGGCGACAAGCTCGACCAGCGCGCGCTGCTACGCCGGCTGGCCGACTTGCAGTACACCCGCAATGAAATGGACTTCGCCCGTGCCACCTTCCGTGTGCGTGGGGATGTCATCGATATCTACCCGGCCGAATCGGACCTCGAAGCCATCCGCGTCGAGCTGTTCGACGACGAGGTGGAAAACATCGCCGCATTCGATCCGCTGACGGGCGAAATCCTGCGCAAGTTGCCAAGGTTCACGTTCTACCCCAAGAGCCACTACGTGACGCCGCGAGAAACGCTGCTTCAGGCGGTGGAAGGCATCAAGGAAGAATTAGCCGACCGGCTTGAGTACCTGCACAAGGCCAACAAGCTCGTGGAGGCCCAGCGTCTTGAGCAGCGTACCCGCTTTGACCTGGAAATGATCATGGAGCTGGGTTACTGCAACGGTATCGAAAACTACTCTCGCTATTTGTCCGGTCGTCCTGCAGGTGCACCACCACCTACGCTGTATGACTACCTGCCCGCCGACGCGCTGCTGGTCATCGATGAGTCGCACGTCAGCGTTCCCCAGGTGGGTGCCATGTACAAAGGGGACCGTTCGCGCAAGGAAACGCTGGTGGAGTACGGGTTTCGTCTGCCGTCGGCGCTGGACAACCGCCCCATGCGCTTCGACGAATGGGAGAGCGTCAGTCCGCAGACCATCTTCGTATCCGCAACGCCCGGCCCCTACGAAGAGGCTCATGCTGGGCGCGTCGTCGAGCAGGTAGTGCGTCCGACAGGTCTGGTCGACCCGCAGATCGAAATACGCCCTGCGCTGACCCAGGTAGACGACCTGTTGTCGGAGATCCGCAAGCGTGTGGCCCTGGGCGAGCGTGTGCTGGCCACCACATTGACCAAGCGCATGTCCGAGGACTTGACCGATTACCTGGCAGACCATGACGTAAGGGTCCGTTACCTGCACTCAGACATCGACACCGTGGAACGTGTCGAGATCATCCGCGACTTGCGGCTGGGCACGTTCGATGTACTGGTCGGCATCAACCTGTTGCGCGAAGGCCTGGACATGCCCGAGGTTTCGCTGGTTGCCATTCTGGATGCGGACAAGGAAGGCTTCCTGCGCTCCGAACGTTCACTGATCCAGACCATTGGCCGTGCTGCGCGCAACCTCAATGGCCGGGCGATTCTGTATGCCGACGCCATCACCGGTTCGATGCAGCGGGCCATTGACGAGACCGAGCGGCGTCGAGAAAAACAGATCGCCTTCAACCAAGCGCACGGTATCGTGCCCAAGAGCGTGGTCAAGGACATCACCGATATCCTTGAAGGTGCAACCGTCCCGGGTGCTCGTAGCAAAAAACGCAAGGGGATGGCCAAGGCGGCAGAGGAGAGCGCGCGCTACGAAGCCGAGTTGCGCACCCCAGGCGAGATCACCAAGCGTATCAAGCAGCTCGAAGACAAGATGATGCAGTATGCCCGTGACCTGGAGTTCGAAGCCGCTGCCCAGTTGCGTGACGAGATCTCCCAGCTGCGAGATCGCCTGATCGCAAGTTGATGCCTGGTGGCCTGCATGAGCAGGCGACATCGCCCTGCACGCAAGCCGCCCCACGGTAGGCCATACCGAGGGCGCGGCATCATGAGGGCAGGCCCAGGTTAACCGCATCGCTGGAGCCCGGTGCCCGCCACCTGCTAACATCGAGGCTTTGTTTCATCTTCCGTTCGAGACTCCCATGACCACCGTACGCACGCGTATCGCGCCATCGCCTACCGGCGACCCCCATGTCGGCACCGCTTACATCGCCCTGTTCAACTACTGCTTCGCCAAGCAGCACGGCGGCGAGTTCATCCTGCGCATCGAAGACACCGATCAGTTGCGCTCCACGCGCGAGTCAGAGCAGCAGATCTTCGATGCTTTGCGTTGGCTGGGTATCGAGTGGAACGAGGGCCCGGACGTGGGTGGCCCGCATGGCCCGTATCGGCAGAGCGAGCGCGGTGAAATCTACGCCCAGTATGCCAAGCAGCTGGTCGACGCCGGTCATGCGTTCTACTGCTTCTGCACCGCCGAGGAGCTGGAGCAGATGCGCGCCGAACAGCAGGCCCGCGGCGAGACGCCTCGTTACGACGGGCGTGCACTGCTGCTGAGCGCCGATGAAGTGCAGCGCCGGCTGGACGCAGGCGAGCCCCATGTGATCCGTATGAAAGTGCCCACCGAGGGTGTGTGCGTGGTGCCGGACATGCTGCGCGGCGACGTGGAGATCCCGTGGGATCGCATGGACATGCAAGTGTTGATGAAAAACGATGGCCTGCCCACGTACTTCCTCGCCAATGTGGTCGATGATCACCTGATGGGCATCACCCACGTACTGCGCGGTGAAGAGTGGCTGCCGTCGGCGCCCAAGTTGATCAAGTTGTACGAGTACTTCGGTTGGGAGCAACCCAAGCTGTGCTACATGCCCCTGCTGCGTAACCCGGACAAGTCCAAGCTTTCCAAGCGCAAGAACCCGACGTCGGTGACCTTCTACGAGCGCATGGGCTTCATGCCCGAGGCCATGCTCAACTACCTGGGCCGGATGGGTTGGTCCATGCCCGATGAGCGCGAGAAGTTCTCGCTGGCCGAGATGGTCGAGCATTTCGACCTGTCTCGCGTTTCGTTGGGCGGGCCGATCTTCGACATCGAGAAGCTCTCCTGGCTCAACGGCCAATGGCTGCGTGAGCTCCCGGTGGAGGCCTTTGCCCAGCGCCTGCAGAAGTGGGCGTTCAACAGCGACTACATGATGAAGATCGCGCCGCATGTGCAGGGCCGGGTTGAAACGTTCAGTCAGGTGGTGCCCCTGGGCGGGTTCTTCTTCGAAGGCGCACTGAAGCTTGACGCCAAGCTGTTCGAAAGCAAGAAGTTGTCGGTCGATCAGGTGCGCCAGGTGTTGCAATTGATCCTGTGGAAGCTAGAGAGTCTGCGTCAATGGGAGAAAGAGCGCATCACCGGTTGCATCCAGTGCGTGGTCGATGCATTGGAACTGAAGCTGCGTGACGCCATGCCCTTGATGTTCGCCGCCATTACTGGGCAGGCAAGCTCGGTGTCGGTGCTCGATGCCATGGAAATCCTCGGCCCTGACTTGACCCGCTATCGTCTGCGTCAGGCATTGGATTTGCTGGGCGGTGTTTCCAAGAAAGAAAACAAGGAATGGGAAAAGCAGCTGGCTACCATCGCTTGAGATGAGGCAGGCGGGCAGGCTGTCGTTTCCATGACGGTCTGCCGGTCTCGCGCGCAATGATCCAAGGCTGAAGACTGTTCTGACCCTGCTGATCGGCCGACATTGCGGGGCAGGGCGGTAAGTGATTGTTATCTGTGAAAAAAATTTTGGTTTTTTTGAAGATTTAGTTTGACAGGCCTGCACCTGGAACTTAATATGCGCCCCGTCCACAGCGATGAACATAAACGAAATGCTAGGCACCCAGCCAGCGTATCGGTTCAGCGTGACTCTGTGGGGCTATAGCTCAGCTGGGAGAGCGCCTGCATGGCATGCAGGAGGTCAGCGGTTCGATCCCGCTTAGCTCCACCAAATTCCTGTTGTCAGCCAATGGCTGGCACGTAGAACGGGCACCAGCAGCACGTTCTTGAAGGTAAGAAGGTTCGTCCCCTTCGTCTAGTGGCCTAGGACACCGCCCTTTCACGGCGGTAACAGGGGTTCGAGTCCCCTAGGGGACGCCAGTTTTATACAAGCATTGTTTCGGCAGTGCTGGGCCGCGAGGCTAAAAATCTGGGGCTATAGCTCAGCTGGGAGAGCGCCTGCATGGCATGCAGGAGGTCAGCGGTTCGATCCCGCTTAGCTCCACC